>NZ_QKLE01000005.1:0-220747 GCF_003224275.1 Curtobacterium sp. MCSS17_011 | reverse complement strand
AGATGTGTATAAGAGACAGGTCCCCGCTCGTGGCCCTCCGGCCGCGCACCCTGCAAGGAGCACCGACCATGTCCTTCGGTAAGCCCGTCCGACCCCTGATCACCCTGAGCGCCCTCGGCGCCGTCACCGCCCTCGCACTCACCGGGTGCGCCGGCGGGTCCGCCGAGGCCGGCGGCTCCGGCGCCGACGCGAAGGTCTCCCGCGTCACCATCACGCTCACCAACGACGGACGGGACGCCTGCGCGGTGTCCTCGACGAAGGTCCCCGCGGGTCCCGTCACCTTCACGGTCAAGAACGAGTCGTCGACCGCGATCACCGAGGTCGAGCTGCTGCAGGACCAGCGGATCCTCGGCGAGAAGGAGAACCTGGCGCCCGGCCTCGACGCCGTCCGCTTCACCGCCACGCTGACCGGTGGGGAGTACCAGGTGTACTGCCCCGGCGCCGAGACCGAGCTGACGGACTTCACCGTCACCGGCAAGGCCGCGTCGACCGCGAACAGCAGCGCCTCGACCCTGCTCCGCGACGGGGCGAAGGGCTACGCGACCTACGTCGACGGTCAGGTCACCGACATGGTCGCCGCGGTCCAGCAGCTGCAGCAGGACATCGACGCCGGCGACCTCGACGCGGCGAAGACCGACTACGCGAACGCCCGTCCGTTCTACGAGCACGTCGAGAGCGACGTCGACGGCTTCGTCAAGAAGGGCTTCACGGCCACTGACAACGCCGGCAACCTCGACTACCTGATCGACATGCGCGCCTCGAACCTCGACCCCGCCGTCGGCTGGAGCGGGTTCCACGCCGTCGAGAAGGACCTGTTCCAGGCCGGGAAGATCACGGCTTCGACGAAGCAGACCGCCGCGGACCTGACCGAGGACGTCCAGCTGCTCGCGAAGCTCGTGCCGACGCTGGACTACAAGCCGGAGGACCTGGCGAACGGCGCCGCCGGCCTGCTCGAAGAGGTGCAGTCGAACAAGATCACCGGCGAGGAAGAGGCGTACAGCCACATCGACCTCGTCGACCTCGCCGCCAACGTCGAGGGTGCCCGCCAGGCCTTCGCGTACCTGAAGCCGGGGCTGACCAAGCTCGACCCGACCCTGACGAAGCAGATCGCGAAGCAGTTCGACGCCACGAACACGCTGATGGACGGCTACCGCGACGCCGACGACCTGGGCGGCTTCGCCACGTGGGACGCCGCCACGAAGAAGTCCGACGCGAACACGATCTCGCAGCAGATCCAGGCGCTGCAGGACCCGCTGTCCCGCCTGGCCGAGAAGGTCGCCACCGCGTGACCGAGCCGGACGAGGCACCCCGGGCGGACGAGGCACCGCGGGCGGACGTCTCCCGCCGTGGTCTGTTCGGCGCCGGCCTGGCCGTGGCCGGTGCCGGGGTCGGCGCGGCAGCCGGCATCGGCGGCGCCACCGCGGCGACCGGCGTGAACCCGTTCACGGCGGCGACGAACGGCGACGAGTCGATCGACCTGTCGCAGAGCCAGCCGTTCTACGCCACCGCGGCACGGCAGCCGCAGGGCGGGATCCGCACCACCCCGCAGCGGTACTGCGTCTACATGACGTTCGACCTGTCGACGACCGTCACGACGGAGCTGCAGGTGCTCCTCGCCCGCTGGTCGGCCGCGATCGCCCAGCTGCAGGCCGGCAAGACCGTCGGCAGCGTCGAGCCGACGCACGGCAACGGGGTGGGTGCCGACACCGGCGAGGCGCTCGACCTCGGGCCGGCGTCCTTGACCGTCACGGTGGGCCTGGGCCCCGGCGTCTTCGACGAGCGCTTCGGGCTGGCCGACCGCCGTCCGGCCTCGCTCGCCGACATCCCGACGCTGCCGAGCGACAACCTGCAGCAGGGGCTGACCGGCGGCGACCTGTCCCTGCAGGCCTGCGCCGACGACCCCCAGGTGGCGTACCACGCGGTGCGCGACCTGGCGCGGATGGCCCGCGGCACCGCGACCGTCCGCTGGACCGTGCTCGGCTTCGGCCGGGCTTCGGCCGGGCCGGACCAGAGCACGCCCCGGAACCTGATGGGGTTCAAGGACGGCACCCGGAACATCACGACCGACGCGGACCACGACCGGTTCGTCTGGCTCGACCGCGACGCCGGGTGGATGGCCGGGGGCAGCTACCAGGTGGTCCGGAAGATCCGGATGAACATCGAGACCTGGGACGCCGACGTCGTCAGCGACCAGCAGCGGGTGTTCGGGCGGACGAAGATCCAGGGCGCTCCACTCTCCGGCGGACAGGAACACACCACCCCGGACTTCCACGCGAAGGACGACGACGGTGCGACGAAGATCGACGCGACATCGCACATCGCCCTCGCCGCGCACGAGGCGAACGACGGCGTGAAGATCCTGCGCCGACCGTACAACTACACCGACGGGCTCAACGAGTACGGTCAGCTCGACGCCGGGCTGCTCTTCATCGCCTACGTGAACGACCCGGACCACTTCACGCGGCTGCAGCGGAAGCTCGGCGCCTCGGACCGGCTGAACGAGTACGTCTCGCACATCGGGTCCGCGGTGTTCGCGGTGCCGCCGGCGCCCCGCAAGGGGTCGTACATCGGCGAGCAGCTGTTCCGATGAGCTGAGTCGCTGACTCGAGGAGTGGGCGCCCTCCGCCGTTTCCCTGGAGGCGGAGGACGCCCGCGTCGCGGAGTCTCGCCGAACGGAACCACCGTCGACTTGCTGAAAGCGACCCGGCACGACGCGTCGCGGAGCGACAACCCCGAGAGTACCCCGCAGATCCGCGGATCCGCAGCGTTCGACCGGGATGGACAGCAACCGTGACACCCGGATCCCGCGACGTGCGCGCCGGACGTGGTCCGGGCCTCCCGACCGCTGCGAACGGGCCGCCTCACCAGGGTGAGACGGCCCGTTCGCAGCGTGTGCCCGCAGGCTCCGCGTCAGTCCGTCAGGACCGTCGCGGCACGTCGGGCGCGGTTCCGGCGGAGGACCACGAGCGCTGTGATCCCGGCGAGCAGGAGCAGGCCCGCCGCGATCGCCGGAGCGGTCAGGTCCGCACCCGTGTAGGCGAGGTCGCCACCGGCGCGGGGGTCGTCGTCGGTCCCGCCGACGCCACCGAGGCCGGCGTCGTCACCCGTGCCGGGGCCGGGGGTGACCCCGCCGCCCGTGCCCGGGGTCGGGTCGACCGGGTCAGTGGGGTCCGTGGGGTCAGTGGGGTCAGTGGGGTCCGTGGGGTCGGCAGGGTCGACCGCTGCGGCGACCGGGACCGTCACGGCGAGGGTGACGGTCTGGCCACCCGGCAGCGTGACGACGAGTGGTGCGTCCTTCGTGGCGACCGGCTCGGCCACCGCGGCGAGCGAGACGGAACCGGCGGTGCGGGCGGCGGAGGGTGCAGCCGACGCCTCGACCTCGGGAACCGTGACGGTCAGGCTCGCGTGACCCTGCTCGTCGTTCTTGTCCGTGATGGTCGGGTCGATCGCGGCAGACGCGAGCTCCTTGCCGTCCGCGGTGACCGAGACGGTGCCGGCCTTCTCGGGGTCCTCGCTGCTGAACACGAGCGACGACAGGTCGAGCTCGATCTCGTCACCGGGCTGGAACCCACCGGCCGGGGTCGGCGTGACGGTGACGCCGACGGCGCGCTGGTCGAGCGGGGGCGTGACCTCCGGGTGGGCGAGGAAGTAGTCCACCTGGGCCTGCAGGTCGACCTGGCCGGAGTCGGCGACGTTCGTGCCGGTCGCGAAGGCGGCGAAGTTGTCGCCACCGGTCGACAGGAACGAGTTGACGGTCACCTTGAGGGTGTCGGTCAGCGCGATCGCCTCGCCGTCGAGGGTCATCGCGGTGATGCGCTCCCCGCGGCCCTTTGACGGGTCGTAGGTGTACGCGAAGCCGTCCGAGACGCCGAGCTTCAGGAACGGACGCTCGAGGCCGTCCGGCTGCCACTGCTGCTCGAGGGCGTTCTTGATCTGCTGGCCGGTCATGTCCTTCGTCACCAGGGTGTTGGCGAACGGCTGGACGAGCGCGGCCTCCTTGTAGGTGACGGTGCCGTCCGGGTCGCCGGCGCCGCTGGACGCGTAGACCATGTCGGTGCGGAGCCCGCCCGGGTTCATGAAGGCGACCTGCGAGCCGTTCCGCTCGGTGGCGCTGCGCTGGACCTCGGCGATGGAGTTGCCCAGGACGGACTCGCCACCGCGGTTCTCGGCCTTGCGGTCGGACTGCACGGCGCGACGCAGGTCACCCGTGATCTCGCCGAGCTTCTCGCCGCCCTTGACGTCGGCGACCGTCTTCGCGGCGGTCACGATGTCGCTCACCTCGGTGACCGAGGTGGTGTCGGCGGGCACGCGGGTCTCCGTGTTGACCGGCTTGACCTCGGACGTGATGCCGGTGAGCTGCTTGTCGGCGTCCACGGTGAGCTGCAGGTGCCCGAAGTTCACCCCGTAGGACCCGGCCTGGATCACCGGACGCTTCGTGCCGTCCGGGCCGGCGATGTCGTGGTCGTACGTCGCGTGGGTGTGCGCCGACACGATGGCCGAGACCTTCGACGAGACGCCGGAGGTGATCTTGCCGAAGGCACCGGTGCCGGTGGCGTCGGCGAGCGCGCTCGTGGTCGCGCCCTCGTGCACGAGCAGGACGAGCACGTCCGCCTCGCCGTTGTCGTCCTTGCCGTCGGTGAGCTGCTCGGCGTACCGGTTGACCTGGCTGACGATCGGGGCCATCGCGAGGCCCTTCACCCCGCCGGGACTGACGAGCCCGGGGATGAGGTCCTCGGTGGTGGCGCCGATGAAGCCGACCTCGACGCCGCCCTTCTCCACGATGGAGTACGGGGTGAAGGCGGGGTCGGTGGTGCCGGCCTTGACGATGTTCGCCGAGACGTAGGGCCAGTCGGCACGGTCCTCGATGCGGCCGGTCAGGTCGTCCTGGCCCTTGTCGAGCTCGTGGTTGCCGATCGCGCTGACGTCGAGGTCCATGGCGTTCAGGGCGTCGATGGTCGGGGAGTCCTGCTGGATGAGCGAGGTGAAGGTCGAGGCACCCACGTTGTCGCCGACGCTGGCGAAGATCGTGTTCGGGTTGGCCTCGCGGTAGGACTGCACGACGCCGGCGAGCTTCGCGGCGCCGGCGGCCTTGTCGGCGGCGGTGCCCTCGGACTCGATGCGACCGTGGAAGTCGTTGACGTCGATGATGTCGATCGTCGTGTCGCCCTCGGCGGCGACGGCTGTGGACGGGACGGACAGTGCGACCAGGACCCCGGCGGTGGCGAGGGCCGCGCCGGCGCCGAGGCGTCGTCGGGTCGTCGCACCGGCGGTTCCGGCGGTGTGGGAAGTGTTCATCGTCGTCGAACCTACGAAGACGCACAGGCGACTCGCCAGACCCCCGCGCAACTCGTCATACGACGTTCACACGGCCGTCCCCTCGCACCGCCGACCCGGTTCAGTCGCGGCCGAGCGCGCCCTTCACCCGCTCGGTGACCTCGGTCGCCATCGCCTTGGCCGAGTCCTTCACGACGTCGAACTCGACCGGGTCGCCCTTCAGCAGGCTCTTCGCCGTGTTGATCGCGTACTCCTTCGTGATGTGCGGGGGCAGCGGCGGGACGCTGCGGCTGACGTACGCATCGATGAGGGTCACCCCCTGGTGTGCGAACGCCCGCTCGACCGCCGCCTCGACCTCGGAGTCCTCGTGCACCGCGATGCCCTGGAACCCGAGCAGCGTCGCGTACCCGGCGTAGTCGATCGACTCGACGTCCTGCGAGCCGCGCCACATCGGGTTGCCGTCCTCGGTGCGCATCTCCCACGACACCTGGCCGAGGTCGTCGTTGTGCATGACCACGATGACGAGCTGCTGGTTCGGCCAGGCCGCCATGTACTTCTTCACGGTGATGAGCTCGTTCATGCCGAGCATCTGGAAGGCCCCGTCGCCGATCGTGCACACCGCCGGACGGTCCGGGAACGCGAACTTCGCCGTCACCGCGTACGGCATGGCCGCGAGCATCGTCGCGAGCCGGCCGGACATGTCGCCGCGCATGCCCTCGCGCAGCCGGATGTGGTGGCCGTACCAGTCGGCGGTGGTGCCGGCGTCCGCGGTGACCGTGACCCCGTCGGGCAGCCGGTCGTTCACCGCCTGGATCACGCGGCGCGGGTTGACGCCGTCGGAGTACTCGACCTCGGACTGCGCGCGCATCTCCGACTCCCACTCGCGCATCTCGTGAACGACCGTCTCCTGGAACGACTTGTCGGACTTCTGCTCGAGCAGCGGGAGCACGGCGTCGAGCGTGGACCCGACGTCACCCCACAGGTTGAGCTCGGTCGGGTAGCGCAGTCCGAGCTGCTCCGGCTTGATGTCGACCTGGATGCCCCGAGCCTGTCCCGTCTTCGGCATGTACTCGCCGTAGGGGTAGTTCGTGCCGAGGAGCACGAGGGTGTCGCAGTCCCGGATCTGGTGCAGCGACGGCAGCGACCCGAGGAGCCCGAGCTGCTGCGAGTGGTACGGCACGTCGGACGGGATCACGTCCTTGCCGCGGAGCGCCGTGATGATGCCCGCACCGGCCTTCTCGGCGGCGGCGAGCACCTGGGCCGTCGCACCGCGGGCTCCGGCGCCGACCAGGAAGGTCACCCTCGAGCCGGCGTTGATGATGTCCGCCATCCGCTGCACCTCGTCGGCCGGCGGGGTGATGCGCGTCGAGGCGGGGACGTCACTCGACCGTGACGCCCAGTGCTCCAGCGGCGGAGCGTCGTAGGACATCGCCTGCACGTCGTGCGGCAGGATCACCACGGCCGGCTGCTTGCGGAGCGACGCCGTGCGGAACGCGGTGTCGACGACGACCCCGACGGCCTCCGGGGTGGCCACCGTCTGCACGTAGCAGGCGACGTCGGCGAAGACGCGCTCCAGGTTCGACTCCTGCTGCGTGAACGAGCCCATCGCGGCGAGCCCCTGCTGGCCGACGATCGCCACCACCGGCTGGTTGTCCATCTGGGCGTCGTACAGACCGTTCAGCAGGTGGAAGGCACCGGGACTCGACGTCGCCACGCAGACCCCGACCTCGCCGGTGAACTTGGCGTGCGCGGTCGCCATCAGCGCCGCGATCTCCTCGTGCGTGGGGCGGACGTACTCCAGGCCGTCACCCGTCGACGCCGCCTTGCCGAGCGCGCCGTCGAAGGCGCCGATCCCGTCGCCGGGGTACCCGAACACGCGGGAGACCCCCCACGCCTTGATGCGGTCGATGACGAAGTCGCTCACGGTCGTGCTCATGGCACCAGCGTGCGCGGGCGCGCACGGGTCCGTTCACAGGCTCTGGTCTGGAGGCCCGGATCACGTGCGCGACGTCGGTCACGTGATCCGGGCCTCCCGGCCAGGGCCGGTGCTGCTCCTGCCCGCTGCTGGCTACGGCTCCTGCGCGATCAGCGGACGCAGCGTGCGGTGCGCGATGCGCAGCCCCTCGAGCACCTTCTCGTCGGTGCCGCCCCAGAGCGGGTCCTCGTGCTCGACGCTCAGCGTGCCGTCGAAGCCCGCCTCGTAGAGGCGGTCGACGACGTGCGGCCAGTCCACCACTCCGCGGCCGGGCACCCGGAACCGCCACCACCCCATGTCCCACGGGTCGTCGCCCTTGTCGACCTTGCCGAAGAAGCCGTAGGCGTTGCGCCGCTCGGGGAACAGCTCGAGGTCCTTCGCCTGGGCGTGCACGATGTGCTCGGCGAACGGCAGGATCGTCTCGACCGGGTCGATGCCGATCCACGTCAGGTGCGACGGGTCCCAGTTCAGGCCGAAGCCCAGGCCGGTCACCCAGCCCCAGAGCTCGGGGGAGTAGGCGATGTTGCCGGGGTACCCGTCGGGGTGCCAGCCCTCCATCACGCAGTTCTCGATGATCAGCCGCACGCCGCGCTCGCCGGCGTAGTCGACGAGCGCGGGCAGGACCCGGTCTCCCTCGCGCATGTTCTCGCGGACGGACTTGGTGGTGTCGCGCCCGATGAAGGTGCCGACGTACGGGACGCCGAGCGTCTGCGCGGTGTCGATCGCCTTCTTGAGGTGGGTCCGCACCTCGGCACGACGGAGGGGGTCCTGGTGCAGGTTGTTCTCGTAGTACGCGAGCGCGGAGATCTCGAGGCCCGTGCGGTCGAGCAGGTCGCGGGTGGCGAGGGCGTCCTCGTCGGTGAACGTGGCGACCGGCAGGTGCGCCGCCTCGAAGTCGCGGCCGCCGGTGCCCGGCCAGACGGCGACCTCGAGCCGCTCGTAGCCCTGCTGCTGCGCGAACCCGGCGATCCGGTCGAGTGACCAGCCGGGCAGGCAGGCGGTCAGCATGCCGAGCTTCACCGGATCTCCCGCCAGGTCGTCTCGGCGGCACTGCCGATCACGGCCTCGATGATGTCGGCGGACCGGGCCCCGTCCGCGAAGGTCGGCAGGCCGTCCGGTGCCACGCCGGTGCGCACCGCCGTGTACGTGTCGGCGACGAAGGCCGCGAAGGCGTCGAGGTACCCCTGCGGGTGCCCGGCCGGAACGATCGCCAGCCGGCGCTGGTCGGGGTACCCCTGCGACGGGTCGCGGACGACGATCTGTGCGCCGCGCTCGTTGCCGAACCAGGCGGACTCGGGCTGCTCCTGGTCGAACGCCGCGCTGCCGCGGGTGCCGTCGACCTCGAACCACAGGCGGTTCTTGCGGCCCGAGGCGACCTGCGAGATCACGACGTTGCCGATGCGGCCCGTGGCGGTGCGGAACGTCGCGACCGCGGTGTCCTCGGTGGTGACCTCGGCGCGCTCGGCCGCGTCGGCCACCGGGTCCGGATCGGGGGAACCCGAGAACGACGGACCGGATGCCGCCGGCCGGGTCGGGTAGACGATGTCGGTCGCCGCGGACACCGAGGCGAAACGCTCGCCCGTCACGAACTCGACCAGGTCGCACCAGTGCGACCCGATGTCGGCGAACGCGCGGGACAGCCCGCTCGAGGTCGGGTCGACCCGCCAGCTCGAGGCGTCCTCGTCGAGCATCCAGTCCTGCAGGTAGTGGCCGTGCACCGCGAGCAGCCGGCCGAGCTCCCCGTCGGCGATGCGCGCCCGGATCTCGCGGACCATCGGGTGGTACCGGTACACGAACGGCACCGTTGCCACGACACCGGCAGCGGCAGCGGCGGCGACGAGCTCGGCGGCCTGGGCAGGGTCGATCGCCAGGGGCTTCTCGCACACCACGTTGATGCCAGCCGCGATCACCGCGAGCGCCTGCGGGTGGTGCTGGTCGTTCGGGGTGCAGATGTGCACGACGTCGGGGGCGTCGGCGATGACCTCGTCGAGCGAGGCGTATCCGCGGGGCAGGTCGAGCTGCGCGGCCACCTGCTCGGAGCGGGCGGCGTTCCGGCCGAGGACGCCGAGGACCTCGGCGCCGGAGGCCCGGGCCGCCCGGGCGTGGACGCCGGCGATCATCCCCGTCCCGACCACGGCGACACGGAGGCGTCGCCCTTCGTACCCACTGCTCATGGTGCTCCCTCGCGCCGGACTGACACCACCGTAGCGGCCCGGTCATCCACCGGGGCCGATGAGTACCGTCTGCAGCATGTCGAGCCTCCAGACCAGCCTGCTCATCCTCGGAGCCAGCGGCGACCTGTCCAAGCGCCTGCTCCTGCCCGGCCTCGCCACCCTGCTCCAGGTGAAGGACGACTGGGACGTCCAGCTCGTCGGCGCCGGTGTCGAGGACCTGTCCGACGCCGACTGGAAGGCGCAGGTGCGCGAGTCCTTCGAGAACGCGCAGGCGTCGAAGAACGAGGAGGACGAGGGCGCCTCCGGTGAGACGGCGCTGCCGGAACGACTGCAGGCCGTGGTCGATGCCTCCACCTACCGGAAGGCCGACGTCACGGACCCGGACGACCTGCGGGCACTGCTCGCCGCGTGCGACCACGACCCGGCGATCTACTTCGCACTGCCGCCGGCGGTCACCGAGAAGAGCTGCGAGCAGCTCGCCCACATCGACCTGCCCGCCGGCACCCGTCTGGCGCTCGAGAAGCCGTTCGGCACCGACGCCGACAGCGCCTCGCACCTCAACGACCTGCTGCACTCGTTCATCCCCGAGGAGCGCATCCACCGGGTCGACCACTTCCTCGGCCGTTCCACCGTGCTCAACCTGCTCGGACTGCGCTTCGCCAACCGCATCATCGAGCCGCTGCTGTCGTCGCAGCACGTCGAGCGGGTCGACATCGTCTACGACGAGACCCTCGGGCTCGAGGGCCGGGCGCGCTACTACGACAAGGCCGGTGCGCTCACCGACATGATCCAGAGCCACCTGCTGCAGGTGATGGCCGTCGTCGCGATGGAGGCCCCCGCCTCGATCAAGGCGGACGACCTGCGCACCCAGAAGGAGCTCGTGCTGCGCGCCGTCCGACCGTGGGGCGGCGACGTCGTCACCGCGGGCAAACGCGCCCGGTACACCGCCGGCACCGTCGGCGACCGTCAGCTGCCGTCGTACGTCGACGAGGACGGCGTGGACCCGTCGCTCGGCACCGAGACCCTCGCACAGCTCACCCTGGAGATCGCGAACTGGCGCTGGGCCGGCGTCCCGTTCACCCTGCGGTCCGGCAAGGCGCTCGCCGCACAGCGCCGCGAGATCGTCATCACGTTCAAGGACTCCCCGCACGTGCCCGAGGGGCTCACCGGCACCGAGCTGCCCGACCGGCTGCGCATCTGGATCGCCCCGGACGAGATGCAGCTCGAGCTCAACGTCAACGGCGCCGGTGACCCGTACACGATCGACCACACGAGCCTCGAGGTGACCTTCAACCCCGGGCGCCTCAGTGCCTACGGCGAGGTGCTGGCCGGCGTGCTCGAGGGTGACGCCACGCTCTCGGTCCGCGGCGACAGCGCCGTGCAGGGCTGGAAGGTCGTCGGACCGTTCCTCGACGCGTGGAAGGTCGGCGGGGCGCCCCTCGACGAGTACGCCGCCGGGTCCGTCGGTCCGGACGGCTGGGACAACATCGAGGCCTGAGCCCGATCGGCGGCGTAGCGTCGGGCGACGTGAACACCACCGACGACGTCCTGCAGACCGTTCCCGCACCCGCCGGCGCCGACATCCGTGTCGACGACGTCTCCTACGACCACGAGGGCACCGAACTGCTCGGCGTGCTCGCGAAGGACGCCGCGATCGCGGGCCGTCGTCCGGCCGTCCTCGTCGTGCACGACTGGCACGGCGTGAACGAGCACGTCGAGGCCCGGGTGACGATGCTCGCACGGCTCGGCTACGTCGCCTTCGGCGCGGACATCTACGGTGCCGGCGTGCGCCCCGGCGACGACACCGCGGCCCAGGTCGCCGGTGGGTTCTACCAGGACCTGCCGCTGCTGCGGGCCCGCGCCACCGCCGGACTCGAGCGACTGCTCGCCGACCCGGACGTCGACCCCGCCCGCGTCGTCGTGATGGGCTACTGCTTCGGCGGCTCGACCGCACTCGAACTCGCACGGACCGGGGCCGACCTGGTCGGTGCCGTGGCGTTCCACGGCGGCCTCATCGCGCACGACCCCTCGGACGCCGCCGACATCCGGGCCAAGCTGCTCGTGCTCGCCGGGGGTGCCGACCCCGTCGTCCCGGACGAGGCCGTGCACGCGTGGCAGGACGAGATGCGGGCGGCGCCGGACGTCGACTGGCAGGTCGTGACGTACTCGGGCGCGATGCACGCGTTCGCGGTGCCCGGCACCGACGCGCCGGACCACGGCGCGCAGTACCAGGAGCGCGCCGACCGCCGATCGTGGCAGGCGCTCCGGGTGTTCCTGGCCGAGGTGTTCGACGAGGAGCCCGCGGCCCTGTGACGGAGCGGCCGTCGGAAGCCGCTCGCGACACGCCGAGCGCAGGGGCCGAGCGGCCTCGATTGGCGCCCGGGCCGCACCTGTTGTAGAGTCTTCCACGGCCGCAAGGCCACGCGCTCGTAGCTCAATGGATAGAGCATCTGACTACGGATCAGAAGGTTGGGGGTTCGAGTCCCTTCGAGCGCACAGTACGAAGAAGGGCCCCGGTGGACACCACCGGGGCCCTTCGTCGTTCGTACGCCGCGTTCACGTCACCTCCGTGCGACTCGGTGAGCAGGAACGGTCGAGTCCCGGAAACGGACTCGACCGTTCCTGCTCACGAAGTGGCGGGGGAGTACGGCTCAGCGCGCGAACGCCGCCAACCGGTCCTGCAGTGCCCGCTCCAGGTACGGCTCGAGCGACGACGCCCACGTCGCCGTGATGTGCGTGCTGTCCCGGTAGACGAGGACGCCCCCGACGACCGCCGGGCACGTGGTCTCGGTGCAGTAGTAGCGGCTCAGGTCGATCGACGCCGCACGGCCCCCGGCTGCCCGGAACGCGGCGACGGCCTCGACCGACGAGTCCGTGGTGCCGAGTGCTTCGGAGCGCGACCGGTCGCAGGCGTCCGTCGTCGGGCCGGACATCGTGCTCAGGCAGGCGACGACGTCGGGGCGCGGCACCGGGTTGTCACGGACGGCGACGACGGGCAGCTCGTCGCCGGCCGCCTGCTGCCATGCGTCGACCAGGCCGTTGCGGGTGGCCGTGTCGCGGGCCGGTCCCGGCGGCAGGCTGACCGGCATCTGCGTGGTCGAGTGGGTGACGACGAGGGCGTCGGCGTCGCGGTGCTCGCGGACGTAGTCGATGGCGGCGTGCTTCCACGAGTTGCACCCCCGCATCGACGCCGGGCTCAGCGAGTCCTGCTGCGCGGTGGTGAGGTAGCAGCCGCCGGTACCGGCCAGGTCGATCCGCCAGCCGTTGTCGTCTGCGATCTTCTCGTACGCACCGATCAGCGCGTTGCTGTGTGAGTCGCCGATGACGATGAGGTGCTTCGACCACCCGGTGGCCTTGCCGAGGACGCAGGGCCGGAACGTGCCGCTCCAGCACTCGGCGCGGTTGTCGTCGTCGTCCTTGGCCACGGCCGGAGCGGGCACACGGACGTCGGCGAGTTCGGGGTCGACGCAGGGGTCGGCGAACCCGATGCGCGCGGCGGCACCGAAGCAGGACTCGTCGTCGTCCTCCTGCTCGGCGGTGACCTGCTTCGTGACCGTGGCCGCGTCGACCTCCTGGACGTAGACGGCGGTCAGGGTGGCGGCTCCGAGCGTCACGACGGTGAAGCTGCAGATGACGGCGAGCGAGACCACGCCCCGGGGCTGCAGGTCCCGCAGCCACGTCGAGAACCGGACGGGTTCCTCGAACCAGATCGTCGTCGCAGCGGCCAGACCGATCGCGACGAGCAGCGCCGCCGAACTGGTCGCCCAGTCGAGCGGGCGGCCCAACATGATCGGCAGGATGACGACGAGCGGCCAGTGCCAGAGGTAGAGCGCGTACGAGATCCGTCCGAAGAAGGCGACGGGCCGGAGCGCACCGACGTCCTCGAACTCGGTCCCCGCACCGAAGAGCAGCACGAGTGCCGCACCGGCGACCGGCAGCAGCGCCGCGATCCCGGGGAACGCCGTCTCCGGGGTGATCACGACGAGGGACAGTGCGAGGGCCACGACGCCGATGCCGGTGGCGACCAGGCGGACCCGCCGGGCGACCTCGGTGCGGACCTCGGGCAGGTGCACGGTGGCGACGAGACCGCCGAGTGCGAACTCCCACGCGCGGGTGCCGGTGGAGAAGTAGGCGACGCCGGGGTCGGTGGCCGTCTGCACGATGCTCCACACCAGGGACAGCACGACGACGCTGCCGAGCAGCAGCCGTGCGGTCACCAGCGGCGTGAACCGCCGGCGCGCGAAGGCCCCGACGCCGAGCAGCAGGAGCGGCAGGAGGATGTAGAACTGCTCCTCGACCGACAGCGACCAGAAGTGCTGGAACGGTGAGGGCGCGTCGGCCGACGCCAGGTAGTCGACGGCGTTCGCCGCCAGCTCCCAGTTCTGCAGGTACACCGTCGAGGCGATCAGCTCGCGCCCGTACTGCCCCCACAGCGTGCTCGGCACGGCGACGAGCACCGCGATCCCGGTGACCACGATGGTGAGGAACGCGGCCGGCAGCAGGCGTTTGGCCCGGCGTGACCAGAACCGTCCGAGCCGGATCGTGCCCGTCGCGAGCTGTTCCCGCAGCAGCAGCCCGGTGATCAGGAAGCCGGAGATCACGAAGAAGACGTCGACGCCGACGAATCCGCCGTGCAGGGCGCCCGGCCACAGGTGGTACACGACGACCGCGAGGACGGCGAACGCGCGGAGGCCCTGGATGTCCCACCGCGTGGTGTCGCGCGCTCGGTGCGCGGGGCCCCGCTCGCCCGGCGTTGCTGTACTCACTGCGTCGATCCTAGGAGACAGCGTCACCTTCGCGGGGCACGAGGGACGGGAGGCCCGTGGCGGTGTCGCCACGGGCCTCCCGTTTCTCAGATGGTGCGTCGACTACGCGACGGTCGCGCGCGCCTCGGCCAGCGACGGGTAGTCGGTGTAGCCCTCGGCGGTCGCGCCGTAGAAGAGCTCCGGACGGGGCTCGTTGAGCTCGGCGTCGTGCTCCCAGCGGTGCGCGAGGTCCGGGTTGGCGATCGCGGCGCGGCCCACTGCGACGGCGTCGGCGTGGTCGCCCTCGACGATCGCGATGGCTTCGTCGCGCGTGGTGAGCGACGAGAAGCCCGAGTTCACGATGAACGGGGCACCCGCGGTGCGGCGGACGTGCTGCACCAGGTCGCCGGTCGGCTCGGCGTGCAGGACGTCCACGAAGGCGAGGCCGAGCGGCGCGAGGCCCTCTGCGACGGCCGTGTAGGTGGCGCGGACATCGTCGGCGTCGTCCTCGATGACGCCCTGGATCCCGTGCTCGGGCGACAGGCGGATGCCGGTGCGGTCGGCGCCGATGGCCTCGGCGATCGCGGTGGTGACCTCGATCGCGAACCGCGCGCGGTTCTCCGGGGAGCCGCCGTACTGGTCGGTGCGGGTGTTCGACACCGGCGACATGAACTCGTGGACCAGGTAGCCGTTGGCGCCGTGGACCTCGACGCCGTCGAGCCCGGCGGCGATCGCGTTGCGCGCGGCCTGCACGAAGCCCTGCACGGTTGCCTCCACCTCGGCGGTGGTCAGCTCGTGCGGGACGGGCATGTCGGCCTTCGAGCCGTCGGCCAGGTGCGTCTGCCCGGGGGCGGCGATCGCCGAGGGGGCGACGATGCGCGGGGTCTGCGAGATGTCCGTGTGCGAGACGCGGCCGCCGTGCATGAGCTGCATGACGGTCGTGCCGCCGGCGGCGTGCACGGCGTCGGTCACGCGGCGCCAGCCGGCGATCTGGTCGTCGGTCTCGATGCCGGGCTGCCCGGGGTAGGAGCGGCCCTCCTGCACGGGCCAGGTGCCCTCGGTGATGATCATGCCGAGGCCGGCGCGCTGCCGGTAGTGCTCGACGAGCAGGTCGTTCGGGATGCCGTGCTCGCCGGCGCGGGTGCGCGTGAGCGGGGCCATGACGACGCGGTTCGACAGGGACAGGGCGCCGATGGAGGCGGGTTCGAAGAGCTTCACCCCAGGGCGAACGGCGAGTTGTCCGATGCAATTCCGCCTCGGAGCACTTCTTCAGGCAGTGCGGTCAGTCGCGCGGGCACACCAGTGTCGACGAGCGGACCTGGCCCTCGGGCCGGATCACCTGGTGCAGGGAGAGTGGCTTGCCGCACAGGGGGCAGCCCCGGTCGATCGTCCGGTCGTCGATGCCCTCGGGACGACCGGCGCCGATCTGCGAGGGGCCCATCTTGTCGATGAGCGTCGTGTTCCACCGTTCGTACCACTGGCCGAAGCGTCCCACGGGGCATCCTTTCGTTCGTGCACGAACCATCATGGCACTGATGGCCTCGGATCACAGCTGGTCGACGCGCTCCAGCAGCTCGGTCAGCTCGTCCTTCAGGGACTCGAGTCGGGCGAGCGGCCACCCGAGCCGGTCGGCGACGGCGAGCGGGACCGCCTGGGCCCGGTCGCGCAGGGCCTGCCCGGCAGTCGTCAGGGAGACCTCGAGCTGGCGTTCGTCGGCGGCGCTGCGGGTGCGACGGACGTAGCCGGAGGCCTCCAGCCGCTTGAGCAGCGGGCTCAGCGTCGCAGAGTTGAGTCGCAGTTCGCCGGCGATCTCGCGCACCGACCGCGGGTCACGCTCCCACAGGGCGAGCATGACGAGGTACTGCGGGTGGGTCAGGCCCATCGGCTCGAGCAGGTCGCGGTACAGCCCGATGACGCTGCGGCTCGTCGCCGCGAGTGCGAAGCAGAGCTGCCGGTCGAGCGCGAGCGGGTCCGGGACGGTCTCGGTCATGCGTTGAGCGTACTTCGTTCGTGCACGAAGTGGCTTGGTCGCGCCCCGGGGGCGGTGGGCGCAACGGCCTGGAGGCCCGGTGCCGATCTCGCGGACCGGCACCGGGCCTCCAGGGTGGTTGCGCTGGTGCGTCGACTACGCGCGGTGCGCGGGCGGGTGGCCCGAGTCGTGCGTGGTCGCGTCCGGCTCCACGGGGAGCGCGTGGGTGCCGGTGTGCGTGTCCTCGTGGCCGGCGACCGGGTGGGTGCGCTCGAGCTTCGCGCCCTCCACGTCGACGTCCGGCACGATGCGGTCGAGCCACTTCGGGAACCACCAGGCGCTCTTGCCGAGCAGGTGCATCGCCGACGGGATGAGCAGCATGCGGACGACGAAGGCGTCGACCAGCACACCGAACGCCAGCCCGAAGCCGATCGGCTTGATGGTGGACGAGTCCGAGAAGATGAAGCCCGCGAACACGGAGATCATGATGATCGCCGCCGCCGTGACCACCGCGCGACCGGCGTGCAGACCGCGCTGGACGGCCACCTTCGCGCTCGCGCCGTGGGCGTACGCCTCACGCATGCCGGACACCAGGAACAGCTGGTAGTCCATCGCCAGACCGAACAGGATGCCGATCTCGATGATGGGCAGGAAGCTCAGGATCGGTGCCGGGTCGTGCACCCCGAAGACCGAGCCGAGCCAGCCGAACTGGTAGATCGCGGTCAGGCCACCGAACGAGGCCATCACGGACAGGATGAACCCGGCGGTGGCGGTGATCGGCACGAGGAACGACCGGAACACGATGATCAGGATGATCAGCGACAGGCCGACGACCACCACGAGGTAGAGCGGCAGCACGTTCGACAGCTTCTCGGACACGTCGATGTTCGCCGATGCGTTGCCGGCGACGCCGAGGGTGACCTTGCCGTCGTCGGTGGAGACCGTCTGCTCGCGCAGGTCCTTCACGACGTTCTCGGTGGAGACGCTGTCCGGGCCGCCGGCGGGCTTCACCTGGAACGCGATGATGTCGCGGTCCTTCGAGGCACCGATGGGCAGCACGGCCTTGACGTCGTCGTTCTTCGCGATCGCCTGGCCGATGGTGACCTCGGTCGCGGTGACGTCGCTCTTGCTGATCGACTCCGGCAGGGTCGCCACGACGAGCAGCGGGCCGTTCTGACCGGCGCCGAACTCCTGCTCGAGGGTCTTGTAGGCCTTGTACTGGCTCGACTCGACGGCCTCGGACGAACCGCTCGGCAGGCCGAGGCGCATCTGGGTCGCGGGCAGGGCGATGGTGCCGAGCACCGCGACGCCGGCGACGAGCGTGATGACCGCCCGCCAGCTCGACATCGGCTTGTTCGGGATCCGCGTCGAGTCGGTGTTGCCGATCTTCGCGCGCTCCTTCTTCCGCAGGATCCGCATGCCGATGAGCGACAGCAGGGCCGGGGTGAAGGACGTCGCGATGAGGATCGCGAAGAGCACCGCGACCGCACCGACCGTGCCCATCAGGCCGAGGAACGGGATGCCGGTGATGTTCAGCGCGAGCAGCGCGACGATGACCGTCGCACCGGCGAACACCACGGCGTTGCCCGAGGTGCCGTTCGCGAGCCCGATCGACTCGTGCACCTGCATGCCCTGCTTCAGCTGGGTCCGGTGCCGGTTCAGGATGAACAGCGAGTAGTCGATGCCGACCGCCAGGCCCAGCATCACCCCCAGCACGGGCGTGACCGAGATGAACTCGACCAGGCTCGAGAACGACAGGGCGGTGAGCGAGGCGACGCCGACGCCGAGGACGGCGCTGACGAGCGGGACCGCGGCGCCGATGACCGTGCGGAGCATCAGGAGCAGCACGATCGCGGCGATGATGACACCACCGATCTCACCCGGGCCGAGGATCGACGGCACGCCCTGCGCGATGTCGTTCGAGACGTACACGTTGACGCCGGAGATGTCAGCCGACTCGGCGTCGTCCGCGATCGCGGTCTTGGTGTCCGCGGGGACCTCGTAGGTCGACTTCGTGAACTGGACGGTGCCGATCGCGGCGCTGCCGTTGTTCGACACGAAGCGGACGTCCTTCGACAGGTCGAGCAGGTCCGAGCCCTGTTCGAGCTCCTGCTCGTTGTCGTCGAGCTTCTGCTTGTTCGAGTCGATCGTCTTCTGCGCATCCGCGATCTGCTGCTCGCCCGCGTCGATCTGGGCCTGCTGGGCGTCGATCTGCGCCTGGGCCTGCTGGAGTTGTGCGGCCGCAGCCTGGGCCTGGGCAGCGGGGACCGCTGCGCCGCCGGCTGCCTGTGCCTGCGCCTTCTGGGCGTCGAGCTGCGCCTGGGCATCCGCGATCTGCTGCTTGCCGGACTCCAGCTGCGCCTTCTGCGCGTCGAGCTGCTCCTGACCGCTCTCGATCTTCTCGCGGCCCGACTCGATCTGCTCACGGCCGTCGACGATCTTCTGGCGCTGGTCGTCGAGCTGCTGCTGGGTGTCGAAGCCGCTCGTCGTGCCCTTGACGCCGTCGAGCTTCTCGAGGCTGGTCAGGAAGCCGTCGATCTCGGACCGCTGCGAGGACGAGAACCCCTTGCCGTCCTTCGTCTCGAAGACGATCGTGCCGTTGCCGCCGTTCGCCGACGGGAACTTGTCGGCGAGCTGGTCCTGCACCTGACTGGTCTTGGTGTTCGGGATCGTGATCGACGACGAGATCGTGCCGGCGAAGAGCGTGTACGTGACGCCTGCGACCGCCATGATCACGACCCAGGTGATGATCACGAGCCAGTGGCGTCGTGCGGAGAACCGTCCGAGACGGTAGAGGAGACCGGCCATGCGGTTGCCTGCGGTCCTTTCGTTGTCAGGTGCTGGTGGTGCGGGGTGCGCCGGTGGACCCCTGGGGGATGGAGGAGTGTCAGCCGTCGGCCATGTAGCCGCTGCGGACGCTGTGCACGAGGCGAGCGAGCAGGTCGTCCCACGCGTCGAGCGCCGGTTGGTCGAGCTCGGGGCCGGACGTCGCGAGCCAGTGCTCCGCGATGACGACGATGCCGCTCATGAGCCCCTCGACGAGCAGTGCGGCGTCGAGCGGATCGGCTGCCGGGTACCGCCGGGCGACCTCGTGCCGGAGTCGTTCGGTCACGCGCGAGAACGCCGTCTGGGTCAGGACCGCGGCCTTCGGGTCGTCCTTGCCGGGGTCGCCGAGGATCCGGTACATGCTGGCGATCGCCGGCGCGAGGTCGGCTCCGCGGGCCGCGGACTCGAGTTCGTCGAACATCGAGGCCCGGCTGCCGTCACCGACCGGGGTGCGCGCCATGTCTGCGAGGAACCGGTCGATGATGACGGACAGCTCCTGCTCACACACGGCGAGCAGGACCTCGTCGAGCGAGGCGAAGTGGTTGAACACGGTGCGTCGGGCGATGTCGGCCCGGGCGGCCAGGTCGTCGACGCTGAAGTCGCGGCCGCCGCGCTCATCGATCAGGTCCCGCGCGGCCTGCAGGATCGCCGCACGGTGCTTCGCCTTGAGGGCAGCACGGCGGTCGGTCGCGATGGTCACGAGATCGAACACTAGGTGCATCGATGCACTCGGTGCAACGAGGTTGAGGGCATCCCCAGGTTCGTCCCCCGGTGCGGAACGCCCGTGCTGCACCGCTGTTCCGCCGGAGGTGTCGGGTGCCACACTGGACGGACGAACCGCCGCGTCACCGCCCGCGGATCCGCCGCCGTACGAAGGAGTACCCGATGCCCGTCCGCCTGTCCCCGGAGACCCTCGACGAGATCGCCGCGAGCGGTGTCGCCGTGCCCACCTACGACCGCGACGGCATCACCGCCGGCATCGTCCACTTCGGCGTCGGCGGGTTCCACCGCGCGCACCAGGCGATGGTGATCGACCGGCTCCTGCAGCGTGGCGAGGCCCGCGAGTACGGCATCTGCGGTGTCGGCGTGCTCGAGCAGGACCGTCGGATGGCGACCGCGATGGCCGAGCAGGGCGGCCTGTACACGCTCGTCCTCAAGCACCCGGACGGCACTCGCGAGTCACGCGTCGTCGGCAGCATCGTCGAGTACCTGCTCGCAGTCGACGACCCCGACGCCGTCGTCGAGAAGATGGCGCACCCGGACACCAGGATCGTCAGCCTGACCATCACCGAGGGCGGCTACAACTTCGACCACGTCACCGGCGAGTTCGTCGCCGACGAGCCCGGCGTCGCGGCCGACCTGCGCGGTGACGGCCCGCCCCGCACGGTGTTCGGCCTGGTGGTCGAGGCGCTGCGCCGCCGACGGGACCGCGGCCTCGACCCGTTCACCGTGATGTCCTGCGACAACATCCAGGGCAACGGGCACGTCGCACGGTCGATGTTCACCGCCTACGCCCGGCTGCAGGACCCGGCGTTCGCGGACTGGATGGACGAGCACGTGGCGTTCCCGAACTCGATGGTCGACCGCATCACCCCGGTCACCGCCGACGAGGACCGCGCCTGGGTCCGCGGCGAGCTCGGCATCGACGACGCCTGGCCCGTCGTCGCCGAACCGTTCTTCCAGTGGGTGCTCGAGGACGACCACCCCGCCGGCCGGCCGCCCTACGAGGACGCCGACGTCCAGCTCGTCGACGACGTCGAGCCGTACGAACTCATGAAGCTCCGGCTCCTCAACGCCAGTCACCAGGGGCTCTGCTACTTCGGGTACCTGTCCGGCTACCGGTACGCGCACGAGGCCACGCAGGACCCGGCGATCGCGACCTTCCTGCGCCGCTACATGGACGAAGAGGGATCACCGACGCTGCACCCCGTCCCCGGCATCGACCTGGAGGACTACAAGTCGACCCTGATCGAGCGCTTCCAGAACCCTGAGGTGCGCGACACCCTCGCCCGGCTCTGCGCCGAGTCGAGCGACCGGATCCCGAAGTGGCTGCTCCCCGTCGTGCGCGAGAACCTGGCCGCCGGCCGGCCCGTCACGCTGTCCGCCGGCATCGTCGCGTCGTGGGCCCGCTACGACGAGGGCACCGACGAGTCCGGTGAACCCATCGAGATCGTCGACCGGCTCGCCGAGTCCCTGCACCGCGTCGCCCTGACCCAGCGCGAGGACCGCCTCGCCTTCATCGCGAACCGCCAGGTCTTCAGCGATCTCGTCGACGACGAGCGGTTCGTCGCCGCGTACCGCGACGCCCTGGACGGGCTCATCGCGGACGGCGCGCACGCGACCGTTACGCGCCTGTCGCGGTCCTGAGACGCGACCGACCGACGGACTGGAGGCCCGTGGCGGCGCCGCCACGGGCCTCCAGTCCGCCTTCTGCTCACGTGACGGGCGCGGGACGGCGGTTCGTGTCCGCGCGCTGACGGTTCCGGTTCGAGAACCCCGAGGATCGTGAACCAGAACCGTCAGCCGCTCACCGCGCGACGTCGTCCCACGGCACCGGGGTGGTCTCGCCCGTCTCCCAGTCGCGACGCAGCACGCCGTAACCGACCGACCCGACGGCCGGGCCGCCGTCGACGGGCCACGCCTCGCGGTAGTGGGCCTCCTGCACCCAACCGGCGCGGACGAAGACCCGGCGCATGGCGGTGTTGTCCTCGCGGGTCTGGCCCTCGAAGCGCGTGATCGCCGGCATCGTCGTGAACACGTGGTCGGTCACCGCACGCAGGGCGGAGACCCCGAGGCCCCGACCCCGGAACCGACCCGCCAGGCGCAGGTCGAACAGGGGGACGGGGTCAGCCAGGTCCTCGAGGCGGACCAGTCCGATCCGCCCGAGGTCGTCGTGGTCGAGCCAGGAGGTGTCGTGCTCGTCGTCGCGGTAGGCACCGGAGTCGACGGCGCTCGCCGCGTCGGCCGCACTGATGCGCCGTCGGACGTGGAACGGGAACTCCTCGGACGTCAGGAACGCGAGCAGCTCCTGGCGGTCGGCGCCGGTGGGGTCGAGGCGGGTGAGGCGGACGGCGGGCACGGACATGCCGCTCAGGGTAGTTGCACGGTCGTCGTGCAGGCTCGAGGGCGTGCGAGGCGGGACGAAGACGACGGCCGCGGCCCTGGCGGCGCTGGTGCTGGGTGGGCTGGTGGGGTGCTCAGGTGCGCCGGGTGGTGCGACGACCGGGCCGACGTCGTCCGCATCGGCTTCTGCTGCTGCGTCTGGGTCGGCTTCGGGCGCAGTGGCGCCGTCGACCGACCCGGCCCCCGACCCCGCCACTGCCCGGATCTTCGCGGCGCTGGAGCGGCGGTACGACGCGCGGCTCGGGGTCGCCGCGATCGACACCGGGAGTGGTCGGACGATCGCGCACCGTGCGGGGGAGCGGTTCGCGTTCGCGTCGACGGTCAAGGTGTTCATCGCGGCGGCGGTCCTCGACGCCTCGTCCGACGCCGACCTGGCGACCGTCGTGCACTACGACCGCGGCGATCTGCTCGAGTACGCGCCCGTCACCAGCGAGCACGTCGACACCGGGATGACGGTGCGCGAGCTCATCGACGCGGCGCTCCGGTCTAGCGACAACACCGCGGCGAACCTGCTGGTGGAGCGGCTCGGCGGGCCGGACGCCGTCGAGCGGTGGCTGCGCGCCATCGGGGACCGGACGACGAGCGTCGACCGGGTCGAACCCGACCTGAACGAGGCGACCCCGGGCGACCGACGGGACACGACGACGCCGGAGCGGTTCGCGGCCGACCTCGGGACCGTGCTGCTCGGGGACGCCCTCGACGCTGCCGACCGGCGGGTGCTCCGCGCCGCGATGCTCCGCAACACGACCGGGGACGCGACGATCCGAGCCGGGGTGGACCCGTCGTGGCGGGTCGCCGACAAGACCGGGACGGCGTCCTACGGAGTCCGGAACGACATCGCGGTCGTGACGCCGCCGGGGCGGGCACCCATCGTGCTCGTGGTGATGACGAGCCGCGCCGATCCCGGTGCGGAGCCGTCGGACGCGCTCGTTGCGGCGACGGCCCGTGCCGCGGTGGCCGGACTGGACGACTGACGTCCCGCGCGTTGCGGGACTAGCGGAGCGTCGTCGCCCAGCGCTCGATGGTGTCGTACGCCCGTTCCCGCACGTCCGGTACCGACAGCACGACGTCGTGCAGGGCGCCGGCGAGTCGTCGGACCGTGACCTCTTCGCCGAGGGAGAGCGAGCGGTGCGCCACCGTGTCGACGTTCAGTGCGACGTCGGCCCGCGCCATCCCGGGGTCCCACCGCGGCTGGAGCATGCTCTTGTCGCTCAGCATCACCAGGGTCGGGACCCCGATGCCGAGGCCCTTCTCGACCTGCGCCTGGCCGTCGAAGACCGCGGCGAGCCACCCGGGGTGCAGCGGGAAGCCGCGCTCCGGCCGCCACTTCTGCTCGTAGGTCCACGACCCCTCGCCCTCGGCCGAGACGGTCCGCGTGTAGAAGCCGGGGTCGACGGCGGGCATCGGCGCGAGGGGGTTCCGACGGGCACCGAGCTTGATGACCGGTGCGACGATCGCCCGGCCGACCGCGGTGGCCTGGAACTCGAGCCACGGGCTGTTCAGCACGAGGCCGTGCACGAGCTCCGGGTGCCGTGCCGCCCAGAGCGACAGGGTCAGGCCGCCCGTGGAGTGCCCCATCGGGACGAGCCGGCGGCGGTCCGAGCCGGGGTGCTCGGCCGAGATCGCGTCGAGCGCGGCGGCGATGTCCTCGTCGTACACCGCCAGGTCGTCGACCATGCCCGGCGTCTGGTGCGGCCGCAGGCTCCGACCGTACTTCCGCAGGTCGAGGGCGTGGAACCGGGCGCCGAGCCGCTCGAGGCGTTCGGCGAGCTCGACCTGGAAGAAGTAGTCCGACCAGCCGTGCACGTAGAGCACGTCGACCCCGTGCAGGGGCCCGCGGCCGTGCAGCAGCAGGTCCGTAGAGGTGTGCCGGCGGCGGACCAGGGTGGCGACGACGGGGCCCTCGGAGTCGGTGCCGAGCGGCAGTTCGAGCCGCTCGTACGGTGCTCCGAGCACGTCCTCGTGCCACCCCTGGTCCGTCATGCGCCGAGCGTATCCGGCGCTGCTGCGGGTGGTGCTGGTGCGGGGGTGTGCGGCCGTCACCCGGCCAGGACCACGACCTTGCCGCTGATCCGTCCCGCGGCCGCCTCGACGTGCAGCGACGGCAGTTCCGTCAGCGGGATGCGCCGGGTGACCTCGACCGTGAGCGCCCCGGCGTCGACCAGGGACACCAGCTCCGCCAGGCGTTCGCGGTTGCGCAGGACGAACACCGTCGCCGCCCGGACCCCCCGGGACTCGTCGCTCGGGGTGGCCATGAACGCCGTGGTGCTGACGACCGTGCCGCCGTCGCGGACGACGTCGACGAGCGTCGCGAAGTCCTGCGGGTCGATCGGGGCGAGGTTGAGCAGCACGTCGACCGGCTCGGTCACGGCCGCACGGACATCGGTCGTGGTGTGGTCGATCACCTCGTGGGCACCGGCGGCCCGGACGGCCTCGATGCTGCGCGGGCTGGCCGTGGCGATGACGTGCACCCCGGCCCGGACGGCGAGCTGGACGGCGTACTTGCCGACGACACCGCCGGCGCCCATCACGAGGACCCGCTGGCCCGCCTCGATCCGGCCGTCGTCGAACAGGGCCTGCCATGCGGTGAGTGCCACCGAGGGCAGCGCAGCCGCGTCGGCCAGCGGGATGCTCGTCGGCGCGGCGACCACCGCGTCGGCCGGGGCGATGACGTACTCGGCCGCTCCGCCGTCGAGCTCCATCGGCAGGAACGCGATGACCGTGTCCCCGACGGCGATCCCCTCGACGCCGTCGCCGAGCGCGTCGACGGTGCCGGAGACGTCGTAGCCGGGGACGTGCGGCAGCTGGACCGGGATCGGCAGGAATCCGCCCCGCATCCCGTTGTCCGCCGCGTTGAAGGCCGAGGCTGCGACGCGGAGCCGCACCTGCCCGGCCGTCGGGGTGGGCTGCTCGACGTCCTCGGTGCGGAGCACCTCGGGACCGCCGACCTCGTGGAACCGTACTGCCTGCATGATCGTGCCCTTCGTCGGTGTTGCTCGCTGTGCTTCGAGTTCGAAGCAACTGACGGAGACGCTAGCACTGCTTCGAACTCGAAGCAACAGGTAGGATGGGTTCCGTGACCGATGCGCCGAACTCCCTGACCCCGACGCAGCTCGGGGCGTACTTCGCCTTCACCGAGGTGAGCAGCCTGCTGCGCCACGCGGTCGAGCGGCAGCTGCGCGACGTGGGCGGCCTGAGCTACGTGCAGTTCCAGCTGCTCGCCCGGCTCGGTGACGCTCCGGGTGGGCAGCAGCGCATGACCGACCTCGCCGACGGGGTCGTCTACAGCCGCAGCGGCCTGACGTACCAGGCGCAGTTGCTCGAGCAGCGTGGGCTGGTCACCCGCGGGCCCTCGCCGGACGACGAACGCAGCACGGTCGTGACGATCACCCGGGGCGGTCGTGAGGTCCTCGCCGCGGTCTTCCCTGGGCACATCGAGGCGCTGCACACCCTGCTGTTCGCGTCGATGTCGGACGCCGACGTCGACGACCTCGCGCGGATCCTCGGGGGAGCGGCCGAGCACCTGCGCGCGAACCCACCACGATCCGCGGGCGCGCGGCGGCGCAACTGACGGAGTGGTCGTGCCGGTCGTGTCGGCTCGTCGTGCCTGCTGGCGTCGCCGTTCTAGCTGCGGGGTGCCCGCACCAGGAACAGCGTGACGGCGCCGAGGACGACCGCGGCGACGATGAGCACCCAGGCGAGCACGATGACGGGTCCGTCCCAGGGGGTGAAGAGCAGTCCGACCCCGATCACCAGGGCCACGGCGGCGCCGACGAGGGCGAGGCGGTGCGGTCGTACCGGAGCGGTGCGTGTCACGGCGCCCACGGTACGCGCGCCGGGCTGGCAGTGCGGCGTCGAGCGGGCACGCCGGTCACACCGTCGTGCGCATCACCCAGCGCCACTTGGCGATGCGGCGGTCGCGCACGAACCCGAACTGCGTGAACAGTTCCTCCGGTCCGGTGTGCAGGTACGCCCCGCGCTGCGGCTTCCGCTCGACCGTCTGCTCCGGGTAGGCCTCGACCGTCCCGCCGCCCGCCCGTCGGATCTCGTCCAGCGCGGTCGTGACCGCGGCACGGGCGACGCCCTGGCCACGGTGCCGGGACTCGACGAACACGCAGCCGATCCGCCAGTCCGGCGAGGTGCCGGCCTCGCGGGCGTATGCACCGGGGTTCAGGATCGTCGGCAGCTCGACCGGGCGCCCGAACTGGCACCAGCCGACAGTGGTGCCGTCGGCGTAGACGAGGACCTGGTGGTTCGTGCCGTTGCGCACGTGACGGTGCTTCGCCTCCTCGTGCGACACCGTGGGATCCGGTGTGCCACGCGGGCCGTCCGGGTGGAAGCCGATGCACCAGCACCCGCCCCACACGCCGTTGCTGCGCGTCACGAGCGCGGCGAAGTCGGGCCACGTCTCCTCGGTGAGCATCGCCGTCGAGTACTCCATGGCCCGATCATGCTCCGCTCGGGCGGCGGGCGCTCGGCGTCGGCCGACCGCCCAGCTGCGGGAGTCCAGCTCGGCACTTTCCCAGCCGACACGACGGTGTTCCGCGGGGAAGTCCCGGCGACCGCCCGAGCAGGGCTGGGACGCTCCTCGAACCGCGCCGATGGTGGTGCGGACGAGGGGGGAACGCAGGCGATGACGATCAGACGTGCAGGGGGAGCCGCGCTCGGCTTCGTGGGCGGCAGTGTGCTCGCCGGGTTGCTGGTGAGCGTCGGGGTGACACCGGTGATCGCGGTCGCCGGCGTCGGCACGACCTCGGCGATCGGGGTGTTCGAGTCGCTGCCCGAGGACATCGAGATCGGGCAGCTGCCGCAGCGCAACCAGATCTGGGCGTACCGCGGCGGCGAGCCGGTGCACCTGGCGAACGTGTGGGACCAGGACCGGCAGGAGCTCACGCTCGAGCAGATCAGCGACCATCTCGAGCACGCCGCGGTCGACGGCGAGGACAAGCGGTTCTACGAGACCGGCGGGGTCGACGCGACGTCCGTCGTCCGGTCGCTCGTGAGCATCGCCGCGTCACGTGGCGAGGGCGGTTCGGGCGGCTCGACCCTGACGATGCAGCTCGTCCGGAACATCAAGATCCAGCAGGCGAGCGAACTGCCCACGGCTGAGGAACGCGAGGCCGCGTACCGGGAAGCGACCCGGAGGACCCCACAGCGCAAGCTCGCCGAGATGAAGCTCGCGATCAGCCTGGCGAAGCAGCACACGAAGCAGCAGATCCTGGCGGCGTACCTGAACATCGCGTACTTCGGCGACCAGACCTACGGTGTCCAGTCGGCGGCGCAGCACTACTACGGCAAGTCGGCGACCGACCTGACCCCGGCCGAGGCTGCGTCCCTCATCGCGATCGTGCAGTGGCCCGAACGACGAGACCTGTCCACGCCCGACCACCACCGCGACAACGCTGCCCGGCGGAACGTGATCCTGCGGTCCATGCACGAGCAGGGGCACCTGTCGACCGACGAGTACCGCACGGCTCGGCTGTCCCGTGTCGCCGACTACGTGCACCTGACGGCACCGCAGCAGGGGTGCGAGGCGGTCGAGGTGGGCGCGGAGTTCTTCTGTGACCACGCGGAGACCATCGCCCAACGGCTCCCGCAGCTCGGCACGACGAAGCAGCAGCGGGCGGACGCGTGGCGCACCGGCGGGTACCGGATCCAGACGACGCTCGACCTGGACCTGAACGCTCAACAGAAGCGGCTGCTGGACCAGTACGACCCGAAGACCGAGACGCGGCTGGCGCTGGGGGCAACGTTCAACACGGTCGAGGCCGGGACGGGCCGTGTGCTGACGATGGCGCAGAACACCGACCACGACCGGTCGTCCGACGCGCCCCGCACTGCGACCTCGCTGAACTACGCCACCGACCAGGCGGACGGCGGCTCGACGGGGTTCCAGACCGGTTCGACCTACAAGATGTTCACCCTGCTGGCGTGGATCGAGGCCGGCCGCAGCCCGGACACCGTCGTCAACGGCACACCGCACCCGCACAGCGAGTGGACCGCCTGCGGTGGACCCACCTCGGCGTTCTGGCAGCCGAAGAACGACTCACCCGGGCAGCGTGGCCCGTACTCGGTCCGGTCGGCGACGGCGCAGTCCGTGAACGCGGCGTACCAGTCGATGGCCGAACAGCTCGACCTGTGCGACATCCGCGACGTCGCCGAGGGGCTGGGGGTGCACCTGGCGACCGGTGGCGAGCTGCCCTGGAACCCGGCGTCCCTGCTCGGCACCGAGAGCATCGCCCCGCTCACGATGGCGTCGGCCTACGCGGGCATCGCGAACGGCGGGCGGTTCTGTGCACCCGTGGTGATCGACCAGGTCATCGCCCCCGACGGCGAGGAACTCGGCGGACAACCCCGCACGTGCACGCAGGCGGTGTCGCCGGAGACCGCGGCCACCGCGTTCGACGTCATGCAGGGCGCGTTCCGCGGCGGGACGGCGAGCGGTGGCCAGACCCCCGACGGCGCGACGCTGTTCGGCAAGACCGGTACCACGGACGCAGCCGACCAGGTGTGGCTGGTGGGCGGGACCTCGCGGGCCGTCACCGCCTACTGGCAGGGCAACACGGACGGCGCCAAGCACAACCTGCGGTCGTTCTCGAACGGTCAGGGCGGCACCTACGCGGGGTCACGCGCGGCCGTCTGGCGCGACGCGCAGACGGCGGTGAACGCGGCGTTGCCGGTCGGCTGACGGCCCGGAACGCAACCACGAACGGCCGGGAGGCACGGTGCCAGCTGGCACCGTGCCTCCCGGCCGGTTCTCGGTTGCGTCCTAGGACAGCTTCTTGCTGTCCTCGAGCCAGCCCGCGAGCTTGGTCATGTAGTCGGCCTGCGACGCGTAGTCGAGGGCCGGGAACGTCCAGCTGTGGACCTGCCCCGCCTCGAGCGCGGCGTTGTCGGCGAAGGTCGGCTGCTTCTTGAGATCAGCGACCTGGTAGCCCTGCTGCGACAGCAGCAGTACGTCACCGGTGATCTGGCCGGCGTTCTCCCACGAGTAGATGCCCCAGTAGAAGCCCTCGGGCTTCGGGTCGACGAAGTCGACCCCGTACGACGCGTACATCTGCAGCGACGGCTCGTCGGTCGGCCGGGTGACGTACGCGCCGTCACCGTCGGCGTACATCGAGACGACCGACAGGTCCTTCTCCTTCGAGACCTTCTCGAGCTCGTCGGCCGCGGTGTCGAAGCGCTCCTCGGCGGCGTCGACCGTCGACTCCTTCGCGCCGAGGGACTCGGACAGTTCGGCGATCGTCTCGATGACGTCCTCGCCCTTGCCGCCCCACTTCACCTGGACGACCGGCGCGATGGCCTCGATCTGCTTCTCCTGCGCCCTGTCCTTGAAGCCGTAGCCGGGCTGCTTCGTGTCGAGCGTGCCCTCGGCATCGGTCGGGTAGACCGAGGTGACGACGAGGTCGGGCTTGAGCGCGGCGAGCTGCTCGAGGTCGATGTCGCCGTAGGCGGTACCGAGCTGCGTGATGCCGTCGGTGTCGAGACCCTTGAACCGGGCGTCCTTCGCCATCGTCAGCTGCCCGAAGGTGCCGACGGGCTTCAGGCCGTACTCGATGAACGACAGGGCGATGTCGTTCAGCACGACGACGCGCTTCGGCATGTGGTCGACCTTCACGGTGGCGCCCGTGGCGTCCTCGTACGACCATGCCTTCGACGCGGCGGTGCCGCCGTCGGAGTCGGAGTCGTTCGAGTCGCCGGTGCTCGAGCAGCCGGTCAGGAGGAGTGCCGTGACGGTCACGGAGGTCAGGAGGGCGGCGCGCAGGTGGCCACGTCGGAAGGTCTTCACGTTAGGAGAGGCTAACCTAAGTTGACGGCACTCGCCAGCACGTCTTCGGTTTTCGTGGGGACCGTGGGC
The DNA here is from genome assembly GCF_003224275.1 of Curtobacterium sp. MCSS17_011. Lineage (NCBI taxonomy): Bacteria > Bacillati > Actinomycetota > Actinomycetes > Micrococcales > Microbacteriaceae > Curtobacterium > Curtobacterium sp. MCSS17_011. Next base: position 190,803 of record NZ_QKLE01000005.1, on the reverse strand, counting down.
TCGGTCCGGGCACTCGGGACGGGGTCGTGCTCGTCCGCCTCGGGCACGATCATCGGCGCGCCCGTGACGGGGTCGGGGAACACCCGGGCGTGCAGGCCGAACGCGTGCTCGAGCAGTGCCGGGGTGAGGACGTCGTGCGGTGCGCCGTCGGCCACGACCCCGCCGTCGTGCAGCACCACGAGCCGGTCCGAGTAGCGCGCCGCGAGCGACAGGTCGTGCAGGACCATGACGATCGTCGACCCCTGCTCGCGGTTCAGTCGTCGGACGAGTCGCAGGACCTCGAGCTGGTGCGCGAGGTCGAGGTAGGTCGTCGGCTCGTCGAGCAGGAGCGTCTGGGCCTGCTGCGCGACGACCATGGCGATCCAGGCGCGCTGGCGCTGCCCGCCGGACAGGCTCGTGACGTCGCGGTGCGCCACCTCGGTCAGGCCGGTGGCGGCGATGGCCTCTTCGGCGACTGCAGCGTCCTCGGCGGTCCACGGCTTCGCCCACGACTGGTGCGGGTTCCGGCCGCGCATCACCAGGTCGAGCACGCTGGTGCCGGCGGGGGCGACGGGGGACTGCGGCAGGATCGCGAGCTTGCGGGCGACCTGGCGGTTCGGTTCCTTGCGGATCGGAACGCCGTCGAGCAGGACCTCACCGGCCTGGGGCTTGAGCACGCGGCCGAACGCCTTGAGCAGGGTCGACTTGCCGCAGCCGTTCGCACCGAGGAACGTCGTGACGGTGCCGTGCTCGATGCGCAGGTCCAGGTCGCGCAGCACGGGCTGGCGGTCGTAGCCGACGGACAGGCCCCGTGCTTCGAGCACGCTGTGGTGCTGGTGCTGGTGCTGGTGCTGGTGCTGGTGGTCGTGCGCTGTTGTCATCGGGACATCTCCTTGCGGTGACGGACGAGGAGCCAGATCAGGTACGGCGCCCCGATCACGGTGGTGATGATGCCGACCGGCACCTGCCACGGGAACACAGACCTGGACAGCAGGTCGGCGGCGAGCACGAGCACGGCGCCGAGGGCACCGGCGAGCAGCAGCGGCGGCCGGTTCGTCCCGGCGAGCCGGAGCCCGACCTGCGGCACGACGAACGCGACGAAGCCGACCGGCCCCGCGGCGGCCACGGCGGCGGCGGTCAGCACGACCGCGAGCGCGATGACGAGCAGCCGGTGCCGCTGGACACCGAGCCCGACGCCGGTCGCGACCTCGTCGCCGAGCTGCCCGATGCCGAGCGCGGCGCTCGTCGCGAGCGCGATCGGCACGGCGACCACGGCCACCACGAGGAGCGGCCAGACGCTCTCCCACGAGGTGCTCGACAGGCTGCCGACGAGCCACTGCGACGCCGCGGTGGCGACGGTGATCTTCGCGCGGACGAGCAGGTAGCTGGTCACGGCGTCGAGCGTCGCGCTCACGCCGATGCCGACCAGCACGAGCCGGTAGCTCTGCACGCCGCCGCGCCAGCCCAGGCCGTACACCAGGACCGCCGCGACCAGGGCGCCGATCGTGGCGGCCACCGGGATCCCGCCACCGAGCACCAGGGACGACACCGAGTACGTTCCGCCGCCGAGGACGATGGCCGCGACCGCACCGACGCTCGCGCCCGCGGTGACGCCGATGATGTCCGGGGTGCCGAGGGGGTTGCGGGTGAAGGTCTGGGTGAGTGCGCCGGCGACCCCGAGCGTCAGGCCGACGAGTGCGCCGGTGAGCACGCGGGGCAGGCGCAGGGTGGTGATGATGAAGGCGCCCGGCCCGGACTCCAGGCCGAGCAGGGACCGGACGACGACCCCGGGCGCGATCCACGTCGAGCCGACCGCCGTCCCGATGACGATGAGCACCAGGACGGTGGCGAGCGACGCGACGGTGTACCAGAACACCCGGGGGCGCCAGGCGAGGCCGACGGGACCGATGCGGATGCCGGCGCGGCCGGGCGCGCTCCCGGTGCTGCGCACCGCTGCCCCGCTCACAGCGACACCAGCGATCGGCGACGGGCCACGGCGACGAACACGGGGCCACCGATGACGGCGAGCACGATGCCGACCTCGACCTCGGAGAACCCGCCGATCAGGCGACCGATGACGTCGGCGAGCAGCACGAGGGCGGCGCCGACCAGACCGGAGACCGGCAGGGTCCAGCGGTGTCCGGTGCCGACGAGCGCGCGGGCGACGTGCGGCACCGTCAGGCCGACGAAGCCGATCGGGCCGGCTGCGGCGGTCGCCCCGGCAGCGAGGAGCGTGATCCCGCCCAGGCCGACGAGCCGGGCGACGAGCACGTTCTCGCCGAGGCCCTTCGCCAGCTCCGAGCCGAGCCCGAGGGCGTCGAGCGCGCGGACGTTCAGGACCGCGAGCACGAGCCCGGCGGCCAGGAACGGCCACACCGCCCCGAGGATGTCGAGTTGGCGTGCGGCGAGCGACCCGACGACCCAGAGCCGGTACGCGTCGAGCGAGGCCTGGTCGGTCAGCACGACGAAGGAGGTCAGGGCGGCGAGCAACGCCGAGACCGCGGCCCCGGCGAGGGCGAGCGGCACCGGGCTGGCCGTGCCGCTGCCGGCGATCGTCACCGAGAAGACGACGACGCTGGCGACCAGGGCCCCGACCAGGGCGAACCAAACGGTCGCGCTCGTGCTCGTCACCCCGAACACGTAGACGCCGAGCACCACTGCAAGCCCTGCGCCGGACGAGACGCCGAACAGGCCGGGGTCGGCGAGTGGGTTACGGGTGTGTCCCTGCATGAGCAGCCCGGCGATGCCGAGGGCCGCACCGACCGCAGCACCGATCAGCGTGCGCGGGATGCGGGAGCCCCACACGATCGCCTCGTCGGTGCTCGACCCGGAGCGCGTGAGCCCCGCCCACACCTCGGTGACACCGATGCGGTTGCTGCCGAGCAGCATGCTCGCCACGGCGACGAGCACGAGGGTGACGACGAGCCCGACGATCACCGCGGTCCGTCGCCGCGTGGCGGTCCGGTGGACGCCGAGGGCGCGGGACGCGTCGCCGTCACGGGCGCGGGACGCGACGCTGTCTGGGGCCTCCGGACCGGAAGCCAGAACGGGATCGGGGGCTGGCACGGAGATCATCTTAGGTTAGCCTTGCCTCATGGCGAAGACCCCGCGGCTCCTGCCGACGAACCCCCGGCTCTTCCGCGCCCGTGTCCTCAGGACCCAGCGGGTGACCCCCTCGATGCAGCGCGTCACCGTCACCGGCGACGACCTGCACGAGTTCGGCTACCTCGGCTTCGACCACTGGTTCCGCCTGTTCGTCCGACGCCCCGACCAGGACGCCTTCCGGATGCCCGACCTGGACGGCAAGAAGTGGTGGCCCACGTTCCTCGGCATCCCCGAGGACGTCCGCCCCCACTGCGCGAACTACACCGTCGCCGCGTACCGCCTGCTCGCCGACGGCACCGCCGAGCTCGACATCGACTTCGTCGTGCACCTGGACCACCGCGGCGGGCTCGAGGGCCGCGCCGCGATCTGGGCCTGCGCCGCACGTCCCGGCGAGGAGCTCGCGATGCTCGACCAGGGCTGCATCTTCGACGTCCCCGCCGGCACCAGCGAGGTCGTCGTCGCCGCAGAGGAGACCGGCCTGCCCGGCGTCGTCGGCATCGCCGCCTCGTTGCCGCGCGACACCGTCGGCCGCATCATCCAAGAGGTCCCGACCGCCGCCGACATCCGCGACCTCGACGCCCCCACCGGCGTGCAGGTGACGTGGATCGTCCGGCAGCCGGGCGCCGTCCCCGGCAGCGGCGCGCTCGCCGAACTGCAGCGGCACGTACCGTCCGACGACCAGGGCTACGCGTTCGTCGTGGGCGAGTCGAGGCTCGCCACCGAGGGCCGCCGCCACCTGCACCGTGCGGGCCTGCCGAAGTCGCGCATCACCTTCTCCGGGTTCTGGAAGCACGAGACGAAGGTCTCCGTCCCCGCCTGACCCGCGTGGTGCCTGGTACTTCCGGGCGTACCTCCACAGAACTTCCGCCCAGGTACGCCCGTTCCGCCCAGGTGCGCCCGTTCCGCCCAGGTACGCCCGTTTGGATCAGGTACGCCCGGTTCTTCCCATAGCGTGCGCGATGCCTGGTGCTTTCGGGCGTACCGCCCCAGAACTTCCGCCCAGGTACGCCCGGTTCGGCCAGGTACGCCCGGTTTCGCCGGGCGCCGCGCCGCGCCGCGCACGCGCCGCGACCGAACGGACGGACGGGAGGCCCGGTGCCAGCTGGCACCGGGCCTCCCGTCCGTCGTGGGGTGGCGTCAGCCCTTGAGGCCCGAGCCCGTCACGCCCTCCACGATCTGCCGTTGGAAGATCAGGTAGAGGATGATCAGCGGCAGCGCCGCGAGGATCGCACCGGCCTGGATGTCGGCGTAGCGCTGACCGAAGCTGCCCTGGACCGTGGCGAGCCCGACCGGGATCGTCATGAGGTCCGGGTTGGACAGCACGAACAGCGGCAGCAGCAGGTTGTTCCACACCCCGACGAAGGTCAGGATCGTCACCGCCGCGATCACCGGACGCGACAGCGGCAGGATGACCGACCAGTAGACCTTCCAGATGCCGGCGCCGTCGATGCGTGCCGCCTCTTCCAGCTCCTTCGGGATGCCGTCGAAGAACTGCTTGAAGATGAACACCGCGATCACGGCGGGCACCTGCGGGAAGATCACCGACCAGTAGGTGTTGAGCAGGCCGACCGCGTTGAGCTCCTGGAAGATCGGGATGATCAGCACCTGCGTCGGGATCATGATCCCGAGGATGATGAGCAGGAACGCGATGTTGCGGCCGCGGAACACCAGCCGCGACAGCGCGAACGCCGCCATCGACGCGAACAGCACGGTGAGTGCCGCCGTGACGACGCTCGTGATGGCACTGGCGAGGTACCAGTTCCAGATGTCGCCCGCCTGGAACAGCGACGAGTACGAGTGCAGCGTCGGGTTCCAGTTCGACAGGATCGCGTTCGCGCCGAGTGCGGCGACGCCGTTGTCGGACAGCGACGTCTTCAGGGCGAACACGCTGGGGATGAGCCAGATGATCGCGAAGACCGTCAGGACGATGCCCGACGCGATGGTGAAGCCGCGACCGCTGACGCCGATCTTCGCGGCGCTCGTGGGAGCGGCCGAGGAGACGCCGGTGCGGAGTTTGCGGCCGGTGGTGGTGATGCTCTCGGTGGCGGTCATGTCAGGCCCCGATCTCTCGCTTGGCGGCAGCGCGCTCGACGAGCTGCCGGATGACCGCGATCGCCACGATCACGATGAACAGGAGGACCGACGCGGCCGATGCGGCACCCAGTCGGTTGTCGGTGAAGCCGACGCCGGTGATGAGCTGCAGCGAGACCTGGGTCGAGATGCCCGGCCCGCCGTTCGTCATCAGGTAGACCTGGTCGAAGATCTTCAGGCTCGCGATGATCTGCAGCAGGACGACCAGCGTCGTGGTGCGGCCGAGCAGGGGGAGCGTGATCGACTTGATCTGCTGCCAGTTCGACGCACCGTCGACGGCCGCGGCCTCGTACAGTTCGCGCGGGATCTCCTGCAGACCGGCCAGGTAGAGCACGAAGTTGAAGCCGAGGGTCCACCACACGGTGGCGATCGCGACACCGATCATGGCCGTGTTCGGGCTCGACAACATGCCGGACCCGGGCGTCATGCCGATCGCCGACTGCAGGCTCGCCCACAGGCCGGTGCTCGGCGTGAAGATGAACACCCAGATCAGCGAGATCGTTGCCGACGGCAGGATGAACGGCAGGAAGAACGCCAGACGGAAGAACCACTGACCGCGGTTCATCCGGTTCGTCAGCACGGCGAACACGAACGCCAGGATGACGAGCGGCGGGGTCGTGTACAGCGTGAACTGCAGCGTGTGCCAGAGCGACGACCAGAAGTCGCTGCGCCCGAGCATCTCGGCGTAGTTCGCGAACCCGGCGAAGCTGCCGAGCCCGGTGCGGACGGTCGAGGTGTTGAAGAAGCTCGTGACGATCATCCAGATCGTCGGGCCGAGCAGGAAGGCCACGTAGAACAGGCCGAACGGGGCGAGGAACAGCCAGCCGCTGCGGCCCTGGCCGCGGTTCACACTGGAGCCGTAGGAGCGGTTCCGGCGGAGACGCGGCGCAGTGGCCGCGTCGGTCGGCCGGTCGAGGACAGGTGCTGTGGTCACGTCATCGTGCCTTTCGCGCGGTGTTCACGGCGATCGCGGGGGTCGTCTGCCCGGAGTGGTCCTGCCGGGCGGTCGCGTGCCGGGTCACAGGGGGCTCGGGGTGTTGAGGTACGTCGCGAGCTGCGACTTGATGGCGCGCAGTGCCTGCGCGGGGGACGAGCTGCCCTGCTGCACGAGGGCGAGCTGGGCGCCGACCGTGCCCTCGAACGTCGAGCCTGAACCGCCGTACCAGGCGGCGTCGTCGAACACGGCGGTCTCGGCTGCGGCCGCGTAGTTCGACTGCGGCGTGAGCTTCTTGTACGCGGAGCTGTCGAACGTCGGGATGTAGGCCGGTACGTGCCCGCCCTCGGCCCAGGTCAGGCTCTGCTCGAGCATCTGCTTGATGAAGAGCATGTGCTGCTTGCGCTGCTCCGGCGTGCGGGCCTTCTTCGGCAGCACGAAGGTGTGCGAGTCCGCCTGGGTCGCCGGCTTGTCGTAGAGCTGCGGGATCGGCGCCATGCCGAAGTTCAAGCCCTTGATCGACTGCGCGGTGCTGATCTCCCACTCGCCCTGCATGAAGAAGCCGGCCTTGCCGTCGAACATGAGCGACTGCGCGGTGGCGTAGTCGAGGGCCTTGTTCAGCCAGCCCTCCTTCACCCACTTCTGGGTGCGGCTCGTGACCTCGTTGTAGGCGTCCTCGTTGACGGTGAGCTTCGAGCCGCCGTCGCTGATGAACGGGGTGGCGTCCTTCAGCTGGTTGTACATCGTCCAGAAGAAGCGCCACGGGGTGGCCGTCTCCGGCACCACGTTCGCGACGTTGAGCGCCGTGCCGCCGGTGACCTTGGCGACCGCGGCGAGGGCCTTCTCGAAGTTGTCCATGCCGTTGAGGTCGACGAGGTTGCCGTCGCCGTCGATCAGGCCGGCCTTCTTGCAGACGTCGACGTTGTAGAACAGGACGAAGGGGTGGGTGTCGAGCGGGACCGCGATGTTGTTGCCGTCGGTCTTCTGCGCCGCCCAGGCCTTCTGGTTGAAGTCGGCGGCGCTCAGGCCGACGCTCGCCAGGTCGTCGGACGTGATCGGGTCGAGCAGGTCACCGTCCCAGAGCGGCTTCGCGCGGGTCAGGTGCGCCACCGCGACGTCCGGCGGCTTGTTCCCGACGGTCGCCAGTGTCAGCTTCGAGTAGTACGGGTTGCCCCACGCGAACGTGGTGCCCTGCAGCGCGCTCGAACCGCCGTGCTGCTTCGCGTAGCCGTCCTCCATGGACTGCATGCGGACGCCGTCGCCGCCGCCGAACAGGTTCCAGAAGACGAGCGTCTCGGGATTGAGGGCGCTGCCGGCGAGACCGGCGGCGAGTGGGCTGGAGCAGGCGGCGAGCGGCAGGACCGTCGCGGCCGCTGCACCGGCAGCGAGGAAGCCCCGGCGCGAGAGGCGCGACGCGGGTGTTGCGGGTGGGATCGGCATGGCATCACTCCATCGGGATGGGCCGGGCTCGGGAACAGGGTCGGTGCTCCCGCCGGAGCATCGCTGCTCCGGACCCGGAGCACTGCTGCTCCGGACGCGGAACGACCTTCCGGTGCTCCGTGAGCGCTCACATTAGCGCTCGCTCCCGGCATCCGCCACCCCTTTCGCGACGGCGCGGAACCCGGTAGCGTTTCCGGCAGGTGAGCGCTCACTTTCGTGACGGCCCGCTTCGGTTCCCGAAGTGTTCTCCGCCCAGCACGCCACCCTGCTCACCGCACGAACCGCACTGCCACGATCGAAGGAGATCCATGCCCCGCACACACCTCGTCCTCGACGCCGCGTTCACCGTGGGGCCGGTGCGACGTCGCCTGTTCGGCGGGTTCGTCGAGCACCTCGGCCGCCACGTCTACGACGGCATCCACGAGCCCACCCACGAGACCGCCGACGAGCACGGCTTCCGCGCGGACGTCGTCGAACTCGTCAAGGAACTCGGCGTCTCCGCCATCCGCTACCCCGGTGGCAACTTCGTCTCCGGCTACAAGTGGGAGGACGGCGTCGGCCCCGTCGAGCAGCGCCCCCGCCGTCTCGACCTCGCCTGGCACTCGACCGAGACGAACGAGGTCGGCCTGCACGAGTTCCAGCACTGGCTCGACCAGGTCGGCTCGGAGCTCATGCTCGCCGTGAACCTCGGCACCCGCGGCACGCAGGAGGCCATCGAGCTCCTGGAGTACGCGAACATCGACGCCGGGACCGCACTGTCCGAATACCGTCGTTCGAACGGTCGCCAGGAGCCCTTCGCCATCAAGATGTGGTGCCTCGGCAACGAGATGGACGGCCCGTGGCAGCTCGGTCACAAGAACGCCGACGACTACGGCAAGCTCGCCGCCATGACCGCCAAGGCCATGCGGCAGATCCAGCCCGACCTCGAGCTCGTCGCCTGCGGTTCCTCCGGGGCGTCGATGCCGACGTTCGGCGAGTGGGAGCGCACCGTCCTCGAGCACACCTACGACGACGTGGACTACATCTCCGCGCACGCCTACTACGAAGAAGACGACGACCTGCCGTCGTTCCTCGCCTCGGGCGTCAACATGGACCACTTCATCAAGACGGTCACCACGGCCGCCGACCACGTCCAGGCGCAGAAGAAGTCCGACAAGCGCATCGACATCTCGTTCGACGAGTGGAACGTCTGGTCGATCAAGAAGTGGGAAGCGAAGGCCAAGACCTTCACGCTCGACGAGTGGCCGGTCGCCCCGCGTCTGCTCGAGGACGTCTACACCGTCGCCGACGCCGTCGTCGTGGGCGGCCTGCTCATCTCGCTGCTCCGCCATGCCGACCGCGTCGCCTCGGCCTCGCTCGCCCAGCTCGTCAACGTGATCGGCCCGATCATGACCGAGCCCGGCGGCCCGGCCTGGCGCCAGACGACGTTCTTCCCGTTCTCGGTCACCTCGCGCCTTGCGCAGGGCACCTCGCTGCAGGTCAAGGCCTCGGGTGACACGGTCGACGGCGGCAAGCACGGCGAGGTCCCCGTCGTGGACTCCGCCGCCACCGTCTCCGAGGACGGCAAGGCCGCGGTCTTCCTGGTGAACCGCCACCCGTCCGAGCCGACCACGGTGACGATCGACCTCGCGGGGATCGGTGCGACGGGTGACGTCCACGCCGAGGGCGTCTGGGACGACGACCTGCACGCCGTGAACGACCTGGAGAACACCTCGCGCGTGGGGCTCCGCACGAACGAGTCGGTCCGCCGCGAGGGCGACACCGTCACGATCGAGCTCCCGCCGGTCTCCTGGACCGCCGTCTCGATCGGCTGACTGGACGCCTCGGCGCACGCCACGGCGGGCGTCGAGTGAGCACAGAGGACGTCGGGCGCTCGCGCCCGACGTCCTCTGCTCGTTGCGGGGGCGGTCGCGGCGGGCGCGAGTTCGCGGGCTGGGCGACACCTCACGGGGTGACGGGCGCGTGGACTGTCGCTGGGCCCGTGACGTGGCCCGCGCGGCGGCCGGGAGGCCCGTGGCGGCCTGGCACCGGGCCTCCCGGCCGACGTGTGGTCGCGGCCACGGCCGAATCTCGTCTGGGCGGACAGGATGCGGCGCGCACACGGCGCGGTCTGTCCGCGTGGCCGAGTCTCGGCGCGCGCGTGGCGTCAGCGCGCCGGCGGCGCCGCCGTGCTCGCGCGCTCGACGAGCCGCACCGGCACCAGGTCGGCCGCGACGCTGACGGGCTCGCCGTCGATCTGGGCGAGCAGGTTCGCGACCGCTCGGCGGCCGACCTCGTCGAAGGACTGGTGCACGGTGGTCAGCGGCGGCCAGAACGAGTCGGACTCGGGGGAGTCGTCGAACCCCACCACGCTGAGCGACGACGGCACCGGGCGACCGGACTCGTGGGCGGCGCGAAGGACCCCGAGGGCGGTCTGGTCGTTCGCGGCGAACACCGCGGTGATCTCCGGCCGCGCGGCGATCTCGAGCCCGGCCTCGTACCCGTGCTCGGTCGTCCAGCCGCCGCGGAACACCGGGGGCACCTGGCGTCCGGCGCGTTCCAGGGTGTCCTGCCACGCGGCGAGGCGACGGGCTGCCGAGTACGACGACTCCGGACCGGCGACGTGCCACACGGTCTCGTGGCCCAGGTCGAGCAGGTGCTGCGTGGCCTGGCGGGCGCCGTCGGCCTGGTCGGTGTCGATCGCGGGGTGGTCGGTGCTGCCCGTGGAGTCGATGATGACCATGGGCACGCCGTCGGGCAACACGACCTCGGCCGTGTCGATGATGTGGGACTCGATGATGATCACCACGCCGTCGACCGCCTGTTCGTGCAGGCGTGAGAAGGCTGACCGGACGCCGGCCTCGGTACGCGAGGCCATGGGCAGCAGGGTGATCGTGAAGTCGGCGACCCCGGCGGCGTCGGCGATCGCCTCGAGCGTGCGCATGTTGCCGAAGGACGCGAGCGTGAACATGATCACGCCGATGGTGCGGAAGCGGCCGGAGCGCAGGGCGCGGGCGGCACGGTTGGGCCGGTAGCCGAGGGACTCCATCGCGCGCTGGACACGGTCGCGGGTCTCCGGGCTGACGTTGTCGAAGCCCCGGGCGACGCGCGAGACCGTCTGCATCGACACCCCGGCGGCGTCGGCCACGGCCGCCATCGAGGGTGCACGGCGGGTGCCGGCGGGGGACTCCATCGTCACGCTGGCGCTCCTTCCGGATCGAGGTGGCCGAGCGGTCGGCCTCCCCGGACGCTAGCGCATGTTGACGTTGCCATGCTATCGTCGCGTCGTTCGATGTTGACGTCAACATCGGTGACCGCCCGGACACCCCGATCCGGCCCGGGCCGAGCTGCCGACATCGACCACCCGAACGCAGCAGACGAAGGAGTCACATGAGCACGCTCGCAGCGCGCCCCGGTGAGGCAGCACCGCGCCCCACCGCCGAGCGCCCCGCCGGCCGCCGCCGCAAGCCGCGGGGACGGTTGACCGGATGGCTGTTCGTCGGCCCGTTCGTCGTCGTCCTGGTCCTGATGCTCATCGTGCCGATCGGCTACGCGCTCTGGCTCAGCCTGTTCCGCGACCAGCTCATCGGCGGCAACCAGTTCGTCTGGTTCGCCAACTACGTGCAGCTCTTCCAGGACGCCAAGTTCTGGTCCGGGTTCGGTCGGGTCGCGATCTTCCTGGTCGTCCAGGTGCCGATCATGCTCGGCCTCGCGCTCGTCGCCGCCCTGGCCCTCGACAGCGCCCGACTGTGGGGGACGAGCTTCTTCCGCATCGCGGTGTTCCTGCCCTACGCCGTCCCCGGCGTCGTCGCCGCCCTGATCTGGGGCTTCATCTACGGCAACCAGTTCGGTCTGACGGGCGCCGCGAACGACGCGCTCGGCATCGACCTGCTGCAGCCGTTCAGCCCGAGCTGGGTGCTGACGTCGATCGGCAACGTGGTCACGTGGGAGTTCCTCGGCTACAACATGCTGATCTTCTACGCCGCACTCCGCACCGTCCCCGGTGAGCTGTACGAGGCGGCCGAGCTCGACGGTGCCGGTCCGATGCGCACGGTCTTCTCGATCAAGCTCCCGGCGCTCCGCGGCCCGATGGTCATCGCCACGATCTTCTCGATCATCGGCAGCTTCCAGCTCTTCAACGAGCCGAACCTGCTCAAGACCCTCGCCCCGAACGTCATCGGCAGCGCCTTCACCCCGAACATGTACGCCTACTCGCTGTCCTTCAGCGGTCAGCAGTTCAACTACTCCGCCACGGTCGCGATCGTGATGGGCGTGATCACCGCGGTGATCGCCTACGTCGTCCAGGTCCGCGGCACCCGCGAGGAGAACCGATGAGCACCATCCAGCACCCCGCCGGGCCCGCAGCGGCCACGGTGACCGAGGCGACCACGACGCAACGTGCGCCGCGCACCCGCTCGATCCGCGCCTCCAGGAAGGCGGAGCAGCACGTCGACGGACGCAAGCCGAAGCGTTCCGGCCTGCTGACCGCGGTCATGGTCGTCTTCGTCGTCTACTCGTTCGCGCCGCTGTTCTACCTGCTCGTGAACAGCACGAAGACGCAGGCGTCGCTGCTCTCCACGTTCGGCCTGTGGTTCGGCGGGGACTTCAACCTCTGGCAGAACATCGTCGACACGCTGACGTACAACGACGGCATCTTCCTGCAGTGGTTCGGCAACACGCTGCTCTACGTGGTCGTCGGTGCCGGCGGGGCCACCCTGCTCGCCACCGTCGCGGGCTACGGCATGGCGAAGTTCCAGTTCCCCGGTCGCCGCGCGGTCTTCGCCGTCGTCCTCGGCGCCATCGCGGTCCCCGGCACGGCCCTGGCGGTCCCGACCTTCCTGCTGTTCTCGCAGGTCGGCCTGACCAACACCCCGTGGGCGATCATCCTGCCCTCGCTGATTAGCCCGTTCGGCATGTACCTGATCTGGACCTACGCGGTCGACGCGATCCCGGCAGAACTGCTCGAGGCCGCCCGCATGGACGGCGCCGGTGAGTTCCGGATCTTCTTCACCATCGCGCTCCGCCTGCTCGCTCCCGGTGTCGTCACCGTCCTGCTGTTCGCGGTCGTCGCCACCTGGAACAACTACTTCCTGCCGCTCATCATGCTGAGCGACCCGAAGTGGTACCCGCTGACGGTCGGCCTGAACCAGTGGAATGCGCAGGCCACCGGGTCCGGCGCGCAGCCGATCTACAACCTCGTCGTCACGGGATCGCTCCTCACGATCATCCCGATCGTGGTCGCGTTCCTCTTCCTCCAGCGCTTCTGGCAGTCCGGCCTCGCGGCCGGGTCGGTCAAGGCCTGACACAGCAGCACCACCCCCTCCACGAAGAAGTGAAAGGCACTCCCATGAACAAGCGTCTCCGGCGCGGGCTCAGCGCCCTCGCCATCGGCGTCACCGCCGCGATCGCCCTCGCCGCGTGCGCCTCCGGCGGCTCCGGCTCCGGCGGATCGGCCGACGACATCGACAAGGCCCTGAAGGACGGTGGCACCCTGACCTACTGGTCGTGGACCCCGTCGGCGAAGGCCCAGGTCGCCGCGTTCGAGAAGCAGTACCCCAAGGTGAAGGTCAAGCTCGTCAACGCCGGCACCGGTGCCGACCAGTACACGAAGCTGCAGAACACGATCAAGGCCGGCTCGGGCGCCCCCGACGTCGCCCAGGTCGAGTACTACGCTCTGCCGCAGTTCGCGCTGTCCGAGTCGCTGCTCGACCTGTCGAGCTACGGCTTCGACTCGCTCGAGAAGGACTTCGCGAAGAGCACCTGGAGCTCGGTGTCGATCGACGGCAAGGTCTACGGCCTGCCGCAGGACTCCGGCCCCATGGCGCTGTTCTACAACAAGAAGGTCTTCGACAAGCACGACATCGCCGTGCCGAAGACGTGGGACGAGTACGTCACCGCGGCCGAGAAGCTGCACGAGGCCGACCCGAAGGCGTACATCGCGGCGGACTCCGGCGACGCCGGCTTCACCACGAGCATGATCGCCCAGGCCGGCGGCACCCCCTTCGCCACCGACGGTGACAAGGTGACCATCAACCTGCAGGACGAGGGCACCAAGAAGTGGACGAGCACCTGGAACGAGCTCGTCGAGCAGGGCCTGCTGTCGAAGACGGTGGGCTGGACCGACGACTGGTACAAGCAGCTCGGCAACGGTGAGATCGCCACGCTGATCACCGGCGCCTGGATGCCCGGCAACCTGGAGTCCGGCGTCGCCCAGGCCTCGGGTGACTGGCGCGTCGCCCCGATGCCGACCTACGACGGTGGCACCGCACAGACCGCGAACAACGGCGGCAGCGCCCAGGTCGTCATGAAGCAGTCGAAGAACCCGGCCCTCGCCGCGGGCTTCCTCAAGTGGCTGAACTCCTCGAAGGAGTCCACGAAGGTCTTCATGGAGTCCGGCGGCTTCCCGTCGACCACCGCGGATCTCGAGTCGTCGGCGTTCCTCGACGAGAAGCCGGAGTACTTCGGCGGCCAGCAGATCAACAAGGTGCTCGTCGACGCGTCGAAGTCCTCGGACAACGACTTCACCTACCTGCCGTACCAGGTGTACGCGAACAGCGTCTACGCCGACACCGTCGGACAGGCGTACGAGAACGGCACCTCGCTCGACGCCGGCCTCGAGGCCTGGCAGAAGGCCCTCGCCAAGTACGGCAAGGACCAGGGCTTCACGGTCTCGTCGAAGTAGTTCGAGGTATCCCCGCGGGGCCGTGCGGACACGTCCGCACGGCCCCGCTCCACGCCCGGCACGGCCGGCAACGAAAGAGTCACACCATGCGCTTCGCCATCGGCGACACCGACTTCCTGCTCGACGGCGAGCCGCACCGGGTCCTGTCCGGCGCGATCCACTACTTCCGCGTGCACCCCGACCTGTGGGCCGACCGGATCCGCAAGGCGAAGCTGATGGGGCTCAACACGATCGAGACGTACGTCGCCTGGAACGCGCACGCCCCGTCGCCGGGCGAGTTCGACCTGTCGGGCGGCCTGGACCTCGGCCGCTTCCTCGACCTCGTCGCCGCCGAGGGCATGCAGGCCATCGTCCGACCGGGCCCCTACATCTGCGCCGAGTGGACCAACGGCGGCCTGCCGTACTGGCTCTTCGCGGACGGCTCGGTGGGCGTCCGGCGCAACGAGCCCGGGTTCCTCGGCGCGGTCCAGCGCTACCTCGAGCAGCTCGCCCCGGTCCTGGTCCCGCGACAGATCGACCAGGGCGGTCCCATCGTCCTGGTCCAGGTCGAGAACGAGTACGGCGCCTACGGCTCCGACCCCGAGTACCTCCGCGCGCTCGAGCAGATGCACCGGGACATCGGGCTGACCGTCCCCTTCACGAGCGTCGACCAGCCGATGGGCACCATGCTCGAGGACGGCTCCCTGCCCTCGCTGCACAAGACCGGTTCGTTCGGCTCGCGTTCCGCCGCCCGCCTCGAGCGCCTGCGGCAGGCCCAGCCCACCGGGCCCCTGATGTGCTCGGAGTTCTGGGACGGCTGGTTCGACAGCTGGGGCGAGCACCACCACACCACGCCGGCGTCCGCCAGTGCCGAGGACCTCGACGTCCTGCTCGCCGCCGGCGGCTCGGTCAACATCTACATGTTCCACGGCGGCACGAACTTCGGCTTCACGAACGGCGCGAACGACAAGGGCGTCTACCGTCCGATCGCGACGTCGTACGACTACGACGCACCGCTCGACGAGGCCGGCCGGCCGACGGCCAAGTTCCATGCCTTCCGCTCCGTGATCGCGCGCTACGCGCCCGTCCCGCCGTTGCCCGCGTCGATGGAGCCGGGTGGATCGGGTCGCCTTGAAAGGTATGCCTATTCGAGCGACCGGGAGGCCCGGATCACCCCCGCCACGGACCTCGCCGTCCGTCTTGACCGCGTCACGTCGCTCCGGTCCCTGCTGCCCACGCTCACGGCGTGGTCCGCGCACGACGAGCCGCCGACCTTCGACTCGCTCGGAGCCGCGAGCGGCTTCGTCGCCTACCGCGCCGAGGTCGACCTGCCCGTCGGAGGGGTGTTGACGGTCGGCACCGAGGTGCGCGACCGCGCGATCGTGTCGGTCGACGGTGTCGTGGTCGGGGTCCTGGAGCGCGAGAACCACGACCGCGCGATCGCCCTGCCACCGGTGACCGGCACGCTCGAACTCCTCGTCGAGGACCAGGGCCGGGTCGACTACGGCGTCCGCATCGGCGAGCCGAAGGGCCTGATCGGGGGCGTCTCGATCGACGGCGCACCGGTGGCCCGGTGGACCGCGTCCCCACTCGCACTCGACCCGATCGCCCCCGCTGCGGCGACCGCGCTGTCCGAGGTCGCCCCGACCGGTGGCGACGTGCTCGCCGGACCGACGTTCGCGGCTGGCTCGTTCGACCTCGACACGGTGGACGACCGGTACCTGTCGCTCGACGGGTTCCGGAAGGGTGTGGCCTGGGTCAACGGGTTCTGCCTCGGTCGCTACTGGTCGCGTGGCCCGCAGCAGACCCTGGCGATCCCGGGGCCGGTGCTCCGCCACGGTCGCAACGAGCTCGTCGTGCTCGAGCTGCACGCGGCGGCTTCGCGCACAGCGTGCCTGCTCGTCGAGCCCGACCTGGGCCACACCGAGGCTTAGTCGCGCGCCCTGGTCGGACCGGGCGTACCTGGTCGAATCGGGCGCACCTGGTTGGAACTTCTGACCAGGTACGCCCGATCCCGCTTTCCATCGTGGGCGTTATGGGACGTTTCGGACCTCGCGAGCCGCCGCCCACGCTCGAACCTCGAGGAGTGCCTCACGGCGCCACCGCCAGAGCCGAGCGAACTTCGTGCCGTCGTCCTCCTGTGCCCGGGTCAGCAGCCAGATCTGCCGTCGGTGTTCGGCCCCGTGATCGTCGCGCCACTCGACGAACGCGTCATCGAGCACCGTCGTGATCTCCGCGCGTGGTGCCGTCCACGACACGAAGAAGCCCGAGTACCGGAGGGTGTCGTCGGACAGGTGCACGGCGACGTGTCCGGTCCTGGCCGTCGCCCAGATCCCACCGGCGATGCAGGCGGCACCGAGGACGACGACGAACACCCTCGTCGATGCTCCGGGTACGAAGGCCACGCTCGCGAGTGTGACTCCGGTCCCGATGATCACCGGGCCGAAGACGACGGCGGTCAGGATGCGGTCCAGGCGAGGTGGACGGATCGTGGTCACGGCAGGGCGTCCAGGTCGGCGAGGGCGCGCTCGGCATCGGCGATCCGGTCGGCCTCGGGGCGGGACCACCACTCGGGTCCGCGTTCGCCCAGGCCGTGCTTGGCCAGGCCGTTCCGGTGCCGTGCCGCCGCCAGCGCGTCGTCGTCGCCCGCACGCTTCGCGGTCTGCACGGCGTTCCGCCCGCGCCCCAGGTGCGAGCGGAGCGCGGCGGCGAGGTCCTCGGGCAGGGCGGGGTCCGTGCGGCGCCAGCGTCGCCCGGCCACGACGAAGAAGTGGTCGTCGGGTTCGGCGGTCATGGTCCGAGTCTGCACCGTCGGTGGTGGCGGGTAGACAGGAGCCGATGAGCCACGAACGCGTCCGCCCGATGCTCGACGTCCGACGCATCTACGCCGAGCCGGCCGCCCTCGAACTGCAGCGCGGGCAGGAGATCGTCGGGCGCTGGCCGGACGCCGAGATCGTCCCGGTCGAGTCGCACTGGAACATCCCCGAGGTGCACGGCGACGAACGGAACGTCCAGCGCTGGGTGCGGATCAAGACCGAGGCGCTCGTGCTCGGCGTGAAGAAGTCGCTGGTGACCCGGCCGAACGGTCGTTCCGCCGACTTCATCGCACCGTCCACCGCGAACGGCTGCGCCATGGCGTGCGCATACTGCTACGTGCCGCGGCGCAAGGGCTACAGCAACCCGGTGACGGTGTTCGTGAACATCGACCAGATCACCAAGCACGTGGCGCGGAACATCGCCAAGCAGGGGCCGAAGACCGAACCGAACCAGTGCGACCCGGAAGCCTGGGTCTACGACATCGGCGAGAACAGCGACTGCTCGGTCGACGCGATGATCAGCGACAACGTCCGCGACCTCTGCGACCTGTTCCGGATGACCCCGACGGCCAAGGCCTCGTTCGCCACGAAGTACGTCAACCGCGACCTGCTCGACTGGGACCCGATGGGCCGGACCCGGGTCCGCTTCTCACTGATGCCGCACGAGACCGCGAAGGTCACCGACATCCGCACCAGCCCGATCGCCGAGCGGATCGCCGCGGTGAACGACTTCGTCGACGCCGGGTACGAGGTCCACCTGAACTTCTCGCCGGTCATCCTCACGCCGACGTGGGAGTCGGACTGGGCCGAGCTGCTCCGGCAGGTCGACGACGTGCTGTCCCCGGCCGCCAAGGCGCAGCTCGCGGCCGAGGTGATCTTCCTGACCCACAACCAGCCCCTGCACGAGGTCAACCTCGGGTGGCACCCCAAGGCCGAGGACCTGCTGTGGCGTCCGGACCTGCAGGAGCAGAAGGTGTCGCAGAACGGTGCCGTGAACGTGCGCTACCGGTCCGGCATGAAGGGGCAGCTCGTCGAGCGCTTCCGCGAACTCGTGGCCGAGCACCTGCCGTCGTGCCGGATCCGGTACGCCTTCTGATCGGCGACCTCGCCGATCAGGGGATGAGGCGGTCCGCCCGGTACCGGGCGAACAGGTCCGCGAACGCCTGCTCGGTCCGACGGAACGCCGTGAACCCGGCGTCGCGGCTCTTCCCCATGTCGGTGACGACCTCCATCGCCCGACCGAGGTCGGCGTCGGTGTGCCACCACGAGGCGAGTCGGGTGATGTCGGCCTCGGCGAGACCGTGGCGCTCGGCGATGCCGGCCCACTCGGACTCGTACGGCGCCATCTGCTCCTCGAGCGGTCGCGGAGCGTCCTCGTAGCCCACCACGCGCGCGGGGTCGACACCGAGGTGCGCTGCCAGGCGCGGCCACATCCAGCGCCACCGGAAGACGTCACCGTTGACGATGTTGAACGGCTCGTCGGCACCCTCGGGTGACGTCGAGGCCCACACCATGTGCTCGGCGAGGATGCCGGCGTCGGTCATGTCGGTGAGGCCGTTCCACTGCGCCTCGCTTCCCGGGAACACGAAGTCCAGGTCGAGTTCCTTCGCCAGCGTGGCCTGCACGGCGAGCGTGAGGCCCATGTTCATCGCGTTGCCGACGGCGTGCCCGATCACGGTGTGGGAGCGGTGCACGGACCAGGTGAAGCCCTGGCGCTCGGCGGCTGCGAAGAGTTCGTCCTCTTGCGCGTAGTAGAAGTTCGGGGTGTCGAGGCGCGGCTCCTCTTCGTGGAAGGGGGTGTCGGGCATCTCGCCGGCGGCGTACGCCTCGAACGGGCCGAGGTAGTGCTTCAGGCCGGTGACGAGGGCGACGTGCTCGAGCGGAGCGTGCGACAGTGCCGCGAGCAGGTCGCGGACCATGCCGCCGTTCACGCGGATGTTCTCCGCCTCGGTGTCCTGCCGCTGCCAGGCGGTGAAGAAGACGTGGGTCGGGTGCTCGTCGGCGAGTGCGGCCGCCAGGCTCTCCGGGTCGCGCAGGTCGGCTGCGACGGTCCGGACGCCCTGTTCGGAGAGCGGTCGGCGGGAGAGTGCCGTCACGTCCCAGCCGAGGTCGAGCAGGTGGCGCACCAGGGCGGAACCGGTGATGCCACTGGCTCCGACGACCAGGGCTTCGCGGCGGGCAGGAGTCGGTTCGGTCGATCCGGTTGCAGTCATCCCTCGATGCAACCCACGTTGGGCGACACGTGTTCCCTCACCGCGTCCCGGTGACTGTCCTGTGTGCACAAAGACGCACCACTTGTACCGCTGATCGGTACACTTCTCGCGGAGGAATCGACATGCAACTCGTGCAACCACTCGCCACGCTGCTGGGAGCCACACAGGCCGACGCGCTCCGCGTCCTCGCCCGGACCGATTCCGGCATGACCGGACGACAGGTTGCGCGGGTCGCGGGCGCTCCGCAGCACACCGGCATCAAACGAGCGCTCGACAAGCTCGAGGCGGCAGGGCTCGTGCAGGTCGAGCGCGGTCTGCAGCACTCTGCCTACCGGGTCAACCGGGAACACCTGCTCTGGCCGGCGGTGGAACTCGGACTCGAAGCCGGCGACGAACTCGAACGTCGAATCGGCGCGTACGTCGCGTCGGCGCAGGCCGGGGTCCTCTCAGTCTCGATCTTCGGTTCAGTTGCCCGGGGCACCGCGACGCCGACGTCCGACCTGGACCTCCTCGTCGTCTTCGAGGAGACCGTCGACACGGACGTCGTCGTCCGCCTCGGTGACCTCGTCCGGCGGTGGACCGGCAACGAGTGCCAGGTCTTCGACGTGACCCGCGCTGATCTCCGTCGGTTCGTGGCCGAGGGAGACCCGCTCGTCGGGTCGTGGCGAGAAGAAGCCCGAACAGTCTTCGGCGAGGAGATCAGGACGTACATCTGATGGGTGCCCGCGTGCGCGCCGTCGACAGGGCCACAGTCGCGATGCGCCGAGACGAAGCGGAGTCCTACCTCGAGGTCGCGCTCCTCTCCGTCGAGTCGACGAGTCACGCTGACTGGAAGGCCGCCGGTGCGAACGCTGTGCTCGGCGGGATCGCGGCGTCGGACGCGATCTGCGGTGCGATCCTCGGCCACCACCATCTCGGCGACGACCACGCCGCCGCTCGACGGCTGCTCGACACGGCCTGCGCACCGGACACCCGACCCGGCCTGCACTTCAAGCGCCTGACCGATGAGAAGACGAACTTCCAGTACTCGACGTCGCGTGTGACCCAGGAGAAGACACGGGCGCTGGTGACCGCGCTCGAACGGCTCATCCGTACGGTCCACGAGCGCACCTGAGGTTGGCGCACGGCGCCCGGGATCACCGCGGACGGCGGATGCGGATCGGGCCCTTGGCCGTCGACGGGTCGACGACGGACCCGCCCTGCGTGATCTCGACCTCACCGCGCGCCACCATGCGGCGGGCGGCTCGACGTGCCGGCTCCATCAGCGGCCGCCAGTCGTCCGGATCCAGAGAGCGCGCGACCTCGGACGGGCAGATGCTCGAGGTCCGTGCACGCGCCGCGAGCAGTTCGTCGATGCGCTGCTCCAGAGCCCGGTCTGTGTCGTCGAGACCGTGCCGACGGCAGGCCGCCGAACACCACTTCGCCTCGGGCGCCGCCGACGACGGCATCCGTCGCCCGCACGAGGCGCACGTCCGCTCGGCGTGTGCCGACTCCGACCCCGAAGCGTCGGCTTCCGTCCTGATCGCCCGTCCCATGGGTCCATCCTCGTCCTGCCCTGCGGGGCGGTACACAGCGACCACGCACGCGGTCCAGGTGCGCCTGGCAGCATCGGAGCGGTGAACCCCGACACCGTCCCCGCCCGTCCGTCCGAGCCCGCCTGGGTGCAGCACGTGATGTGGTGGCACGTCTACCCGCTCGGCTTCGTCGGCGCCGAGGTCCGTCCGACGGCACCGGTGGGGGAGCGTCCGCTCGAACACGGCCTCGACCGCCTGACCGGCTGGCTCGACCACGTCGTCGACCTCGGTCTGAACGGCCTGTTGCTCGGCCCGGTGTTCGCGAGCTCGACCCACGGGTACGACACGGTCGACCACTTCCGCATCGACCCGCGCCTGGGTGACGACGCCGACTTCGACGTCCTGGTCTCCGCGGCGCACGAGCGGGGCGTGCGGGTGCTGCTGGACGGGGTGTTCAACCACGTCGGCCGTGAGCACCCGGCCTTCCGCGCGTTGTCCGACCACGGCCCGGAGGCGCCGACCGCCGACCTGTTCGCCATCGACTGGTCCGGGTGGCAGCCGGGGCAGCCCGTGCCCGTGGGGCTGTTCGAGGGCCACGACATCCTCGTCGCGCTGGACCACGACAGCCGCGCCACCGAGAACCTCGTGGTGCAGGTCATGACGCACTGGTTGGCCCGCGGGGTCGACGGCTGGCGGCTCGATGCGGCGTACGCGGTGTCGCCGTCGTTCTGGGCGCGGGTGCTGCCCCGGGTGCGGGAGCGGTTCCCGGACGCCTGGTTCAGCGGCGAGGTGATCCACGGCGACGCGGCGGCGATCGCTCGCGACTCGACGATGGACTCGCTGACCCAGTACGAGCTGTGGCAGGGGATCTGGCACGGCATCGCGGACCGCAACGGCCACGAGCTCGCGCACGCGATCGAGCGGCACGACGCGCTGCTGGCCACCTTCGCCCCGACGACGTTCGTCGGCAACCACGACGTCACCCGGATCGCGAGCGCGGTGGGCGAGCGGTTCGCCGGGCACGCCGCCGCGGTGCTGTTCACGGTTGCGGGGACCCCGGTGGTCTACGCGGGCGACGAGTACGGCTGGACCGGGGTGAAGGAGGAACGCGA
The DNA here is from genome assembly GCF_003224275.1 of Curtobacterium sp. MCSS17_011. NCBI lineage: Bacteria > Bacillati > Actinomycetota > Actinomycetes > Micrococcales > Microbacteriaceae > Curtobacterium > Curtobacterium sp. MCSS17_011. The sequence goes on along the minus strand of NZ_QKLE01000005.1, from coordinate 168,959 downwards.
GGGTGGCGACGACGCGGTCCGCCCGGAGTTCCCGGCCGAGGGGCCGACGCCGACGGACCTGACCCACGCCTACGAGGCGCTCATCGCCCTGCGTCGCCGCAACCCGTGGCTGCACCGCGCGCACACCGACGTCGTGCACCTGACCAACACCGCCGTGGTGCTGCGGACCGCGACGGCGGACGCCACCGTGGTGACCGCCCTGAACCTGTCGGACGATCCCGTCGAGGTGCCCGTGGCCGACGCGACGCAGGTCGAGGCGGGCGGGGCCGATCTCGGGGACGGGACCCTGCGCCTCCCGGCCCAGGGGTGGGCCGTCCTGTCCCGCTGAAACGCGAAAGCGACAGAAGTGCACGGCTGTTCCGTGCACTTCTGTCGCTCTGGCGGGGGTGACTCCGACGCGCTACTTGCGCGCGGACGCCGCCCGGCGCTTGTTGAACACGTCGAACGCGACGGCGGCGAGCAGCACCAGGCCCTTGATCAGGGACTGGAACTCGGTGCCGACACCGAGGATCGACATGCCGTTGTTCAGCAGACCGATGATGAGGCCGCCGACGATGGCGCCCGGGACGGTGCCGATGCCGCCGGTGACGGCCGCGCCACCGATGAAGACGGCGGCGATGGCGTCGAGCTCGAAGCCGTTGCCCGCGCCCGGTGCCGCCAGGTTGAGCTGGCCGGTGAAGACCACGCCCGCCAGGGCCGAGATGACACCCATGTTGACGAAGAGCAGGAACGTGACGCGCTTCGTCTTCACACCCGACAGCTGCGCGGCCAGGGCGTTGCCACCGATCGCGTAGATGTGGCGGCCGAACACCGCGCTCCGCATGACGACCGAGTAGATCACCACGAGCGCACCGAGCACGACGAGCACGATCGGGGTGCCGTTGTAGCTGGCGAGCAGGAGTGCCACGTAGATCACGAGCACGGCGCCGAACGCCGTCTTCACGATGAACCAGGCGAACGGCTCGCTCTCGAGCTGGTACTTGCGACGCGTGATGCGACCGCGGAACGCGGCGATCACCATGACGGCCGCGGCGGCGAAGCCGAGGATCATCGTGAGCGGCTCGTACCCGGTGGTGCCGAAGGACGGCAGGAAGCCGGAGCCGAGCGAGCGGAAGCCGGCGGGGAACGGCGAGATCTGCTGGTTCTGCAGGACGATCTGTGCAGCGCCGCGGAACGCGAGCATGCCGGCCAGCGTCACGATGAAGGCCGGGATCCCGAAGTACGCGATCCAGAAGCCCTGCCAGGCGCCGACGAGTGCACCGACCACCAGGCAGAGCACGACCGCGATCGGCCACGGGATGTTCCACTGCGTGATCATCACGCCGGCCATCGCACCGGTGAAGGCGACCACCGAGCCGACCGACAGGTCGATGTGGCCGGCGATGATGACCATGACCATGCCGATGGCCAGGATGAGGATGTAGCTGTTCTGGACGATCAGGTTCGAGACGTTGATCGGGGCCAGCGTGATGCCGTTCGTGGTCACCTGGAAGAAGATGACGATGACGATCAGCGCGATGAACAGGCCGATCTGTCGGAGCTGCCCGGTGAGGTAGCCGACGGCGGACTTAAGCGCGTTCATTGACAGGGGTCTCCCGTTCCTGGGTCATGTACTGCATGAGGACCTCGGGCGTCGCCTCGGCGCGCGGGACGTCGGCCGTGATGGTGCCCTCGGAGAGGGTGTAGATGCGGTCGCAGATGCCGAGCAGTTCGGGGAGCTCGGAGGAGATCACGATGACCGCCTTCCCCTGGTCGGCGAGCTGGTTGATGATCGTGTAGATCTCGTACTTCGCGCCGACGTCGATGCCGCGGGTGGGCTCGTCGAGGATGAGCACGTCGGGGTCGGCGTACATCCACTTCGACAGGACGACCTTCTGCTGGTTCCCGCCGGAGAGCTTCCCCGTCACGACGTCGACGTTCGGCGCCTTGATGTTGAGGCTCTTGAGGAACTGGCTCGCGACCGTGGTCTCCTCCGAGGAGTTCACGAAGCCCCAGTTCGCGAGCTTGCCGAGTGCCGACCCGGAGATGTTCCGCTTGATGTCGTCGATCAGGTTCAGGCCGTAGCGCTTGCGGTCCTCGGTGACGTAGGCGATGCCGTTGTCGATCGCCTGCGAGACGGTGTGCGTCTTGATCGGCGTGCCGCGCTTGTAGACGGTGCCGCTGATGCCGGTGCCGTAGGACTGGCCGAAGACGCTCATGGCCAGTTCCGTGCGCCCGGCACCCATGAGCCCGGCGATCCCGACGACCTCGCCCGCGCGGACGCTGAGGTTGGCCTGGTGGATGATCTCGCGCGACGAGTCGAGCTGGTGGTGGACGGTCCAGTCCTCGATCCGCAACAGTTCCTCGCCGATGACGGGGTTCTCGCGCTCGGGGTAGCGGTTCGACAGGTCGCGGCCGACCATCCCGCGGATGATCCGGTCCTCGGACACGTCGTCGGCCCGCATGTCGAGCGTCTCGATCGTCTTGCCGTCGCGGATGATCGTGACCTTGTCCGCGATCGCCTTGATCTCGTTGAGCTTGTGGCTGATGATGATCGCCGTCATGCCCTCGGCCTGCAGCGAGCGGATGAGCTCGAGCAGGTGCGCGGAGTCGTCGTCGTTCAGCGCGGCGGTGGGCTCGTCGAGGATGAGGAGCTTCACCTCCTTCGAGAGCGCCTTCGCGATCTCGACGAGCTGCTGCTTGCCGACACCGAGGTCGACGACCTTGGTGACGGGGTTGTCCTTCAGGCCGACGCGCTTGAGCAGCTCGGCGGCCGTCAGGTTCGTCTTGTTCCAGTCGATGAAGCCGCCCTTGGACTGCTCGTTGCCGAGGAAGATGTTCTCGGCGATCGACAGGAAGGGGCTGAGCGCCAGCTCCTGGTGGATGATGACGACGCCCGCAGCCTCGGAGTCGTTGATGTTCGCGAACCGCACGGGTTCGCCGTCGAGCAGGATCTCGCCGTCGAAGGAGCCGGCCGGGTAGACACCCGACAGCACCTTCATGAGCGTCGACTTGCCCGCGCCGTTCTCGCCGCAGATCGCGTGGACCTGGCCGCGCTCGACCTCGATCGAGACGCCCTGCAGGGCCTTGACGCCGGGGAACGTCTTGGTGATGTCCCGCATCTCGAGGATGGTGTCCGCCATGTGGACGCCTTTCCGTCGTGCGCGCGTGGGCGCGCTGGTGGAGACGGACTGGAGGCGCGGTGCGCAGCTGGCACCGCGCCTCCGGTCCGTGAGATGGGCCTGACTACTTCAGGTCGGCTTCGGTGTAGTACCCCGAGTCCACGAGGACTTCCTTGTAGTTGTCCTTCGTGACGACCGTCGGCTGGAACAGGAAGGTCGGGACGACCTTGACCTTGTTGTCGTAGCTCTTGGTGTCGTTGACCTCGGGCTCCTTGCCGGTGAGCAGGTCCTCGGCCATGGTCACGGACTGCTTCGCGAGCTTCCGCGTGTCCTTGTAGATGGTCGAGTACTGCTGGTCGTCGATGATCGACTTGACCGAGGCGGCCTCGGCGTCCTGGCCCGTCACCGTCGGGAGCGGACGGTCACTCGTGCCGTAGCCGGCACCCTGCAGCGCCGAGATGATGCCGATCGAGATCCCGTCGTACGGCGAGAGCACGCCGTCGAGCGTGGTGCCGCCCGAGTAGGACTTGGCGACGAGGTTCTGCATGCGGGCCTTGGCGGTCGCCGGGTCCCACTGCTGCGTCGCGGCCTGGGACAGCGAGTCCTGGCCGGACTGGATCTTCAGCGTGCCGTCCTCGAGGTACGGCTTGAGCGTCTTCATCGCGCCGTTGAAGAAGAACCCGGCGTTGTTGTCGTCGAGCGAGCCGGCGAAGACCTCGATGTTGAAGGGGCCCTTCTCGCCGGTCTTCTCGCCGTCGGCGTCGAGCACGCCCAGGCCGGTGAGCAGGCTGTTCGCCTGGTCGACGCCGACCTTCTCGTTGTCGAACGACACGTAGTAGTCGACGTTCTTGTTGCCCGTCAGCAGGCGGTCGTAGGAGATCACCTTGATGCCGGCCTTGGCGGCGGCGTCGAGCTGGTCGGAGAGTGCGCCGCCGTCGATCGACGCGATGATCAGGACCTTCGCGCCCTTGGTGATCATGTTGCTGACCTGCTGGGCCTGCTGCTGGACCTTGTTGTCGCCGTACTCGAGGTCGACCTTGTAACCGGCCTTCTCGAGGTCGCTCTTGACGGCGTCGCCGTCCTTGATCCACCGCTCGGAGACCTTGGTGGGCATGGCGACGCCGACGAGGGCGCCCTTGTTGTCGCCGCTGCCGCCACCATCGGTGGACGCACGGCCGCCGGCCGAGCAAGCGGCCAGCGAGATCGCGATGCCGACGGCTGCGACGCCCGCGATGATCCTGCGCTTCATCATCGAAGTACCTCTGTTCCTTCGCGTCGTCCTCGACGCGGTCGGGTGCCGGGGCTGCTGTGCCCCGTGGGATGCGCTCGTGTGAGCGCTCACATCTTGTGGGTTCCGTGACGGGGTGTCAACTCAACACCGCCGTTTCGTGATCTTGCCGCGGCGGCCGGACCGAGCGGTACGGTTGGCCACGTGAGCACCACGACCGCCCCCGAGGGCAGGGGCGGCAAGCGCCGGAAGGCCCCGACGATCTTCGACGTCGCCGAACGCGCCGGTGTCTCCCATCAGACCGTTTCGCGTGTCATCAACGGCGACCCGACCGTCCGCGAGCAGTACCGGACGCAGGTCACCGACGCCGTCACCGAGCTCGGGTACCGGCCCCGCGCCGCCGCCCGGGCGCTCGCCGGTGGGCGGAGCAGGGCGCTCGGCATCATCACCGCCGGTGACGCGCTGTACGGCCCGTCGAGCACCTCGATCGGCTTCGAACGGGCCGCGCGCTCCGCCGGCTACCACGTGCTGCTGTCGACCCTGCCGGAAGAGCCGCGGCCGTCCGACCTGTCCGGGGCGCTCACCACGCTGCTCGCGCAGGACGTCGCCGCGATCGTGCTGGTCGCCGCCGACAACCGGGTGCTCGACGCCCTCGCTTCGCTCACCGTTCCGGTCACGGTGCCCGTCGTGGTGTCGAACGCCGTGCAGCGCGACGCGGTCCGGACCCCGGTCGCGCCGAGCGTCGCCGCCGTCGCGATCGACCAGGCGGCCGGCACCTCGCTCGTCATGCAGCACCTGTTCGACCGCGGGCACCGCCGGATCGTGCACATCGCCGGGCCGCACGTGTCGCAGGAGTCCGAGGTGCGCCGCGCCACCTACCTGCGGATCATGCAGGACGCCGGGCTCGAACCGGTCGTGCTCGAGGGCGACTGGACCCCGGCGAGCGGCTTCGCGGCCGCACGGCACATCGACGTGGGGACGGTCGACGCCGTCTTCGCGGGCAACGACCAGATGGCGCTCGGCGTGCTGCACGCCTTCGCCGACGAGGGGCTGCGGGTGCCCGACGACATCGCGGTCGTGGGCTTCGACGACGTCCCCGAGGCCGCGCACTTCACACCGCCGCTGACCACCGTGCGGCAGGACTTCCGGGCCATGGGGGAGCGGGTGCTCGACACCGTGCGGGCCCTGGTCGAGGGGGAGCCCCGCGACGAGACGCTGCTCGCGCCCGAGCTGGTGGTGCGACGCAGCACGTAGGGCGCACGGTGCGGCGGTGTGCGGGTGGTGCGAGGTCCATCCGTGCGTGGGGCCGCGGCGCACGGTGCAGCGTTGTGCGGCCGGTGCGAGGTTGATCGCTCGGTGCGGCGCTACAGTCCCGCACCGAGCGGCCAACCCCGCACCGAGCGGCCAACCCCGCACCGGCCGAGGGGCCGCGCACGGTGCGAGGCCGCGCGCGACCCCGGGCTGACCCGACCGTCAGCCCTTCAACGCCCCGGACGACAGCCCGGCGACGTAGAACCGTTGCAACCCGACGTACAGCGCGATGCACGGGATCATCGCCACCACCGAACCGGCGACGAGGTTGCCGTACGACACCTGCCCGTACGCCCCGGTCTGCAGGTTGAGCAGCGCGACCGGCAGCGTGTACAGCGAGTCCTTCGTCAGGAACGTCAGGGCTCCGAGGAACTCCGTCCACGACGCCAGGAACGCGTAGAGCGCCGCGGTCGCCGCCCCGGGCAGGAGCAGCGGGCGGAGCACCGACACGACGACCCGGAAGCGCGAGGCCCCGTCGACGAAGGCCGAGTCCTCGAGCTCGGTGGGGATCGACTCGAACGCGTTGCGCATCACGAACACCCCGAACGGCAGGTTCACGGTCGTGTAGAACAGCACGAGCCCGAGCAGCGAGTTCGTCAGCCCCATGGCGTTCATCTCGAGGTAGAGCGGCGTGAGGATGGCCTGGAACGGCACCATCATCGTCAGCAGCACCAGACCGAACACGAGCCCGGCGCCCCGGAACCGGAAGCGGGCGAACCCGTAGCCGGCCATCGTCGCGATCACCGCGGTCAGCACCGCCGTGGCGATCGAGACGATGAGCGAGTTCACGACGCCGGTGAGCAGGTGCGAGGACGAGGCGAAGACGGCGGCGAAGTTCTGCCACCCGAGCTGGAAGAACGTCGCCGGGTCCGGGGCCTGCGTGATGACGGCCTCGGACTGGAACGCCCGCAGGATCGACCAGATGAGCGGGACGCCGAACACGAGCGCGGACCCGATGCCGGCGATCGCGTACAGGGTGCGCTTCACGGTGGTGTCGCGCGGGTGCTGGACGCTGCCCTGCTGGTGGCGCCGGCGTCGGCCGTCGCCCGTGGTGGTCAGGGTCCTGGTGGACAGGTCCGGCGCCGCGAGGGCCGCACGGGAGGTCGTCGTGCTCATGGCGTCAGTCCTTCTCTCGCAGTGCCCAGAACTGGAACACCGTCACGGCGGCGATCACCACGACGAGGGCGATCGACTGGGCGGTCGCGGCCCCGAGCTGCAGGTTCACGAACCCGCGGTTGTAGATCGCGTTCACGATCGTGGTGGTCTCGGTGCCCGGCCCGCCCTGGGTCAGGATGTAGAACTGGTTGAACGCGAGCAGCGAGCCGATCACCGAGATGATGACGCTCAGCGCGACGGTCGAGCGGATCATCGGGAACGTGATGAGGCGTTCGGTCTGCCACCAGGACGCCCCCTCGAGCTGCGCCGACTCGTAGACCTCGTCGGGGACACCCTGCATCGCCGACATGAGCAGCACCATCGTCAGCCCGGACACCGCCCAGACCACGAGCACGCAGATGAGCAGCGTCGCCAGCGGACCGTTCACGAGCCACGCGGTGCTGCCGTCGGTGATCCCGAGCCAGCGGAGCACCATGTTGACCGCCCCGGAGTTCGGCTGCGCCTCGAGCACGAGCATGAACGACAGGGTCGTCAGGCCGACGACGTACGGCAGGAAGAACACCGTCCGCAGGATCGTGCTGCCGCGGCGGCGTGCCCGGACGAGCACGGCCAGGAAGTACCCGAGCGCCAGGATCGGCAGGGTCACGATGGCCGTGTACAGCAGCGTGTAGCCGATCGCGTGCACGAAGGTCGGGTCCTGGAACAGCGTCAGGTAGTTCTGCAGCCCGATGAACCGGTAGGGGCCGATCAGGGGCCAGTTCGTGAACGAGATGTAGAGCGCGAACACGAGCGGGACGAGCACGAAGACGGCGACGAACAGGATCGCCGGGGCGACGAGGACGGCGCCGGCGCGTGGTGGGTGGGTGAGCGAGTTGCGGGTCCGGACGGAGCCGCCGCGCCCCGGGCCGCGGCCCACGGTGGCGCGGCCCGCGCCGGTCCGGCCGGTGGGGCGCCGGGTGGAGATGGTCGACATGCGTGCACCTCTCTGTGCATCAACAAGAGCGAGACGAGCGAGACGAGCGGAGCAGGCGGGCTCAGGCCTGCACCTGGTCGAGGATCCGCTGGTAGTCGGACTGCGCCGTCCGCATGGCGGCGGCGCTCCCCGACCCGAACACGGCCTCGCGGAACATCGCGAAGTACGGCGACGACGGCTGGTTGTTGAGCAGGTTGTACGCCAGCGTCCGCGGTGCGTAGCCCTTCTCGATGGCGTCGAGCGGCCCGTACGCCAGCGGGAACCGCTTGCGGTACTCCGGGGTGGCGGCGTCCGACCGGGTGGGGAAGTACCCGCCGTCCGGCAGTGCCTGCTGCTGCTGGAGCCCGTTCGCGTACTGCATGAACGCCCACCCACCGGACGGGTTCGCCGCCCCGTTCGGGATGCACATGTTGTCGCCGCCGTCGAAGAACGACCGCTGGCCGTCCCACGACGGGATGAGCACCGTCTGCATCTTCGCCCGCATCGCCTTGGTGGCGGCGGGCACGGTCGCCCCGTACGAGGTCGGGAAGATCCCCACCTTGCCGGCCCGGAAGTCGGCACCCCACGTGGTGCCGGCGTCGGAGTACGTCGCCTTCGACAGCACACCGTCCTTCCACAGCTGCCGGTAGAACTCGAGCATCCGTTCGAGGGCCTCGTTGCCGGTGATGTTCGCCCGCTGGGAGCCCACCTCGCCGGTCATCATGTCGACCCCGGTCGCCCAGACGTGCGGCTGCGTGACGAAGCCGATGATGCCGGCGGCGTTGCCGGAGATCGACCAGCCGTACACGTCGTCGTCGAGCTTCCGGATGGCCTTCGCCGCGTCGAGCAACGTGGACAGGTCCTTCGTCGACTCCTCGACGTCGAGGCCCGCGCGCTCGAACAGCTCGGTGTTCACGAACAGCTGCGAGTTGTCGGCCAGGTAGGGCAGGCCGTAGTACCGGTCGTGGTACTCGAGCAGGCGCAGGTGCCCCGGCGAGATCGCGTCGAAGTAGTCCAGGTCCTCGACCACGTCGGTCAGGTCGGCGAACGCCTCGCGGAAGATGAACAACTGCGAGTTGATGTCGTCGATGTCGACGACGTCCGGCGGCTCACCACCGCGTATCGCGGTCGCGAGCTTCGTCACGTACTGCGCGTCCGGCACGGGCGTCAGCTGGACCTGCAGCTCCGGGTTCGCCTTGTTGAACCCGGCGACGGCCGACGTCAGGCCGGCCTGGGTCGCCGACCGGCACCACACCTGCACGGTGCCGGTCGCGTTCTTCCCGAAGCTCGCGGGCTCCGCGACGACCTTCGGCAGGGTGCCGGAGCACCCGGCCAGGGCGAGGGCGGCCCCGCCGGCGACGCCGCCGACGAGGAACGCTCGGCGGTCCACGCTGGTCACCGCGCCAGCGGGAGCCAGACGCGCATCGGCGCCGCTCCCCGGTTGGCCCACGCGTAGTACGGGACCGCGGTCGCGGTGACGTCGCGACCGGCCTGGAGGCCCGTGGTGGCGCCCTGCGGACCGGCCACGTCGTCGACGCTGGTCGCGTCGGGGGCCGTGGTCGCGCCTCCCGGCCCGTCCAGACGCTGGTACGGCCAGGCCGGCTGCACGTGCTCGGCCGGGGCGTGCCCCGGGATCAGCAGCGTGACGACGCCGTCGAGCAGGTCGTCGCGGCGCTCCTCGGTGATCGGCGCGTCCGCGTCGACCGTCAGGTCGTCGACCGTGAAGCCCTGCTGGTCCGCCTGCTCGACCGCGTACACCAGCGGGCCGCGCTCGATCGCGACCTGCCCGCGGGCAGCGTCGATGCGGGCGTCGGCGACGTAGCGGTGCGGCGTCGTGTCGAAGACGAGCTCGACCGTGTCACCCGCCGACCACTCGCGCTCGACGACGTGCAGCGTGCCAGCTGCGGGGTTCGCGGACCCGTCCGGACCCGTGACGGTCGTGGTGTCCGACCAGGACGGGATCCGCAGGCCCAGGGCGAGCGGGCCGTCCTCGGCGACCGTGACGCGGACGCGGCCGTCGTGCGGGTAGGCGGTCTCGACCCGCACCGGGCCGAGGTCCGCGGTGGCGTACTGGTGGATCTGCAACCCGCCGTCGGTCGCGGTCGCCAGGTAGCCGTCGAGGCTCGCGAAGGTCCGCATGATGTTCGGCGGGCAGCAAGCGCAGTCGAACCAGCCGCGACGCCCGTGGGCGGGGGAGCGGTTCTCGTCCTGGTGGGCGTGGTCGCGCTGCTGCAGCGGGTTCACGTAGAAGTACTCGGTGCCGGCCAGGCTCACCCCGGCGAGGAACGCGTTGTAGAGCAAACGCTCGATCGCGTCGGCGTAGACCGGCTTGCCGGTGGCGAGCAGCAGCCGCCAGGCCCACTGCACCCCGCCGATGGCCGCGCAGGTCTCGGCGTAGCCGCGGTCGGTCGGCAGCTCGTACGGGTCACCGAACGCCTCCCAGTCCCAGCGGGCCCCGAGTCCGCCGGTGATGAAGGCCTTCGTCGCCATCATGTCCGCGAACTGCGTCTCGCTCGCGGCGAGGAGCTCGGTGTCCCCGGTCTCGATCGCGACGTCCACGGCACCGGCCGCCAGGTACACGGCGCGCACGGCGTGGCCCTCGACGGTCGTGGCCTGCCGGCTCGGCACCCGGTCCGAGAAGTACGTCGGTTCGCCGCCGGCGCGCTCGATGATGCCGTGCCCGCGGGCGTCGACGAACCAGTGCGCCAGGTCGAGGTAGTCGCGGTTGCCGGTCTCGCGGTACAGCTCCACCAGGCCCATCTCGACGACGGGGTGACCGTCGACGTCACGGGTCTTCGGTGTGCCGTCCGGTGCGGTGCCGTCACCGAACGTGCGGACGAGGTGGTCGGCGTTCTTGACCGCGACGTCGAGCAGCCCGGTGTCACCCGTCGCACGGTGCTGGGCCACGGCCGCCTGGTACAGGTGCCCGGCGCAGTACATCTCGTGGCTCCACTTGAGGTCCGTGTACCGCTCGCCCTTCCCCCGGACCTGCTGCACGGAGTCGAGGTACCCGTCGTCGGCCTGCGCCTGGGCGTACAGGGCGGTGACCTCGCGCTGCAGGTCGAGCAGGTCCTCGGCGGGGGCGCGGCCGTACTCCCACGCCACGGCCTCGAGCCACTTCGTCACGTCGGAGTCCATGAAGATCGGGCCGACGGCCTCGCCCTCCTCGAACCCGGCGGCGATGCGGAGGTTGCGGAAGTTGCCGGCCGTCTCCAGCTGCTGGTAGCCGCTGCGGACGGCGTCACGGCCGTTGCGCTCCTGCCGGAGCGCCCAGAAGCCGCCGGTGATCCGGGCGTCGCCGGTCGGCAGCGGCCGGAGCGTGAGGTGTGCGTCGGCGGTCGGGAGGACCGGGGTCGCGGTGTGCGCGCCGCGATCGGTCGCGAGCGTGGTGGTCATGTCGCCTCCTTGCGATGTGACTGGAGCCGTCCGAGTGGTTCGAGCATCCGGAAAACGGTTTCTGCGGTGGACGTTACGACACGGGGTGCACGCCGCGCAAGGGCATCCCGGCGGTTTTGTGTAAGGTCATCGGCACGTCCTGATCGTCGGAAAGGTGGTTGCCGTGACGCTCGAACGCACCGGTCAGCCGATCCGGATCACCGACGTGGCGGCGCTCGCCGGGGTGTCGATCGGCACCGCGTCGAAGGCGCTGAACGGCACCGGGCAGCTGCGGGACGCCACCCGGCTGCGCGTGAAGGAAGCCGCCGAGAAGCTCGGGTTCGTCGGCGATGCCCGGGCCCGTGCGCTGTCGTCGGGGCGGACCTACACCGTCGGCATGATCACCACCGACTCGTTCGGCCGGTTCTCGATCCCGGTGCTGCTCGGCGCCGAGGACGCCCTGTCCGCCGGGCGGATGGCTGTCCTGCTGTGCGACACCCGCGACGACCACGTGCGCGAGGCCCACTACCTGCGCTCCCTGGCGGCCCGCGGCGTCGACGGCATCATCGTCACCGGCCGCTCCGCCGACGCCCGGCCCCCGATCGACGTGTCGATCCCCGTCGTCTACGCCTTCACACCCTCGACCGACGACGGCGACGTGTCGGTCACCCTCGACGACGCCGCCGGCTCGGCACTCGTCGCCTCGCACGTGCGCTCGCTCGGGCGGCAGCGGGTCGCGATCGTGACCGGGCCGGCGCGGCACCGGTCCGCCGTGCGCCGGGTGGCCGGTGCCACGTCGGTGCTCGGGTCCCACCTGGTCACCGAACCCCTGTACGGCGAGTGGTCGGAGCGATGGGGGCGGCAGGCCGTGGACGTGCTGGCTCGGGAGTCGCCCGACGTCGACGCGATCGTCTGCGGCAGCGACCAGATCGCCCGGGGAGTGTGCGACCGGCTGCGGGAGCTCGGGCGTTCGGTGCCCGGAGACGTCGCGGTGACCGGGTTCGACGACTGGGACGTGATGGCGCTCGCCTCGAGGCCGCCGCTGACCACGGTGGACCTGCGGCTCGAGGAGCTCGGACGCGTCGCGGGGCAGGCGCTCCTCGCCTTGATCGACGGCGGCACCGCGGCGTCGGCGGCCGTGACCCCGTCGCTCGTCATCCGCGAGAGCACCGTGGGCGCGTAGGTCGGCGCTGGTGCGCGGTGCCGGTGCCGGTCGTCGAGCGGTCACAACACCCCGTCAACCGTCGTCGAGCGGTCACGGATCGTCGATCGGCGCACCTCCAGCCGACAGTTCGTGACCGCGCGGTGGGGAGGCAACGGGGTGTCCTGACCGTCCTGGGCGCCGCCGTTCGGAGTGGCACGGGTCCGGCGACCCGGCATGCGCGGGTGCGAGGTGGCGGGTGGTCGGGACTTGCGCGAGTGCGAGGCGGCAATGGGTCGAACTTCGTCGTCGCTCGCGTGCGCCCAACGGTCACGACCTGTCGCGCGTGGGACGTCGACCGGTCAGGAACGGTCGGCTGAAGATGCTCTGGACGACGGTTCGCGACCGGTCGGCGGAACTGAGCGGGGTGTCTCGACCGGCGGGGCGAGCGGGGCTGGCGGGACGGGCGGCGCGCCGCGGCGTTGCATGAGTGAGCGCTCACGTGCCAGGATGTGAGCGCTCACTGGGGACGACGAGGTTCTGGAGGAACGCATGGGCGACGACCGCCGACAGCGGATCGTGGACGGCCGCACCACACTCGGGATCGAGCTCGGCTCCACCCGCATCAAGGCCTGTCTGGTGGACGAAGACCTCGTGCCGATCGCGGCCGGCTCCCACGAGTGGGAGAACGAGTACGTCGACGGCCGATGGACCTACTCCCTCGAGTCCGTCGAGGCCGGACTCCGCGCCGCGTACGCCGCCCTGGTGGCCGACGTCGAGTCCCAGTACGGCGTCACTCCGACCACGTACCGCGCCGTGGGCGTGAGCGCGATGATGCACGGCTACCTGGCGTTCGACGCCGCGGGCGAGCTGCTCGTGCCGTTCCGCACCTGGCGGAACACCTCCACCGGCCCCGCCGCCGAACGCCTCAGCGAGGCCCTCGGGTTCAACATCCCGCTGCGCTGGTCGATCGCACACCTGTACCAGGCGGTCCTCGACGACGAGCCGCACGTGGCCGAGATCGCCGGTGTCACGACCCTGGCCGGCTACGTGCACCGCCGCCTGACCGGGCGGAACGTCCTGGGCGTCGGCGACGCGAGCGGCATGTTCCCGATCGAGGGCGGCCCCGTCGACAGCGGCCCCGGCGACCCGGGCGCGAAGGACTTCGACCATGCCATGCTCGCTACCGCACAGGACCTGATCGGCGTGCCGGACCTGCGGTCCCTGCTGCCCGAGGTCCTCGTCGCGGGCGCGGAAGCCGGTGAGCTGACCCCTGAGGGCGCGACCTGGCTGGACCCGACCGGCACCCTCGAACCCGGCGCACCGCTCTGCCCGCCCGAGGGCGACGCCGGTACCGGCATGGTCGCGACGAACGCCGTCGCCCCACGCACCGGGAACGTCAGTGTCGGCACGAGCATCTTCGCGATGGTCGTGCTCGAGCAGCCGCTGACCACCGCGCACGAGGAGCTCGACGTCGTCACCACCCCGGCCGGCGACGCCGTGGCGATGGTGCACTGCAACAACGGCGCGAGCGAGATCGCGAGCTGGGCCCGGGTGTTCGGGCGCTTCGCCGAGGCCTCTGGCGAGCGGACCGGCACGACCGCGATCGGCATCGACGACGTCTACGCCACGCTGCTCGCCGAGGCCGTCGCCGACGACACCGACCCCGATGCGGGCGGCCTGCTCTCCTTCAACTACCTGGCCGGCGAACCCGTCACCCACGTCGAGGACGGTCGGCCCCTGCTGCTCCGCACCCCCGGCGCGCGCTTCACCCTCGGCAACCTGGTGCGCTCCGAGGTGCACGGCGCCTTCGCGACCCTGGCGATCGGGATGGACGTGCTGCACGGCGAACAGGTGCAGGTGGACCGGATGACCGCACACGGCGGGCTCTTCCGGACGCCCGGCAGCCCACAGCGGCTGCTCGCAGCGGCCCTACGGGTGCCGATCGCGCTCGAGGAGACCGCGGGGGAAGGCGGCGCGTGGGGGATCGCCGTGCTGGCCGCCTACCTCGAGCACACCGACCAGCAGCTCGCCGACTACCTGTCCGACACGGTGTTCGGCGGGGACGCCGTGCACGTGGCCGAACCCGAGCCGGCGGACGTCGCCGGGTTCCAGACGTACCTGGAGCGATACCGGGCCGCACTGCCCGTGCAGGACGTCGCTGCGGCGGCGACCCGCCCCGGCGCGACCACAGGACCGACCGAGCAGACCGACGGCGCCGACCCGCGCCTCCAGACAGAGGAAGTGACCCGATGACGGACGCGATCGACGAGACCACACGCCAGGCGGTGGCGACGACGCGGGAGCGTGTCGCGCGACTGCACGGTGAACTCGTCCGCTACGGCCTCGTGATCTGGACCGGCGGCAACGTCTCCGAGCGCGTGCCGGGCACGGACCTGTTCGTCATCAAGCCGAGCGGGGTGTCGAGCGACGACCTGACGCCGGAGAACCAGGTCGTCTGCACCCTCGACGGTGTGCCGGCCGAGGGGTGGGGCAACGAGCACGGCCCGTCCAGCGACACCGCGGCGCACGCCTACGTCTACCGGAACATGCCCGAGGTCGGCGGCGTCGTGCACACCCACTCGACGTACGCGACGGCCTGGGCCGCCCGCGCCGAGGAGATCCCCTGCGTCATCACGGCGATGGCGGACGAGTTCGGCGGGCCCATCCCGGTCGGCCCGTTCGCGATCATCGGCGACGACTCGATCGGTCACGGCATCGTCGACACCCTGAGCGGCCACCGCAGCCGCGCGGTCCTGATGCAGAACCACGGCGTCTTCACGATCGGCAAGGACGCGAAGGACGCCGTCAAGGCGGCCGTGATGTGCGAGGACGTGGCGCGGACCGTGCACATCGCAAAGCAGGGCGGCGAGATCGTCCCGATCCCCGGAGCAGACATCGATCGACTCTTCGATCGCTACCAGAACGTCTACGGACAGAACCCCGAAGGAGCCATGCGATGACGCAGGACACCACCGTCGACCCCCAGGCCACGCTCGACAGCTACGAGGTCTGGTTCCTCACCGGCTCCCAGGGACTCTACGGCGAGGAGACCCTGCGCCAGGTCGAGGAGCAGAGCAAGGCCGTCCACGCGGAACTCGCCGGGCACCTGCCGGTGAAGCTCGTCTGGAAGCCCGTGCTCAAGGACGCCGACGGCATCCGCCGGGCGCTCATCGAGGCGAGCGCCGACGACAAGGTCATCGGTGTCACCACGTGGATGCACACGTTCAGCCCGGCCAAGATGTGGATCGGCGGCCTGCAGGCGCTGACCAAGCCGCTGTTGCACCTGCACACGCAGGCGAACGTCACGCTGCCCTGGGCGGACATCGACTTCGACTTCATGAACCTCAACCAGGCCGCGCACGGCGACCGGGAGTTCGGCTACGCCCTGGCCCGCCTCGGCGTCCGGCACGCCACGGCCGTCGGCCACGTCTCGGACCCCCGCGTCCAGCAGCGCGTCGCGAACTGGACCCGTGCCGCCGCCGGTGCCGCGGCCGTCCGCGAGCTGAAGCTGACCCGCTTCGGCGACAACATGCGCTACGTCGCCGTCACCGAGGGCGACAAGACCGAGGCCGAGATCGAGCTCGGCGTGCAGGTCAACACGTGGGCCGTCAACGAGCTCGCGGCAGCGGTGGAGGCCGCTGAAGCGGACACGGCGGCGGTCGACGCGCTCGTGGCCACGTACGAGCGCGACTACGACGTCGACCCGTCACTCCGCAGCGCCGGCGGCGAACGGCACGCCGCGCTCCGCGACGGTGCCGCCATCGAGATCGGCCTCCGCACCCTGCTCGCGCAGAACGGCAGCGCCGCGTTCACCACGAACTTCGAGGACCTCGGCTCGCTCAAGCAGCTGCCGGGTCTGGCGGTGCAGCGCCTGATGGCCGACGGCTACGGCTTCGGTGCCGAGGGCGACTGGAAGACGGCGGTCCTGGTCCGCGCGATGAACGTCGCCGGTGCCGGCCTGCCCGGTGGTGCCTCCCTGATGGAGGACTACACCTACGACCTCACCCCGGGCGCCGAGAAGATCCTCGGTGCGCACATGCTCGAGGTCTCGCCGACGCTCACCACCACGAAGCCGACGCTCGAGATCCACCCGCTCGGGATCGGCGGCAAGGACGACCCGGTCCGCCTGGTCTTCACCGCCGACTCCGGCGAGGCCGTCGTCGTCGCGCTGTCCGACACCCGCGACGGCTTCCGCCTCACCGCCAACGTCGTCGACGTCGTGCCCCCGACCGAGGCCCTGCCGAAGCTGCCCGTGGGCCGCGCGGTCTGGGAACCCCGGCCGTCGTTCCCCGTCGCCGCCGAGGCCTGGCTCACCGCCGGCGCCGCGCACCACACCGTGATGACGACGGCGGTCGGCCTGCAGGTCGTCGAGGACTTCGCGACCATGGTCGGCACCGAGTTCCTGGTCATCGACGAGCACACCACCGCACGCGGGTTCCGCGACGAGCTGCGTCTCCAGCAGACGTGGCACCGTCTCGATCGCGGCTTCTAGAGGAGTCAGGACCCACGATGGACGACGTGATCGCGGCCGAGCGCACCCGCACCAACTGGGCGGGCAACGTCACCTACCGCGCCTCGGCCCTGGCCCGGCCGACGTCGGTGGACGAGCTCCAGCAGCTCGTCGCCTCGACGCCGCGCCTGACGGCGCTCGGCTCGCGACACTCGTTCAACACCATCGCCGACACCGACGCCGTCCAGGTCTCGTTGTCTGACCTGTCGCCCGTGCTCGACATCGACACATCGCGTCGCGTGGTCCGGGTCGCGGCCGGCATGACGCACAGCCAGGTCGCGGCCGGTCTGGAGGCCCGTGGCTGGGCACTCGGGAACCTCGCGTCCCTGCCGCACATCTCCACGGCCGGGGCCGTCGCCACGGGAACGCACGGCTCCGGTGTGCGGAACCCGTCGCTCGCGCAGGCGGTGGTCGGCCTCGACGTGGTGCGCGCCTCCGGCGCACTCGACCACGTCGACGCCTCGTCGCTGGACGGGCTGCTCGACGCCCACCGGGTGGGGATCGGCGCGCTCGGCGTCGTCACCGCGGTGGAGCTCGCGATCGAACCGACGTTCCAGGTCGCCACGACGGTGCACCTCGACCTGCCGTGGGACGCCGTCGCCGAGCAGTTCGACCAGGTGATGGCCGACGCGTACTCGGTGTCGATGTTCACGTCGTTCGACGACCGCGGTGCCCGGCAGGTCTGGGTGAAGCACCGTGTCGACGAGGCCGCACCGTCGGTCGACCTCGTGGCCCTGGGAGCCCGTGCGGCCTCGGGCCCGGTGCACCCGGGGGAGAACGACCCCGCCGGGGTCACCGAGCAGGGCGGCGTACCGGGGCCGTGGTCTGAGCGGCTGCCGCACTTCCGGTCCTCGTTCACCCCGTCGACCGGGGCCGAGATCCAGGCGGAGTACCTGATCCCCGCTGCCTCGGCGGTGGAGGCGCTCGAGGCGCTCCGACCGCTCGCGTCGCTCTTCGCCCCCATCCTCATCGCCGCCGAGGTCCGCACCATCGCGGCCGACACCGCCTGGCTCGCGCCGTCGTCCGGTCGGCAGTCGGTCGGCCTGCACTTCACGTTCCGCCGCGACCCCGCCGCCGTGGCCGCGGCGGTGGCCCGGATCGAGGACGTCCTGGCGCCGTTCGACCCGCGGCCGCACTGGGGCAAGGTCTCCGCTGCGAGCGCGGAGCGGCTGCACGAGGCGTACCCGCGGCTGTCCGACTTCGCCGCGCTCGCCCGCGACCTCGACCCCACGGGGCGGTTCCGCAACGCGTTCCTCGCGCGCATCCTGTCCTGAGCGCGCCGGTTCCCAGGGGATCAGGATGCGTTGTCCGGGTGTCGCACCGGAGCAGCGCCGGGTGTTCACATGTGAGGACACAAAGGTCGGGGCATGGCGAACCTCAACCGCATCATCGGCATGGCCTCCAAGGTCATCGACAAGCAGCTCCAGAAGCGTGGGCAGGGGGGAACCGCGCCCGGCGCCGGATCACAGCAGGGCGGGACCGACTGGCGTGGCATGGTGCGCAGCGCCGCGGACAAGCTGACCGGTGACGACCGGAACCAGCAGCAGCAGTACGGCCAGCAGCCGTCGCAGCAGCACGGCCAGCCGCAGCAGCCCCGGTACGGGCAGCCGCAGCAGCACGCTGGCACGCCGCAGCACGGGGCCGACGCCGACAAGGTCGCCCTGGCGAAGTACGACTACCTGCTCCGGACCTCGTCGCCCGAGCAGCTCGAGCAGGTCCACCACGACGCCTTCGCGCGGCTCACCCCCGCGCAGCGCCAGCAGGTCCGCGACCGCCTGAACTCCGAGCTCCCGCCCCACGAGCACCTGCGTGACGACTCCGCGGGCGGCATGGCCCGCGCGATGACCCGCGGTGAGATGTCGCGTCCGGGTCTGGTCCGACGGGTCCTCGGCGGTTCCGGCCGCTCGGGCGACGGCCGGGGCCGCGGCGGTGCGTTCGCCGGTGGCGCAGCGGTCGGTGCCGGCGCGATGGCGTTCGGCGGCCTCGCCGCCGCGGTCGCCGGGGGAGCGGTGCTGAGCGCCGCCGCCGGTCCGGTCCTGGCCGGCGCTGCCGACCTGGGGGTGGACTTCGAGGGCATCGCCTCGGGCATGGGCGACCTCGGGCTCGGCGACCTCGGTGGTGGCGTCGAGGGACTCTTCGGTCAGGGCGAGCAGCTCCTCGGCGGGTTCGGCGAGCAGGCCGCGGGCTTCGGCGAGCAGGCGTCCGGTCTCGGTGAGCAGGCATCGAACCTCGGCAACGACTTCCTCGGTGGGCTCTTCGACCGCTGACGCGCTGCTGCGCGAACGCATCGGGAATAGCGGGACGGCGTGCGGCGCTTGCAATGTTTCGTCGTGCGTCGTCCGAGGCGCGCGAGATTCGGACGGGCCACCGTCGCGGTGTCAGGATGGACGCCGCCCGGCGGGTGAACCGTTCCGCCGCCGCAGCGACCGCCACCGCGATCGCGACCCCCTTCCCCGAGGAGCAGCACCGTCATGAGACGCCCCAACCGCCTGACGATCACCGCGGCCGTCGCCGCAGCAGCAGCCCTGGTGCTGACCGGCTGCTCGGGTGGGGGTTCGTCCGACGACGGCGCCGAGGGCACGGCCAAGGGCGGCACGCTCAACATCCTGACGCCGCAGACCTCGTTCCACCTCGACCCCGCGACCAGCCAGAGCCTCGGCATCACATCGCTGGGCCTCGTCGCCCGTCGGCTCACCACCTGGGACGTCGAGCCGGGCAAGACGGCGAAGGTCGTCCCCGACCTGGCGACCAACACCGGGGTCTCGAGCGACGACGGCAAGACCTGGACCTACACGCTGAAGGACGGCGTCGAGTTCCAGGACGGCACGCCGATCACCACGAAGGACATCAAGTGGGGCATCGAGCGTTCGTTCGCGCCGACCCTGAGCGGTGGCCTGAGCTACCACAAGTCGCTCCTGGTGGGCGGCGCCGACTACAAGGGCCCGTTCGACGGCAAGTCGCTCGACAGCATCGAGACCCCGAACGACAAGACCATCGTCTTCAAGCTGAACGACGCGTACGGAGACTGGCCGTGGCTCGCGTCGATGCCGGCGTTCACCCCCGTGCCCGAGGGTGACGGCAAGGACACCGGCGCGTACGACCTGAAGCCGGTCGCGTCCGGTCCGTACCAGGTGCAGTCGAACACGCAGGGCTCGCAGGTCACGCTCGTGCGCAACGAGAACTGGAGCGCGAAGACCGACGAGGTCCGCACCGCCGGCCCGTCGAAGATCGTCTTCAAGGAGAGCCAGGACCAGTCCACGGTGACGCAGACGCTGATCGCGGACAACGGGGACGCCAAGAACTCGTTCGGCGCCATCTACCTTGGTGCTGCCGAGCTCAACCAGGTCCGCAGCAACCCGGCGGCCCAGGACCGGCTGGCCACCTCGAAGGCCGGCCCGATCAGCTACATGGCGATCAACACGCAGCGCGGTGAGCTCAAGGACCTCAAGGTCCGGCAGGCGCTGCAGTACGCGGTCGACCGGAAGTCCTTCCGCATCGCCGCCGGCGGCGCGATCGCCGGTTCGTACGCCTCGACGCTCATCACCCCGGGCATCGCCGGCCGCCAGGACTACGACCTGTACAAGACGAAGGCCACCGGCGACGTCGACAAGGCGAAGCAGCTGCTCGAGGAGGCCGGCGTCACGGGCCTGAAGCTGACCCTGGTCACGCAGAACGACCCGACCTACCTCGCCCAGGCCCAGGCGCTGCAGTCCGGCCTGAAGCGTGCCGGCATCGCCGTGACGCTCAAGCCGCTCGACTACGACTCCTTCACCCAGGCGACCACCAACGGCACGGACTTCGACCTGTCGCTGTCGAGCTGGCAGCCGGACTTCCCGAGCGCGAACGCCAACCTGCAGCCCCTGTACGACTCGTCGCAGATCGGTGGCGGTGGCTACAACGTCTCGAAGTACAGCAACCCCGAGGTCGACGCCCTCATCGCGAAGGCGAGCTCCACGGTCGACCAGGACGACGCGCAGAAGCTCTGGGCCCAGGCGGACCAGATGATCATGGCCGACGCTCCGGTCGTGCCGCTGATCTACGCGAAGCAGTCCTTCCTCGCCGGTTCGAACGTGCAGAACTTCCAGATCGCGGACTTCCCCGCGTACCCGAACTACCTCAAGGTCTCGCTCGAGCAGTGACCGACCCGATCCTGCAGGTCGAGGGGCTCCGCGTCGCGTTCGGCGACGCGGAGCCCGTCGTCCGTGACGTCTCCTTCGACCTGACGCCCGGCCGGGTCCTCGCCCTGGTGGGGGAGTCCGGCTCGGGCAAGTCCGTCAGCGCCATGAGCGTGCTCGGGCTCCTGCCGCCGCAGGCCTCGGTGTCGGGCAGCGCCCGGTTCCGTGGCGAGGAACTCATCGGTGCCCCCGTCGAGACGGTCCGCGCCGTCCGGGGTGCGGGCATCGGCGTGGTGTTCCAGGAGCCGATGAACTCGTTCACGCCGGTCCTCTCGATCGGCACGCAGATCGCCGAGGCCGTCCGGGCACACCCGACCGGGCTCGACCGCGCCGGGGTCCGGGCACGCGTCGACGAACTGCTCCGTGACGCCGGGCTCACCGACCCGGAGCGCATCCGGAAGGCCTACCCGCACGAACTGTCCGGCGGGCAGCTCCAGCGCGCGATGATCGCGATGGCACTGGCCGGCGACCCGGTCGCACTCTTCGCTGACGAGCCCACGACCGCGCTCGACGTCACCGTGCAGGCCGGCATCCTCGACCTGCTGCGGCGGCTCGGCCGCGAGCGCTCCCTCGCCGTGCTGCTCATCACCCACGACATGGGCGTGGTCGCCGACGTGGCGGACGACCTGCTGGTGCTGCGCCGCGGCGACCCGGTCGAGCACGGCACCGTCGCCGAGGTCTTCGCCCGCCCGACCGCCGACTACACGCGCGAGCTCCTCGCGGCCGTCCCCAGC
The DNA here is from genome assembly GCF_003224275.1 of Curtobacterium sp. MCSS17_011. NCBI lineage: Bacteria > Bacillati > Actinomycetota > Actinomycetes > Micrococcales > Microbacteriaceae > Curtobacterium > Curtobacterium sp. MCSS17_011. The sequence goes on along the minus strand of NZ_QKLE01000005.1, from coordinate 147,313 downwards.
CTGGAGGCACGGGCCGGCTCCGCCTCTCCGGTCGCGTCACCCGAGACTCGGCCTGCCGGACCGGATGCGGCCTCCGAAGGCCGCGATCTGTCCGCAGCGGCGAGTCTCGGACGGGCGCAGGCGGGCCCCGCAGCGGCGAGCCGCGCCTCCCGGCCGTCGGTGGCGCGCCTGCGCGACGTCGCCGTGCGGTACTCGCGCCGAGGCGGACCGACTGTGTCCGGCATCGACCTCGACCTGCACACCGGCGAGACCGTCGGCCTGGTGGGCGAATCCGGTTCCGGCAAGTCCACGATCGGACGTGCGCTCGCGGGCCTGGTGCCCGTCGTCGCCGGCTCGGTCGAGGTGGACGGCAGCGACCTGCGCACCGCTCACGGACGACGACTGCGTGAGCTGCGCAGCCGGGTCGGCATCGTGTTCCAGGATCCTGCGTCGTCGCTCAACCCGCGGCAGACCATCGGCTGGAGCATCGCGGAACCGCTGCTCGTGCACGGTACCGACTCGGCAGCCGACCGCGCCGAGCGGGTCCGCGAACTGCTGACCGCCGTGCAGCTCGACCCGACGTGGGCCGAGCGGTTCCCGCACCAGCTGTCCGGCGGCCAGCGGCAGCGTGTCGCCGTCGCGCGTGCGCTCGCGCTGCGGCCGGCACTCCTCATCGCCGACGAACCGACCTCGGCACTCGACGTGACGGTGCAGGCCGCCGTGCTCGACCTGCTCGCCGGGCTGCAGCAGGAGTTCCGCTTCGGCATGCTGCTCATCAGCCACGACCTCGCCGTCGTCCGCCAGCTCGCCGACCAGGTGATCGTGCTGCGCGACGGCCGGGTCGTCGAGCGGGGGAGCACCGACGCCGTGCTCGACGACCCGCAACAGGACTACACGCGCATGCTCCTCGCCGCAGCACCCGTCGCCGATCCCGTGCGACAGGCCGCTCGCCGCGAGGCGTGGCGCGCGTGGGAAGGAGTGGCCTCGTGACGGCCAACGTCGTCGACCGACAGGTCGCACCGTCCGGCCGCACGACCGGCTTCCGTGCCGTCGTGCGACGGGTGCGGCAGGACCGCTGGGCGGTGGCCTCGGCCGTCGTCATCGCGGTGTTCCTGGTGGTCGCCGTGGCGGCCCCGCTCATCGCCAAGGCGTCCGGGCAGGATCCGTACTCGTACGACATCGACGCACTCAACTCGTTCGGTGCGCCCCGGGGTGCCGGCGGCGGCATCAGCGGCGAGCACTGGTTCGGCGTCGAGCCCCTGACCGGGCGCGACCTGTTCTCGATCGTCACCTACGGTGCGCGGACCTCGCTCGGCATCGGACTCGCCGCGACCCTGGTGTCGATCGTCATCGGCGTCCTCGTCGGCGTCACGACCGGGTTCTTCGGCGGCTGGTACGACCGGGTGCTCTCGCGGGTCGTCGACGTGATCTTCGGGTTCCCGTCGCTCGTGTTCATGATCGCCCTCACCGCGATCGTGCCGTCGTCGTTCCCGAAGCCCGTGCTCGTCGTGCTCGTCATCGGGTTCTTCGGCTGGCCGGCCGTGGCCCGTGTGGTGCGGGGGCAGACGCTGTCGCTCGTCAGCCGCAACTACGTCGTCGCCTCCACCGCGATGGGCGCCGGACGCTGGCACGTCATCCGCACGCAGCTGCTGCCGAACCTCGCCGCGACGATCACCGTCTACGCCACCATCTCGATCCCGTCGATGATCGGTGCCGAGGCCGCGCTCTCCTTCCTGGCCGTCGGCGTCAACCCGCCGACGCCGTCGTGGGGTCGCAGCATCGGCGACGCCATCGGCTGGGTGCAGACCGATCCCATGTACCTCGTGTTCCCCGGAGCCGCACTGTTCCTCATCACCCTCGCCTTCAACGTGCTCGGTGACGCCCTGCGCGACGCCCTCGACCCGCGAGGGGGTACCGCGTGAACGCCGCCACCCTGCGGTTCCTCGCGATCCGCGTGCTCGGGGCCGCCGTCGTGTTGCTCGTCGTCGCGGCCATCACGTACGCGCTCTTCATGCTCCTGCCGACCAACCCGGCCCGAGCGATCTGCGACAAGCCCTGCACGCCCGACCGGCTGCGAGAGGTCCAGGCGTTCCTCGGTACCGACAAGCCCTGGCTCGCACAGTTCGGCGCCTACCTGGCCGGCATCTTCACCGGCCGGACCTTCGGCAGCGGCAACAGCGTCATCGAGTGCGCGGCGCCGTGCTTCGGCTACTCGTTCCAGCTGCACGAGAGCGTCACCGAGCTGATCCTCGCGCGCCTGCCCGTCACCGCCTCGATCGCCGTCGGAGCCGCCGTGCTGTGGCTCGTCGCCGGGGTGTTCGGCGGCACCGTCTCGGCGCTGCGCCGGGGCACCTTCGTCGACCGCGCCGTCATGACGGTCGCGGTCGCCGGTGTCTCGTCCCCGGCGTACCTGGTCGGGCTGCTCGGCATCCTGCTGTTCGGTTTCGTCCTGGGGATCCTGCCGACGAGCGGCTACGTGGCCTTCGGTGACGACCCGGTCGGCTGGTTCACCCACCTGATCCTGCCGTGGTGCGTGCTGGCCTTCATCAGCGCTGCGATCTACGCCCGGCTGACCCGCGGCGAGATGCTCGAGTCGATGTCCCAGGACTTCGTCCGGACCGCCCGGGCCAAGGGACTGCGCGAGCGCCAGGTCGTCGTGCGGCACGGGCTCCGGACCGCGATCCTGCCCGTCGTGACGCTGTTCGGGCTCGACCTCGGGTCGCTGCTCGGTGGTGCGGTCATCACCGAGAAGGTGTTCTCGATGCAGGGCCTCGGCGCGCTGCTCATCGACGCGGTGCACACGCTCGACCTGCAGGTGGTCGTCGGCTTCACGCTGTTCTCGGCGCTGCTGATCGTCACGGCGAACGTGATCGTCGACGTGGTCTACGCGTTCGTCGACCCGCGGGTGCGCCGCCGGGCGTAGGGCCGCGGCGGGGCGGTTGCCGGCCGCGCCCGGCCCTCGCACGGTGCGAGGCTGTTCACCCCGTTCGGGGGAACAACCTCTCTCCGAGCGGCCGACCTCGCACCGAGCATCAGCCCGCGCGCCGCACCACCCGGGCGACGCATCAGAAGTACGTGATGCCGTGCGGCGTCCGCGGCGGCAGCAGCATCGCGCGGAGCAGCGCCACCGACGCCGGGTCCGCAGCGCGGACGAGTCCCGCGGCGGCCAACGTGACGGGGGAGACCGAGCCGATCAGCAGCGCACCGAGCTCCGCGACGTCGAGCTGGACGTCGGACCCGGCCACGTCGACGTCGTCGGCGATGCGCGTGACGGTGCCACGGGCCTCCTGGACGTCGAGGCGGTACGTGCCGGTGGTGAAGCCGAGTGCGTCGGTGACCCCGAGTGTCAGGGACCCGTCGACGGCGAACGGCCGCGAGGCCAGCACCGCCGGCACGTCGAGCACACGCAGCCAGACGTGGTCCTCTTCGTGGTCGACGTCGTACGCACGGTTGTCGCCGAGCGCGGCGACGATCGGGTCGTCGAGGCGGGAGCGGTTGTACTTCACGACGTCGTTGAGGTCGATCGAGAGCAGGAACTCCCACAGGGCGGTGTAGGCCTGGTCGTCCGCGTAGACCAGGTCGACGATCTCGAGCGCGGTGTCGGAACCGCGGTCCTCCTTGACGCGCCAGGTGACGTAACCGTCGACCTCGTCGGAGCCGTCGGGACGGTGCACCGCCGCACGGACGTCCTTCGCCTTCTGCCCGTCGTGGCCGAGCAGGCCGAACGCGACCGGCCAGGTGCCGGTGTTGCGGACCATCGAGCCGGGGGTGCGGACGTGGAACCGGTCGAAGACCGCCTTGCCCGGGCCGTCGGCCAGCCACTGCGGCGTGACGACCGACACCGTGCCGGAGGTCGGGGCGAGCAGGGGGAGCGCGCGCTCGCGGCGCACGTGCACGGCACGCTCGCGGATGGCGCAGCCGAAGCCGAAGCGGCGGTAGATGGTGCCCTCGGACGCGGTCAGCGACGCGACGGCGTACCCCTCGGCGACCCCGCGCTCGAGCGCGTGCGTCATCATCCGGCGCAGGATGCCGCGGCGACGCTCGGTCGGGCGGACGGTGACCGCGGAGATCGCCTGGGTGTCGACGGAGGACCCGTCGCCCCAGCTCAGCGCCTTGCGGAACCACGTGAAGGTGCCGGCCGGCCACGTCTCGTCGACGGACCCCGGGAACGGCTCGCGCACGTAGACCCCGAGGAACGTCTCTTCGTCGGCGATGAAGTACGACGCCATGCGGGCTGCGCCATCGGCGTCCGGGTCGGCTTCGTGGAAGCCCATCCCGACGGCCTGCATCCACGCTGCCGTCTCGGCGTTCGGTGCCCCCTTGTCGTCCGTCCCGGGCGCGAACTCGCGCAGCTCGTAGCGGTCGTCGAATGCCTCGTTGCTCACGTTCCGACACTATCGGGACCGGGTGACGTCGCGACAGGCGCGTGGCCGGTCCGGTCGGCCTGGAGGCCCGGATCGCGTCCGGCGGACGGGCTGCGGGGTGCGGGTGGCCGGTTCGGGGTGCGGGTGGCCGGGTGCCGCGGACGCACGGTGCGGGATGCAGGGCGGGCCGCACGGTGCTGAGTTCGTGGGTCGGGGCGGTGGAAGTGGCTCGGTGCGGGGTCGTGGCGGGGCACGGGGCGGGCAAGTTCGCACGGGTGGGGTGAACCGGCACCGCATGACGAACCCCCGCACCGTGCGATTCCGTGGCCGCGTCAGTCGGTCGCGCCCCGCGGGGGATCGACGAGCAGGCCGACGCGGTCGGCCAGGTAGTCGGCGAGGGGGACGGCGGCGCCAGCCGTCGGGGACCACCGGACCGACGGCACGTCGTCGGTGACGAAGAGCACGCCCTCGGCGCCGACCAGGGTGTCGTCGACGGGGATCGGGACGGCACCGTGGTTCACCGTGTCACCGGCGCCGAAGTGCCCCTTCGCGGCGGCGGCACGGTATGCGCGACGGACCTCGGCGGAGACCGACTGGTACTGCGACCGACCGGGTTCGGTGACGCGGGTGATCGACCCGGTGGCCCAGACACGGCCGGCGGTCTCGGAGGACGACCCGATCAGGAGCGCCCCGACCCGCCACACCCGGCCGAGTGGTCGCATCGTCGGGTCACGACGGATCCCGAGGACGGCCTTCGGCTGCACGTACTCGCCGAGTGCTTCGTCGGGGACGTCCGCGGCGCGGAGCCGTCGAGCGGCTGCGTCGAGGAGCTCCCGCGCCCGCTGCACTCCGTCCGTCACGTCCACCGAGCCTAGACCGGGTGGGGGTCGTCGTCTCGGTGGTGGTCCGTTCGACGTGGTGCGCTGCGCTGCGTCGTCCGTGGCTGGTACTGGCGCGGCTGGTGTCGGCGCGGTTGGTGCCGGCGCGGCGACGACGTGCGGCGCTGACGAAGCCCGCGGTCATCATGACCGCCCCGTACGCTAGTAGCACGCCGGCGACCGCGGGGACGAGCCAGCTCCGCGACCCGTTGACGACCTGGTTGACGATGCCGATCTCCGGCACGGAGTACCAGACCACGCCACGGATCTGCACGGCGGTGACCGGCGCCGGGTCGGCCTGGGCGTTGTTGTCGCCCTTGAGCACGAAGGTCCGCTCGCCGTTCGACGACGACGACACCGAGACCACGCGGTGGCTGACGACCGCGGGCTGGCCGGACACGATCTGGTAGGTGACCACGTCGCCGACCCGGATGTCGTCGACCGGGGTCGGGCGGACCACGAGCAGCGTCCCCGGGGGCAGGGTCGGCTCCATCGACTGCGTCAGGACGGTGAGCGGCATCGAGCCCGTGGCCTTCGGCACGACGATCAGCACGACCGCCAGGGCAGCGACGAGCATCAGGAGTCCGGTGCTGAGACCGAGCACGACGGCGTGGACGACGGCGCGCCAGCCGGAGCGCGGGGTGGGGGTGCTCATGCGCCGCACCGGATCGCCGCCCCGTTGTCCTGCGTGAAGAGCGTGACCTTGCCGGCGCCGGCGACGGTGCTCGTGGGGTTGCCGGCGCTGTCGAGCACCTTGACGGTGACGGTCAGCGTGCCCGCCGTGCCGGCGCTCGCGGGGACGTCCGTCGGTGCGATGGTGATGAACGCGGAGTAGTCCTGTGCCTTCTGTCCGACCGGCGTCGAGCCGACGAAGGCCCCGTACCAGGTGTCCACCGGGCGGTTCGCGGCGTCCCACCGGATCTCGACGTACCAGCCGCCGTGGTCGGTGCAGACCAGCGAGGCGGTCGTGTCGACGACCGCGGCCGGGGTGGTCAGGGTGAAGCCGCCCGCCACGACGCCCGAGGTCCAGGTGCCGCTCGTGACGGTGAGGTTGACGTTCACCTTGGCGGTCGAGCCGGCCGGGGCCGACGACTGCAGGGTGCTGCGGGTGCACCAGACGGCGGAGGCGCCGGCGGCGAGCTTCGCGCTCATGCTCGGCAGCGACGCCCAGGTGCCGGTGACGGATCCGCTGCCCACGGCCGTGCTCGTGGTGCAGCCCGCGGTCGAGGCGACCGGCCAGGCGACGACGGTGACGGCCTTGGCGAGTGCGGTCGAGCTGCCGGACACGACGGAGACCGTGGTGGTGGCGGTGCCGGCGAGGGTGCCCGAGTCGGTCAGGGTGATCGGCTTCGTCGTCGAGGTGACGCTCGACGAGAACGCCGTGGTGAGGGCGCTCGTGCCGCTGATCGACGCCGTGACCGTGCCGACCGTGGTGCTCGCTGCGGTGGTGCCCGACGCGCTCCACAGTGCCCACGCGGCGCTCGAGGTGCCGCCGACGAACACGGCGGTGAGGAGCACGGCGACGAGGAGCCGGAGGCGGCGGTTCATGCGGAGACCTGCGTTCCGGTGACGGTGAGGGTGAAGTCGGTGGTGGCACCGGCGACCGTCTGCGGGGCGTCGGCGTCGAGGGTCATCTCGAGGCACGCGATGCCGCTGACCCCGGCCGGCAGGGTGAAGGACGCGGTGCCGGTGTCGAAGGTGGCGAGCCGCCCGCTCGTGCCGGTCAGCCCGGGCACGCACTTCGCGGCCGAGGACACCATCACGAGGCGGAGGGTCAGCTCACCGGTCGCCGCCGCGACGGACGACTTCGAGGCCGTCGTCGTGACGCGCATCGACAGCGGGACCGACCCGGTGTTCCGCACCGTGAAGGTGCCGGTGGTGCTCGTACCCGGCCCGAGCGCCGCGGTGTTCATCGCCGTGGTGCTGCCGACGCTGACGGTCGCCGTGGCGGAGCGCACCGTGGTGGCGGCCGTGCTGGCAGTCCCGTTCCAGAGCGCGTACGTGCCGCCGGTGCCGAGGAGCGCCGTTCCGACCGCGACGACCAGGCCGAGCGCGACCGGCCACACCCAGCGGTGCCGTCGGGCTGCGCGGTGGCGTCCCGTCGTCCGCGGTGTGGCGGTCATGTGCCTGCTCCTGGTCGTCGTGGTCGGTGGGGTGCGATCGGTGGATCAGGAACCGATCGCGGTCTGGGTGAGCGTGAAGGCCAGCGCGCTGAGGTTGATCGAGCCGCCCTGACCGGTGGTCGCCGACGCGGGGAGCGTCACCGTGAAGACGACCTTGACGGTCGACGTGGACGAGGACGGCGAGACCACGAAGGTGTTCGCGTTCGACGAGGACTGCACCACCGAGGCGCTCGTCGAGGTGACGGCCAGCGTCTTCGTCGTGGCGGCGAGCAGCGCGGCGTCGCCGGTGATGCTCTGGTTGGCGTAGGTCAGGTTCGCCTTGAGGTCCTGTCCGGTCGCGCCGATGTTCAGCGTCTGCGTGAACTGGAACGTGTTGCCCGGGACCATCAGGGCCTTCGTCGGGTCGATCGCGGTGGAACGACCGTTCGTGATGTCCGTCCAGGCGCCGTCGTTGTTGGCGCTCAGCGTCAGCGTGCCGGCGCTCACGGCGGACGCGGCGCTCGAGGCGCTGGCGTTCCAGAGGGCGAACGTGCCCGCACCGCCGAGGAGGAGTGCGACGCCTGCTGCGCCGGCGATGGCACCGGTGACGATCTTGTGCATGGGGTGGATCCGTTCCTGCGTGCTCCGGGCACGCTGAAGCCCACCGGGGACATTCGGGCGTCTTGTCCGGTGGGGAGGTTGTCATCGACCCGTGGTTGGAGGGGTCGCGGCTGACCGGTGCCGAGAACGGTCGCCGGGCCCCGGAGCGCATGTGCTGCTGCTCGGGCGGGCTGGACTCGCTCTGGTGTCGACGTTACCTGTCCCCCAAAGTGCGGACAAGCGAGAACGAGCGTTCACGTGAACCCAGAACGGGGGTCATTTTTGTCCCCGACAAGGAGGACACGTTTTGTACCCCGATCTTCTGAGCGTCCGCTTCGCGTGCGCAGAGCGATCACAGAAGGAATGCCGGTAGGCACAGCGCCGTTGCACCGTCCGGAAACGAGGAGGGCCCATGGACATCGTGCGCTGGTTGTTCGACGCGCAGATCGTCATCGGCGACCAGACGGTGCTCTGGCGCGAGGTGATCGGCAACGTCTTCGGGCTGCTCAGTGCGCTGGGTGGCATGCGTCGCAAGGTCTGGGCCTGGCCGGTCGGACTGGTCGGCAACGCCCTGCTCTTCACCGTCTTCATGGGGGCGCTCTTCGACACCCCGAACCCCGTCAACCTGCTCGGGCAGGCAGGCCGTCAGGTCATGTTCATCATCGTGAGCATCTACGGCTGGTACCGGTGGACGCACCGCCCCGAGGACGCGACGACCGTGATCGATCCGCGCTGGGCCTCCTGGCGGACCCGTCTGCTGCTCGTCGTCGGGATGGTCGGCGGCACCGCCCTGTTGACCCCCGTCTTCCGCGCGCTCGGGTCGTACGAGCCGGTGTGGAGCGACGCGTGGATCTTTGTCGGTTCGCTGCTCGCCACCTACGGCATGGCGAAGGGGTGGGTCGAGTTCTGGCTCATCTGGGTGGCGGTCGACCTGGTCGGCGTGCCGCTGCTGTTCTCCGCCGGGTACTACGCCTCCGGGCTGATGTACGTCTTCTACGGCGTGTTCACCCTGACCGGGTTCTTCGTGTGGATGCGCCAGCGGGTCCGCCCGCCGGCGGCGCCCGTCACCGTCGGCTGACCGCTCTGGTGGCGGCGCGCTGACGCGGCCGGGAGCACGGCCCCCGCTCTGGGACGAGACAAACGGCCCGGAATGCGCTGCAATGGTCGGATGGAATCCCTGCACGGCGAACGCGTCGAGGACGACGAGTCCCTCGCAGAACGCACGGTGCGCGCGGCCATCCGCGCCTACCGGTTGCACCCGTTCGACGACGTGGACGCGGCGGTCATCGCCGACGTCGCGGGCATCCCGCTCGAGACCGTCGAGCGGCTGTTCCCGACCTGGGACGCCCTGCTCCTGGTCACCTACGACCGGTGGTCCCAGCTGCGGGGGACCAGGCGGAAGAACCCGCCGGCGTGCACGATCGAGCACGTCCGCCTGACCCTCGCCGAGGACGTCGCGGACCCCGGGCTCGTCCGGGTGCTCGCGGGGCTGATCACCGTGGCCAGCTCGGAGTCCGGGTTCGCCGAACTGTTCCGCAAGCGGTTCGAGGAGTACGCCGAGCAGCTGACCGTCGGGCTGCAGCGTGACTTCGACAAGGGCGCGGAAGAGGCCGGCATCCCCGCGTACCAGGCAGCGACGCAGCTGCTCGCGGTCTTCGAGGGGCTGCAGATCCAGATGCTCGTCCGCCCGCACATCGACGTCCTGGTCGAGTTCGACCGTGCGGCGAACACCCTGCGCCAGGGATGGAAGCGGCACGCCGTCCCGTCGTGGGACCTCGACGAGGCGCCCGTCCGCGTCTGACGCCGCGCGGCGACGACCGGCGAGGTCAGCCCCGCCGCCCCCGCCGCCACGACAGCACCTGCCGCAGCGTCACCTTCGATCCGTACTGCGCGACCGAGTGCCGGAACAGGTACTCCGCGAACCACAGCAGCAGCCCGGCGACGACGAACACCTCGACGATGCAGACGATCGACTCGGTCACGGTCAGGGCACCGACGGCGTTCCGCACCATCGCGGTGATCGGCGTGAACGTCGGGAAGTACGTGAAGAACTGCGCCACGGGCGACGTCGGGGTCGTCATCACGAAGAACGCCGCGTAGAGCGGGATGATCAGCGCGAAGATCGCCGCCGACTGCAGGGCCGAGGCGTCCTTGATCGACGGCACCGCGGCACCGACGGCGACGAACAGCCCCGAGGCGAGCAGCACCCCGCCGACGAGCAGTAGTGCCCCGGTCACCATCCGCCAGGGGTCGACGGTCAGCCCGCCGAGCTGCGACGACACCAGCGGCAGGGCGACGAGCAGCCCGACCAGGCCGGGCACGACGAACACGCTGACCTGCACGAAACCGACGAGCAGCATGGCGATGACCTTGCCGCGGATCAGGTCGCCCGCGGTCACCGTGGTCAGGATCATCTCGGAGATGCGGTTCTCCTTCTCCTCGACCACGACGGTGACCATCCGGGCGGCGAGCAGGATGACGAGCCCGAAGAACGCCGCGACGAACAGGAACGGCGGCACGACGGACAACCAGCCCGGCGCGACCCGGCCGTCGGCGTAGGTGGTGACGTCGGTGGCGGGCGGATTGCGGAGCAGCTGCACGGTCTCGGGGTCGTCGACCGAGGCGGCGACGCTCTGCTCGAGCACCCGTTCGGCGAGCGACGACCAGACCCCGTTGGCGAAGAGTCCGCGGTCGGTGGCGTCGACCCGGATGGCGGTGGTCGACGGCGACGGCGGGAACGCGATGAACGCGTCGAGGTCGCCGGACCGCACGGCGGCGCGGTCGGCGGCGGCATCGGTGGACGGGGTCCCGCCCCACTTCGCGGCGATGGACTCGGACACCAGCCCGGACTCGTCGACGTAGTGGAACGGCGTCTTCGTGGCCGACGACCCGGACAGCACGGAGTTGGTGCCGGCGGCCTGCCCGATGCCGACGAGCAACGAGACGACCACGATGACGACCGGCAGCGCGAGGGTGCCGATCCAGAACGCGGGCTTCTTGACCGCGCGGACGAACTCGAACCGGACGACCGCGCCGAGGTTGCTCATGCCGCCGCTCCGTCCGAGGATGCAGCAGCCAGGGCGTCGTGCCCGTAGACCTGCACGAAGATCTCGTCGAGCGGGATCCGGCGCATCTCGAACGCGGTGACGTGCACCCCGGCCGCGACGAGTTCTGCCAGGACGTCCGCGCCGTCCGGGGCGGCGGCCTGGGTCGGGACGAGGTAGGCCACGTGTCCTTCGTGGCGCGCGAGCCGGTACAGCGGCGACTTCGGCACCGGGCCGTCGAGGCCCACTCGGGCGACCGCGCCGCCGAAGGCGTCCTGCACGTCGGGCACGGATCCGTAGGCGGCGGCCCGGCCGTCCTTGAGCAGCAGGATGCGGTCGCAGAGCCGCTCGACCTCGTCCATGTGGTGCGTCACGAGGACGACGGTCGCGCCGTCGGCCTTCCGTTCGTCGACCAGGTCGAGCAGGAGCCGCCGGTTCACCGGGTCGAGCCCCTTCGTCGGCTCGTCGAGGATGAGCAGCCGCGGCCGGTCCATGATCGTGATGCCGAGCTGCACCTTCTGCTGCTGCCCGCCGGACAGCTTGTCGACGCGCAGCTTCGCACGGTCGGCGAGACCAACCCGTGCCAGGTAGTCCATGCTCCACGCGGTCGCCTCGGCACCGCGGAGCCCGCGCAGGCGCCCGAAGTAGGTCATCACGTCGATGACGGACTCCTTGCGGTACAGCCCGCGCTCCTCCGGCAGGTAGCCGATGCCGCCGGTGGCCGGTCGGTAGGGGCGGCCGTCGATCGTCAGCGTGCCCGCCGTCGGGCTGGTGATGCCGAGCAGGGCCCGGATCGTCGTGGTCTTGCCGGAGCCGTTGCTGCCGAGCAGCCCGAACGTCTCACCGGGGGCGACGTCGAACGACAGCCCGTCGACCACGTTGCGGTCGCCGAACCGCATCACGAAGTCCTGCACGCTGATGCTCGCCCCGCTCATGCGGTGACCCTACCGGGACTTTCTTCCCAGAACGGCCGCGATGGGATGCGAGAACGGGCGTACCTGGTCGGAACTTTCGACCCAGTACGCCCGTTTCCGGCAGGTACGCCCGTTTCCGACGGACGGGAGGCGCGGTGCCAGCTGGCACCGCGCCTCCCGTCCGTCATCCGGTCGCGCCCACGGCGTGGGTCGCGTCAGGAACGCAACCAGGCCGTCCCCACGCCCAACAGGGCGCCGTCGACCACGGGCGCCGAGGCGAGCAGCAGCTCGCCGGCCGGCAGCGCGAAGGGCTCGTCCCCGAAGACCGTCACGCTGGTCCAACCGTTCGGCCGACGGAACGCGAGCACGTCGTCGCGGCCGGTCTCGATCCACTCGAGCTGTTCCTCGGACTGCAGCTGGCCACGCAGGCCGAGCGCCTTCCGGTACAGGTTGAGCGTGGAGTCGGGGTCGGCGTCCTCGGCCTCGACGCTGGAGTCGGCGAACCACGCCGGCTGCGGCAGGTGCGAGCCGTCCGGGCCGAAGCCGAACGACGAGCCGGTGCGCGTCCACGGGATCGGCACGCGGCAGCCGTCACGACCGACGTCGACGCCCGGGTTGCGGAAGAACGCCGGGTCCTGGCGGTCGGCGTCCGGGATGTCGCCGACCTCGTGCAGGCCGAGCTCCTCGCCCTGGTACAGGTAGGCCGAGCCGGGCAGGGCGAGCTCGAGCAGCGTGGCGGCCTGTGCGCGGCGCAGGCCGAGCGACCGGTCGAGCGCGTCCTGCGAGCCGCCGGCGAGCAGCCAGGCGCTGCCCTGCTTGTCGGTGCCGCCAGCGCGGGGCGGCAGGGCGTAGCGGGTGGCGTGCCGGACGACGTCGTGGTTCGAGAACACCCACGTGGTCGACGAGCCGGACTGCTCGGCGAGGCCGAGGTTGAACTCGATGATCGTGCGGAACTGGCCGGCGTCGAAGTCGGCCTCGAGCAGGTCGAAGTTGAACGCCTGACCGAGTCCCTCGGCGCTGGCGTAGCGGGCGCGGCGGTGGGCGGGAACCCAGGCCTCGGCGACCGCGGTGCGGGCCGGCGTGTACTCGTTGAAGACCGTCCGCCACTCGGCGTAGATCTCGTGCACGTCGTCGCGGTCCCAGAGCGGGTGCGTGCCGTCCTTCGGCATCTCGGCGAGCTCGGCCCAGGTCGGCAGGGTCTCGCCCAGGTCCTTCGCCAGGCCGTGGGCCACGTCGATGCGGAAGCCGTCGACGCCGCGGTCGGACCAGAAGCGCAGGGTGTGCAGGAAGTCGTCACGGACCTCGCGGTTCGCCCAGTTCAGGTCGGGCTGCTCCTTCGCGAAGCTGTGCAGGTACCACTGGCCGTCACCGACGGCGGTCCAGGCGGGGCCGCCGAAGATCGAGATCCAGTCGGCGGGGGCGTCCTCGCCGGACGGCCCGCTGCCGTCGCGGAACACGTAGCGGTCGCGGGCGGGGGAGCCCTTGGGCGCTGCGAGCGCCTTGCGGAACCACTCGTGCCGGTCGCTCGTGTGATTCGGGACGACGTCGACGATCACCCGGATGCCGGCGGCGTGCAGTGCCTCGACCATCCGGTCGAAGTCGTCGAGCGTGCCGAGGCGCGGGTCGACGTCGCGGTAGTCATCGACGTCGTAGCCGCCGTCGGCCAGGGCGGACGGGTAGAAGGGGCTGAGCCAGACGGCCTCGATGCCGAGCGAGGCCAGGTACGGTACCCGCTCGGTGACGCCGGGCAGGTCGCCGAGGCCGTCGCCGTTCGCGTCGGCGAACGAGCGGGGGTAGATCTGGTAGACGCTGGCCTGGCGCCACCAGGTCTCGTCGTTCGTGGTGGCGGCGGGCTGGGCGAGGGTGTCGGTCACGTCGGGCCTTTCGTGGGTCGAGGGATTCGAGGGGTGTGTGTCGGTCGGGCCTGCACCGGCGATCGCGGTCGGGCCCGCACCGGCGGTGTCGGTCACTTGATGGCGCCCTGGGTCACGCCGGCCATCACCCACCGCTGAGTGACGAGGTAGACGATGATCGCCGGGGCCATCGCCATCAGGTACGAGGCGAACGACACGTTGTAGTTGTTGCTGAACTGCGTCTGGAACATCTGCTGCAGCACCGGCAGGGTCTGCAGCGCCGGGTCGGAGGTGATCAGCGACGGCATCACGAAGTCGTTCCAGGACGCGAGGAACGCGAAGATGCCGACGGTGGCGCTCATCGGTGCCAGCAGCGGGAACACGAGTCGCCAGAACACCTGCCCCGTGCTCGCACCGTCGATGCGTGCACTCTCCTCCAGCTCCGCCGGGATCGACCGGAGGAAGGCCGTGAAGAGCAGCACGCTGAAGGACAGCTGGAACATGACGTGCAGGATCGCGACACCGAGCGGGTTGTCCAGGTGCGCGAGTCCGGTGAGCTTCACCTGCGACAGTGCGAGCACCGGGAACGGCAGGAACATCGCCGCGAGCAGGTAGAAGAACGACCAGCGGAACAGTCGTCGGTCCCAGTTCCGGGCGATCGCGTAGGCCGTGAACGAGGCGAGCAGGATCGTGCCGACGACGGTGATCGCGGCGACGAACACCGAGACCCCGAACGCCCGCGGGAAGTCGGTCAGCTGCCACGCCTGCACGAAGCCGTCGACGCTGAACGGTGCCGGCAGCGAGAACGCGTTGCCGTCCACGGCCTGGCCGGTGGTCTTGAACGCCATCGTCAGGGTGACGTACAGCGGCACGAGCACCGACAGCGCACACAGCACGAGGACGACGGTGACGGGCCAGTTGGAACGACCGCGGCCGGCCTTGCCCGAGCCGGAGGACCGGTCGGCGTCGACGGAACGGATGCTGCCGGTCGCGGTGGTCCCCGGTCGCAGGGGTGCTTGCAGGGACATCAGAGCGCTGCCTTCCCGCGGGTCGCCCGCAGCTGGATCACGGCGATGACGACCGCGATGACGAAGAAGATCGTGGCGTTCGCCATCTGGTAGGCGTAGTCGCCGCCGTTGAAGCCCTTGAAGATCGACATCGCGACACTGGTGGTCGAGGTGCCGGGGCCGCCGTCGGTCAGGCCGACGATGATGTCGTACGAGTTCAGGAAGTTCTTGAACCCGATGACCAGGTTGATCAGGATGTAGCCCGCCGTCAGCGGTGCGGTGATCGAGATGAGCTGCCGCCACGCGCTGGCACCGTCGAGGGCTGCTGCCTCGTACACCTCGCCGGGGATCGAGAGGACGCCGGCGATGTAGATGAGGAGCGTCGACGGGATCGCCTGCCAGGCCGTGACGACCACGATCGCCAGCCAGGCCAGGTCGGGGTTCGCCAGGATGCTCTGTTCGAGCGGCCCGAAGCCGATCGCGGTGGCGAAGGCCGGCAGGCTGTTCGCGAACAGGAACGAGAACACGTAGGCGATGACGATGCCCGAGATCACCATCGGCAGCACGAACACCGCACGCAGGGCGATCTTGCCGCGGATCTTCGACGCCAGCGCGATGGCGAGCAGGAACGCGATCGCGTTCACGACGATCACGGTGACGAGCGAGAACCCGAGTGTGAACAGGTACGCCTGCAGGATCGCGGGGTCGGAGAACACCGCGACGTAGTTGGTGAGCCCGGTGAAGCGGAACTCGCCGAAGCCGACGGAGTTCGTGAAGCTCAGCACGATGCCCATCACCGCCGGCAGCGTGATGGCGAGCGTGAAGAGCACCAGGGTGGGCAGCAGGAACGCCAGGAAGAGCGGGTCGACGCGGGGCTTCCGGCGTCCGTCCCGCAGTCCGTTCCGTCCTCCGGCCTGGAGGCCCGTGGCGGCTCCGCCACGGCGGCGGCGGTCCGCCGTCGTGATGGATTCGGTGGTCGTGGTTGCCATTGGGACGTCTCCTTACGCGGCCGTGCGGAGCGCGAGACGCGCCCAGTCGGCGTCGAGGGTGCGGAGCTGGCGCTGCGGGTCGCCGCCGAAGGCGATCGACTGCGCGTAGTTCGCGACCGGGATCTCGGCGGGGATGAGCTGCGAGGCGCCGAGGTAGAAGGCTGCGTCGTCGTAGTACGACTGCATGCCACGGAGGGCGGGGTTCGACGCCGGGGGAGCGTCCTTGCGCACGCCGAAGCCGTTGTTGTCCGCGTTGTACTCGTCGTTGACCCGCTTGGACATCAGGAACGACAGGAACTCACGGCCGGCCTCCTGCTTGCGCGACGCCTCCGGGATCCAGAGCGCGAGGTCGACGTTCACGCGCACCTTCCGGTCGGCCGGGTCGTCGGTGACGGGCAGCGGGAAGGTGCCGAGGTTCATGTCCTTCGTGGTCTTGGCGATCTCGCCGAGGGCCCACGGTCCCTGCAGGTACATGCCCGCCTTGCCCTGTGCGAAGGCGAGGTTGCCGTCGCCGTACCCGCGGCTCGCGGCGCCGTCCTGGTGCCAGGCGCGGAGCTGCACCATGCGCTCCATCGGCTTCCGCAGGTCGCGCTCGAACGAGACGGCGGACCCCTTGCCGACGTTCGTGCCCTCGCGCCGGAGTGCCTCGAAGGTCGCCGGGGTGTCGATCATGCCGCCGATCGAGTAGTCGAACATGCCCTGGGCGATCGTCCAGTTGTCCTTGAACGTGCCGTAGATCGGCGCGATGCCGGCCCTGGTCAGGCGCTCGCAGACGTCGGCGAACTCGCTCCACGTCGTCGGGACCTCGAGCCCCTGCTGCGCGAAGAGCGCCTTGTTGTAGATCACCGACGCCGCGGTCACCGAGTACGGCAGGGCGCTCTTCCGGCCGGGGTAGTCGGCGGTCTGCTCCATGAGCGGCCACAGGTCGGGATTGATGGTGTCGGCCTGCGGCAGGTCGGACAGGTCGGTCAGCGCGCCGTGCTCGACGAACGGCACGACCGAGAAGTTGTAGTTCCAGCAGCCGAGGTCCGGTGGCCGGTTCCGCACGAAGTTCGCGGACATGCTCGAGGTCGAGTCGCGCACGACCCGGACCTTCGACTGGGTCTGGTGGAACTGCGCGATGACGTCGTCGAAGTAGCCGATGACCTCGGGCTTCGACACGTAGAACGTGATGGTCTCCGGCTTGGCGCTCGAGGACCCGATCGGGGCGCATCCGGCGAGCGCGAGCCCGCTTGCGATGCCGCCCGCTCCGAGCAGGAACCCGCGTCGGCTGACCGATGCTGCGCTCCTGGCGGTGGCGTGTGCTTGCACGTCGTCTCCGTCCGTCCGGACCCGGCGTCCCTGCCGTTCCGTCCCGCGGGTGGCTCCGATGCCACCCGCGGAACTAAATGTAGCGAGAAAATCTAATTCCGCAAGGAACTCGTCGCGCGATAGGGTCACGACATGCCGCCACCCCGTGGAACGAGCGCAGAGACGCTGCTCGCGTACGCCTTCGACTCGTCGGCGTTCACCGCGACCGAGGCGATCGACGCCACCGGCCTGACCCGGTCGACCGTGCTAGGAGCGGCCGAGGAACTCGTGCGGCTCGGCTGGCTCCGCGAGCTCGACGACGCCCGCGCCGCGGGGGAGTACCGGATGGGACGCCCCGCCCGTCGCTACGAGCTCGACACGGTCGCCGGGGTCGTCGTCGGTGTGGACGCCGGCCAGCACCGGGTCACGGCCTTCGTCGCCGACCTGCGCGGCACGGTGCTGGGTCGTGCCGAGGGGGCGCTCGGTGCGTCCGGCCTTGACGTGCCCGTGCGGCTCGGGGTCCTCGCCGACACCGTGGCCGCCGCACTCGCTTCGGCCGACATCGACCGCGCCCGCGTCCTGGTCACCGTCGTGGGCATCCCGGCGCCGGTCGACGCCGCCGGTGCCTCGCCCGACGACGGTGGCTTCTGGGTCCGGATGAACCCGGGGTTCGCCGACGCCGTGCCGGACGGGCGGGTGCTGGTCGAGAACGACGCGAACCTCGCCGCGCTCGCCGAGCGGCCGTCATCCGGTGACGCCTCGTTCGCCGCGCTGCTGTCCGGCGAGCGGTTCGGCGCGGGCCTCGTCGTCGACGGGGTCCTGCTGCGCGGTGCCCACGGCGGAGCGGGCGAGATGCGGGTGCTCGAACTCGTCGAGGGCGTCGGGTCGTCCGACGGCATCGGCGCCGTCGCCCGCACCTTCGTGGCCGATGCCGTCGCCGCCGGGCACATCCCCGCAGGCGCCGCGCTCGCCGCCGACGCGGCCCTGGTGTTCGCCGCCGCGCGGAGCGGCGATCCGGTCGCTCGCACCATCGTCGACCGCCTGGGGGACCGCCTGGCCCGGGTCTGCATCCTGCTCGCGAGCCTGCTCGACATCGACCGCGTGGTGGTCGCCGGCGCGATCGCCCAGCCCGCGGTCGCCGTGATCGACCGTGCCCGCGACCTCCTGGCGAAGGGGCACTTCGACCCGGTCCCCGAACTCGTGGCGTCGTCGCTCGGGGCCGACGTCGTCGTCATCGGGGCCGTGGCCCACGCGGTCGACGCGGTGCGGGCCGACCCGTTGTCGTTCCCGGTGCTCAGTCGGGCAGCGGCACCTCGAGGCTCCGGTCCCACGGTTCCGTCCAGCCGAGTCGGTCGAACAGTGCATCCAGCAGCATCGCGGTGAAGCCCCACACCAGGTGCTCGTCCCCGTCTGCCTCGACCGTGAACGCCGGTCCGCGCCACTCCTGACCACTGCGGCGGAGCACGGTCACGCCGCGGTTCGCCGGGTCGAGCAGGTCGGCCACCGGCACCCGGAACACCGCCGCCGACTCGTGCTCGTCGACGACGCGGATCGGTGAGGGGTCGCGCCACCAGCCGATGACGGGCCGGACCAGGTGGTTCGAGAACGCCAGGGGCACGGCCGGCAGGGTGCCCAGCACCTCGACGCCGGCGGGGTCGAGCCCCGTCTCCTCCTGCGCCTCGCGGAGTGCGGCGGCGACGGCGTCCGCGTCGCCGGGGTCGATGCGTCCACCGGGGAACGCGACCTCGCCGGCGTGCGCGCGCAGGGTCGTGGCGCGGGCGAGGAGGAGGACGTCGAGGTCGCGGGGGACCCCGGGTGCTGCCGCCGGTCGGTCGCTCGGGGTGTGGTCGAGCGCGCCGAAGAGCATCAGGACCGCGGCCCGTCGCGGTGACGTCGTGCCGCCCGGTTCGACGAGCGGCCCGGCGTTCCCCCACCCGCTCGCCGCGACCGCCGCGAGTGCTGCCCGTGCTGATCCGTCGTGCGTCACCCGTTCACCCTAGGCGGGCCGAGACGCGGCGGCCCCTCAGGCGGGGTCGTCCTCGTGCTCAGGGGGCTCCCGGGCGACGTCGGCAGGGTGATCAGAGCGAGGATCACTCGAACAATCAGGAGAAACGACGATGGACCGCTTCCGTTCACTGCCCCTGCCAGCATTGCTGCCCATCCTGTTCGTCCTGGTCGGCGGCCTCTACTTCGCCATCGGTCTCGTGTCGAACCCGAGCCGCGAGGCCCTGGTGGCCCGGGCTGCCTCCTCGCTCGTCTACGCGGTCTTGATGACGACCTTCTTCGGCTTCCTCATCGCGTACCGTCGCCGTCGTGCGGGCGGGACGGAGACGGCAGCAGCGATCCAGCGTGCAGTGCGGACCGGCGACCTCCCGGCCCACGTCGACCACGTCGTGTGGACCCGAGAGCTCGAATCGACCCGCAAGCGGTACCGCAACAACCGGTTCTTGGTCCCGATCATGGTGGTGCTGTTCGCGGCGTTGTCGATCTGGGCTGCGACCACCATCAGCCCGTTCTGGTGGCTGATCCTGGTCGTGTTCGTGGGCATTTGCGCCTACTCGGTGTGGGAGACCCGACGAGCGCTCCGCAACATCGAGCGCTTGCTGACCGCGTTGCGAGGCATCTGGACCGTCGAACAGCGCGATGCCTCCCAGCCTGAGCGGCGCTGAAGCCCTCCCGAAGTGGCGTGCTCGGGCGCCCCAGGGTCGCCCAGGGCGTCCGACGTCCGCTGCGCGGGCCGAGCAGCCGGGGGAACGAGTGGGCTGACCCGGACGGGCCCCCAGCCCCGTCGGTCGTTCGGAGCATGGGAACCGAACGGGTCGACGGACCGGCCGTGGACGAGCACGATCCGTACGAACGCCGCCCCGGTTACGTCACGAGTGGCGACGGCCGGACCGACCGGATGACCACCGACATGTTCGTGGGCGTCGCGGTCGGGTTCGTCCTGGTGATCGTCTTCGGGTTCTTCCAGCTCGTCGAGTGGATCGCGATCGGAGCGGCCGTCGTCATCGGTGCGGCGGTGTGGTTGGTCCTGCGCAGTCGGCGACGGCGTGCAGATCGCCGCGCGGGTCGGTCACCCGACGCCGTCCCGCGTGCGCGTGACCGCGCGCTCGCTGAAGCGAACGGTGGGCGGCGGTTCTTCGTCGCCCAGAACCCGGTCGTCGTCATCGTGATGGGCGCCGTCTTCATCGGTGTCTCGGTCGCCCCACTGCTGCTGGGCGACGTGTCCGTCGCGCGGATCCTGATCGCGGTCCTGGTCGTCGCGAGCGGTGTCGTGTTCATCGTGCAGGGGATCGGCACCCTGCGGATGCGCCGTCGGGAGCGCAGCGGCGGCTGAGTCGCCTTCGCGCTCTGGGGGCCGGTGGAGGTCTGTGGCTCGACGAACAGCGGCCCCGAGACCTGCCAGACGTACTGGCCCTGGGGAGCCTGACGCGTCGTCGACGCGACCACAGGGCGGACGGGAGGCCCGGTGCCAGCTGGCACCGGGCCTCCCGTCCGTCTCGGGTGGACGAGCGGGCGTCAGGCCGCCCGCCTGGCCGGCACCGGGACCCTGTCAGGATCGGCCGTCTCACGACATCTCTCAGTGAGCGACCCTGCTCCGACCGAAGGAGAGAACACCGATGAACACCCGGACCCGCCTCAGCGTCACCGCGGTGGCCGCTTGCATCATGGCCGCCGCCCTCACCGGTTGCGCAGCGAGCGCCCCGACTCCGTCGCCGTCCGAAACCACGGCGACGACCGGGGACAAGACCCCGGTCCCGTCCCCGTCTCCGACCGCGACGGACGCCGCGACTCCGTCGGCTCCGTCGTCGTCCCCGTCGCAGGGGTCCGAGACGTCGGCGCTCGCGCAGCACATCTACGACGAGTGCAGCAAGGGCGCCGCAGACGCCGGGGTCACCCTGACGTTCACGGACAACCCGTCGGGGTACACGGGCAGTGACGGGACCTACCAGCTCATCTACCCCTTCACCTTCGACGACGGGCACACCGACCCGTACGCCGTCTACAACTGCGCGCTCACCGACGACACGGTGGACTCCTCGTACGTCGGCAGTGGGATGACCGACAGTCACTGACCACGGTCGGTGACGGCGCGTCCGCCACGACCGGGTGCGATCAAGGGCGGACAAGAGGTGGGCGCCACCAGCTGGTACCGGCGCTCCGCGCCAGCGGGGTGACGGCCGTGCCTGGCGGGACGGTGCCAGCTGGCAACGGGCCTCCGGGCCGTCTCAGGTGGACCACCGGGCGTCAGGTCGCCAGCGCTCGACATGTTGTCGGACCGTGACCCGGCGGGGCGGCTCGTCGAGCCATGCTCGTCCTGTGCAGAAGCCCCTCGTCCTCGCTGCCGCCGGACTCGCGCTGGCCGCGCTGCCGCTCCTGTCGGCATGCAGTGAGCAGCTCGCTGACCCCATCGCGTCGGCCCGCACACTCGCCGATGCGCCCGTGTGGGTCAGCAACCCGAGCGGTACCGACTGCGGCGAGGTCGAGCTCGAGAACGACGGTGCGCTCCCGGCCGAGAGCCTGCAGTGTCTGATGGACGCGAGCGAAGCGGGCGAGGTGGCTTCGCTCCAATGGGTCCGGTGGACGACTGAGGGCGATCCGACCCCGTACTTCGTCCTGACGGGTGGCGCAGGGGCCACCGTCGCGTCGACGGCGGCCTACGACACCTACGGCCAGGGCAGATGGAGCGAGTACGGGTGCACGGAGATCGCGGCGTTGCCGGGCTGCTCGGACGAGGGGGAGTAGCGGCGGCTCGTCCGCCTGTGGGGACAGCGGCGGGGCCGCTGGTCTTCCGAGTCCGACGAGGCACCGTTCATCGGGGTGCCGTCAACGCCCTCCGCTCGCGGGCCGAGCGACGGTCAGGAACTGCTGCTCAAGACGGCCGACACCGCGCGTACGGCGTCGGTGACCGCGTCGACCGTGACGTCGCCGGCTGGGTTGTCCGCATCGACGGGTGTCCCCGCGACGAGCATCGTCCGGATGGTCGCGACGCACATCGAGACGAGCGTGAACGCGATCGCATTGCATTGCTGTGCCGCGACACCGCGCCGTTGCAGCAGCCGCGCAACGGACACCGTGGCGTTCTGCATCGACGCCTTCCACAAGGACTGGTACTCGTCGAGGAGCTGAGGGTACCGGCGGAACACCTCACGCCTGAGCTCGTCTTCGGGGTCGGCGACCTGGTTCCCGAGGGCGTCGAGCACGACGCACGACACCGCCGCGGCGATGTCAGCAGGCAGTTGCTCCATCTCGTCGTCGGTGAGCGTGCGCTCCGCGGCCGGCTGAAGGCCCACGATGGCTGCTTCCCTGCTGGAGAAGTAGTTGAAGAACGAGCGTGGAGAGATGTCGGCATCGCGCGCGATGCCTTCGATCGTCACCCCCTCGAGACCGTGCTCGAGGCTGCCGACCTGTGCGGCGTGGATGATCCGCTGTCGAGTCGCCGCCCGCTTCCGCTCGCGCAGGCCGACCGGAGACGTCACAGGAGGCCGGCGAGGAGACGCGCGAGTTCCTCGAGATCGTGGTGCGGCCACGAGCCGAGCCGCTCCCGGAACGCACTGCGTGCACTGTCGCGGATGCTCTGGATACGGTTGATCGCGATCGGGGTCGCACGGATGACGACCGCTCGTCGGTCCTCGACGTGGCGTTCCCGTGTGACGAGCCCGAGCGACTCCAGGTGGCTGAGCTGCCGGCTGAGCGCCGCCTTGTCGATGCCGAGCGCTTCCGCCAGGTCACCCGCACCACTGCTGCCGATGACCACGAGCTCGACGAGCACGCGGTACCCCACGGGCTGCAGGTCCATCTGCGCCGCCTGCTCGCGCAAGCTGTGGCGGGACAGTGCGAAGATCGCCATGAACTGCCGTTCGATGCGGATGAACGCGTTGTCGGTGTCCGTGGTCGTCGCGCCGGCCGCGGTTTCCACCGCGGCCGGCGTTCCATCCTCGGCCGTCACGTCAGCGTCGAGCACGACGCGCTTCCCGTGCCGGGGAGTCGCCGTCTCCGACCGTCGGGTTGGAGCCGGTGACGGTTCCGATGCCGGCGAAGTCCTCGGCCGCACCGGCTGCGGGCCCGGCGTCGGTGGAACGTTCGGCGACGGTCTTCGTGGTGAGCGGCACGTTCGGCATGAACGCGATCGCCAGGACGAGCAGGATCGCGATCGGGGCTGCGATGAGGAAGATCTCTGCCACGCCCTGGCCGTACGCCGACTCGATGATCTGGCGCACACCCTTCGGCAGTGAGCTGACGGCGGGGATGCTGCCGGACGACAGCTCCTTCGCGACCGCTGCGCCCTTCTCGCCCAGCGCGGTGATCGCCTTGGTCAACGCGTCCTGCTTGTCGCTGATGGCATCGGCTACTCGGGTCCCGAGGACGGTGCCGAGGACGGAGACGCCGATCGCGCCACCGAGGGAGCGGAAGAACGCGACCCCCGAAGACGCGGCGCCGATGTTGGCAGGTTCGGTGGTGTTCTGCACGACGAGGACGAGGTTCTGCATGACCAGGCCGACGCCCGACCCCATCACGAACATGTAGACCGCGACGACGACGTAGGGCGTGTCGTACGCGATCGTCCCCATGAGGCCGAGTCCGACGACGAGGGCGATCGACCCGATGAGCATGATCGGCTTCCACTTGCCCGTCTTCGTGACCAGGCTGCCACCGACGGTGGAGGCGATGAGCAGACCAGCGATCATCGGGATCGTCAGCAGGCCCGACTGGGTCGGGGTCGCGCCACGGGCGAGCTGCATGTACTGCGCCAGGTAGACGGTCGCGCCGAACATCGCGATGCCGACGGCGATCGATCCGATGACCGCCATCGTGAACGTGCGGTTCCGGAACAGCGTCATCGGGATGATCGGCTCCTTCGCGCGGAGCTCGATGAACACGGTGGCCGCGAGCAGGATCGCTGCACCGATCACCATCACGAACGAGGTCGGCGAGACCCAGTCGAAGTTCTTCCCGGCGAGGGTGACCCAGATGAGCAGGAGGGAGACACCACCGGCGATGGTCGTGATGCCGAGGTAGTCGATCGAGACCTTGCGCTCCGGGAGGGTCCGGAGCTTCAGGGTGAGCTGCAGCAGGATGATCGCCGCGACCGCGAAGGGCACGCCCACGAAGAAGTTCCAGCGCCAACCGAGGCTGTCCGTGAGGAGCCCGCCGAACAACGGGCCGCCGACGGTGCCGACCGCCATGACGGCTCCGAAGTACCCGCCGTAGCGTCCGCGCTCACGTGGGCTGATGATGTCGGCGAGGATGATCTGGCTCAGGGCGGTGAGACCACCGGCGCCGAGGCCCTGCACGACGCGGAACGTGATGAGCGTGCCGGGGTTCTCCGAGAAGCCCGCCAGCGCGGACCCGAGGACGAAGATCACGAGCGAGAGCTGGATGAGCAGCTTGCGGTTGAAGAGGTCGGCGAGCTTGCCCCAGACCGGCGTCGAGACGGTCGTCGCGAGGAGCGTCGAGGTGACGACCCACGTGTAGGCGCTCTCGCCGCCGCCGAGGTCACCGATGATCTTCGGAAGGGACGTGCTGACGACGGTCGACGCGAGGATCGCGACGAACATGCCGAGCAGGAGCCCGGAGAGTGCTTCGAGGACCTGCCGGTGCGACATGGCGCCGGGCTCGGTCGGGTGCAGCGGTGCGGCTGCGGCTTCGGGACGGGACATCGGGACTCCAGGGCGGGCGAGGGGGATGCCACGCTGCATCCGGATGGTTGACGACCGTCAACTATGCCAGATGGTTGAGCAATGTCAAGGACGGGGTGGCGAAGTCGGCATCACGGCTTCTGCAAGGTGGTCGTGACGAGGTCCGCGATGAGCGCTTGATCGAGTGGTCGGCGGGTGACGAGGCACCAGAGGACCATCGCCATGAACACTTGCGTCACGACGTCGATCTTGAGGTCGGGTGGAAGGTCCGCGGCGTCGACAGCGCGCTGCAGCCGCTCCCTGAGCCGCGTGCGCGCGACCGTGGTGATCCGGTCGTCGTACTGGGCGGAGAGGTCGGCATCCTCCGCGACGGCCGCGACGACGGCCTGCAGCACGGCAGCCGCGTCGGGATCGTCGTGCACGCGGCCGACGGCGATCATCCACGCCGTGACGTCCCGGCGAACGTCGTCGGTGACCTCGACGGGCCCGACCGGCAGGATCCCGCCTTCGGTGACCATCTCCGACACCAGGGCTGTCTTGGTGGGCCACCACCGGTAGAGCGTCTGCTTGCCGACGCCGGCGACCGCGGCGACGCGCTCGAACGAGAGCTTGTCCCATCCGCGGCTCGCCAGCTCCGTCCGCGTCGCATCGAGGATCGCAAGGCGCGTCTCTTCGTTCCGGAATCGTCCTGTGCTCTTGCCCATGCAGCCATCCTGACTGCATCCCGGCCCTCGACTCGACGCGGACGGCGGTCGGTTGCGTTCCGCGCTACTGGACGGAGACGCCGCCGTCACTGGAGAGCACGGCGCCGTTGATGTTGACGCCGTCGTCACTGAGCAGGAACGTGATCGACGCAGCGAGTTCGGCCGGAGCGGCGATGCTGGGCAACAGAGCGAAGAACGGCGCCAATCGCTCCTGACCCTTCTCCGAGAGCGTCGAGGACGAGCCGATGTTCGTTGCGACCGCGCCAGGGGCGACGGCATTGACGCGCAGCCCGCGCTGCGCGTACATGAACGCCGAGGACCGGGTCAGACCGAGGACGGCGTGCTTGGACGCGGTGTACGCCGCGCCGGAGGCGCTGCCGAGGAGAGCTGCTCCGCTGACGACGTTGACGACGGAACCGCGACCGGCTTCGAGCATGACCGGCAGCACGGCACGGGTCAGCTTGAAGGTGCCGGTGACGTTCACGCCCATCACGCGCTCCCACACGGCGTCGCTGGTCTCGTCGAGCGGGGAGAAGTCATCGGCGATACCGGCGACGTTGGCGAGGGCATCGATCCGCTCACCGGCGGCTGCGAGGATCGCGTCCACGTCCGCCTGTGAGGTGATGTCGCCCCCAACGGGCACGATGTCCGCGTCGGGCAGCTCCTCGAGCAGGCCGGAGAGACGGTCGACGGTGATGTCGACTGCCACCACTCGTCCACCTTCTCGGGCGACGCGTGACGCGGTGGCGCGACCGATGCCGGATGCGGCCCCGGTGACGATGACGGTCTGGCCGGAGAAGCGACCGGACGTGATCTGCTCACCCCAGGTCGAGGCCTGGGTGGACTGCGGCACGACGTTCGTGTGTGCGTCTGCTGCTGCGGAATCGGACATGGGGATCTCCTGTCGACGGTGACGAGGGCGAGCTCGGTGAAGGACGCCAAGTTGTCGAGACAATTCGTCTCGACATCAAGACACCATACGCCTCCGCGTCTGCATCAACAGAACGATGCTCCTTCCGTGACCGTGACCGTGACCGTGACCGTGACCGTGACCGTGACCGTGACCGTGACCGTGACCGTGACCGTGACCGTGACCGTGACCGTGACCGTGACCGTGAGGCGTCGAGCGGGCGGATGTCGAGGTGCGCGACGCAGAGCTCACGAGCACGGCGGGTCCGAGGGGCAGGCCGCCGAGGTGCTCACGACGTCCTGGCCTCCTGTCATCGAAATCGCTGCACAGGAGCAGGCAGCGGACACCATCGTCATGCCCGTCGTCGCGTCCGATGACGGCGAAGCTCTGCTGCCCGGGCTCCGGCACGTGCGGCTCGACGGTGAGGCGTGGCCGGTAGTCGTCGTGGCGCTCGTCCCTGGATCGGATCTGGTTGATGCTGCAGCCCGGTGCCGGCACGAGCGCCGCGATCCGCTCGTGCCGGGGCCGCCGTCAAACGGCCGGGCCGAGGAGGCGCCCGGTGAACTCGCGCAGGGCCTGCACGGCCCGCTGCGACAGCGTCGCGTCGGGCATCATGCTCATCGATCCGTGGAACGCTCCCGGCCACACGTGCAGTTCCGCCTGGATCCCTGCCGCCCACAGCGAGCTGGCGTAGGCGACGGTCTCGTCGCGGAACACCTCGGTGCTGCCGCAGTCGATGTACGCGGACGGGAGCCCGGTGAGGTCGGTCGCGCGCCCGGGTGCAGCGTAGATCGACACGTCCTCGCCACCACGCCGGTCACCGAGGTAGGCGTCCCAGCCGAACCGTGTCATCTCCCGGTCGGCGACCCCGACACCGTCGAACTGCCGAGCCGACAGGGTCGCGTCACGGTCGTCGAGCACGGGACTCACGAGCACCTGGCCGATGACGGAGGGCCCCTGTCGGTCGCGGGCGAGGAGGGCCGTGCCGGCGGCGAGACCGGCCCCGGCGCTCTGCCCGACGAGGACGATGCGCTCCGGGTCGATGCCGAGTTCGTCGGCGTGCTCGGCTGCCCAGACGAGACCGGCGTAGCAGTCCTCGACCGGGTACGGGTCCGGGTGCTCCGGCGCCAGACGGTAGCCGGGGCTGACCAGGACGACGTCGTGCACCAGCAGCCACTCGTCGTAGGAGTCGAGGTTGCCGAGGTGGTGGCCGAACACCATGCCGCCGCCGTGGATCGCGTAGGCCAGGGCAGCTGTACCGGTACGGCCGGTGCGTTGGATCACGGCGAGGTCGATCGGGTCGCCGCGGTGCCCCGGGATCGTGATGCTGCTCCGTTCGAGGCCGCGAGCACGCAGCCCTTCGTCGAGCTGCGCCTCCGTCATGTCCAGCTGTCGCATCTGCGGCAGCATCTGGGTCGTGAGGTGGAAGCGGCCTCGCGTGTCCATGGCGGTGAGGAAGGGCACGAACTCGGGATCGAACGGCGGGCGGGGAAGGGCGATGGTGTCAGGCACGGGAGGTCTCCTCGGTGATGGTGGTCCGGTCGGTGTGTGCAGGGGTGCTGTCGGCAGGTTCGGCCGGGGCTCCGTCTTCCGGTTCGACGGTGGGCGGGCTCGGAGCATGCCGAGCACGACGAGCAGTGCTGCGACCGCGGCGAGGCCGAGGCCGGCGACGGTGAGGGCGTCCTGGAAGCCCTCGATCCGGGCGGCGGTCCAGGTGGTCGTGGTGATGCTCCCGGCGACGAAGGCGGCGACGATGGTCCCCGCCGCGGCAACGGCGGCACCGCCCGCGAGCTCGCTCGAGGTGTCGACGAGCGCCGCTCCGACGGAGGTGCGGTCCGCGGGCAGGCCCGTGAGGACCGACGCGCCGGCGACGACGCCGACGACCCGCATGCCGGCGGCGACGAGCACGAGCGCGACGAGCACCCACGGGTACCCGTACCGGCTCAGGGCGCCGAAGACCGCGAGACCGGAGACGACCGAGACGGCGCTCATCCAGGCGGCGCGGCCCAGGCCGACCCGTTGCACGAACGGCCCGACGAAGCGGCCACCGACGAGCAACACGACCACCTGCGGCAGCGTCCCGACCGCGGCCAGGGCCGGCGACCACCCCCAGGCGAACTGCAGCTGCAGGGTCACGAGGTACGACAGTCCGGCGACGGCCAGACCCGACGCGGCCTTGAAAGCGAGGCCGCTCGAGACGAGTGGTCGGGCGAGCAGGTGCAGGTCGATCAGCGGGTGCCGCGCGGTCCGCTCGCGGGCGACGAACCCCACCCCGCAGGCGACGGCGAGCGCGAGGACGCCCCACCCCCACCAGCCGGCGGCTCCGGACTCGACCAGGATCGTCGGCGCCACGAGCGCTCCAGCCGTGGTCACGGTGCCGAGCAGCGCTCCGACCACGTCGACCGGATCGCGACGGAGCCCTGCCGCCTCGTCGCGGGTGACACCGAACCGGATGCCGACGAGCGCGAGGACCGCGATCGGCACGTCGGCCAGCAGCAGCACCTGCCACGGGGCGACGGCGAGCACGAACCCGCCGACGGTCGGACCGATGGCCAGGCCCACGAGCCCGGCCGTCGAGATGACGGTGAGCGCCCGCACCCGGAGACCTTCGTCGTCGAAGAGGCGGAACGCCAGCGCCATCGACCCGGGCGTCGTCATCGCCGCGGCGACGCCCATCGTTCCCCGCACGGCGATCAGTTGCTCGGTCGACGTGACCACCGCCGTGGCGAGGCTGGCCAGGGCCAGCAAGACGAGCCCGGCGAGCATGACCCGACGGCGTCCGATGCGGTCGGCGACGGCGCCGAAGAGCAGCATCAGCCCTCCGAAGGCGACCGAGTAGGCACCCGAGACCCACTGCAGGCCCGTCGTCGACGAGCCCAGGTCGCGGCCGATCGTCGGCAGGGCGACGTTGAGCACGGAGTTGTCGAGCATCTCGAACAGGAACACCGCGGACAGCCCGGCGAGGGCGATCCAGGCGTCGCGCAGACGAGGCGACGAGCCACCGGCAGGCACGTGCCCGGTGGTGAGATCGGGACTGGGGGACATGATGGCGCACTCCTTCGAGGGAAGAAGTGGCGACTCGTTCGATGCCGCGTGCTGGTGCGTCGCAGTCGCGGCGCCTTTTACCTCAGTGATCGAGACCATACACGGACTGCCCGCTCGAGGAAAGTCCGCGGTCGGAGCCCCTCTCACTACCGGTACCACTCCTCGTCGATGCCGGCGAGCCGCGACGGGTGGAGCGCGCCGCCGAGGCCGTAGAACCACTGGGAGCTCATGATGAGCGGCGGACGGGAGGTTGATGACGCACTCGCCGTTGGGGAGCTCCGAGCCAGTCTCGCCAGACGTGGGAGCGGTCACTGGCGGGTTCCCGACATCACAGTTCGAGGTGGGGAGTGGCAGGACCTACCCTGGACGGATGCTCTCCCGCCGCGAAGCCGCCGTCCGGCTCGACATCCCCCTCGAGATGGCGACCCGCCACGGCATCCCGTCGCGCCTGAGTGAAGCGGAGCTCGACGCGATCGAGCAGGACCCGCCCGCCTGGCTCGTGCAGTCCCGCGCCAACCGCACGGGCACCAAGAAGGTCTGGACGCGCCTGGAGTGCGTGGTCTGCGGCTTCGACGAAGAGGCGCGCCCCAAGAAGTGGTGGCCCGAGTGGGACTACCTGATGTGCGACTACCACGCCCCGTACCAGGCACCCGAGCCCACTGCCGGCCTGACGCGGCGCGAGGTCGAGGGCATCGGCAGCCGTTTCATCGCCCTCGTCGACGAGAAGCCCTGAGCAGCAGCACGATGCGCCTGCTGAGCGAGGCATCGCGGGGCGACTGGCTCGTCGCGCGTGCCGGGAACAGGGCGAGCGTCGGCGGGGTGGCCGGCACCGGGTTCGAGGCGTACGCACGCCTGCTGCACCTGGTCGGCGCGCACCGGGCGGACCTCGACACCACGGACGAGTGGGGCTCCCACCCGGACGTCGAGCACACCCGCTGGCGATGGGCGGAGGTCGCTCGCCGCAACCACCGCGTGATGCACCCTCTCGTGCAGTGGCGACGCCTGACCGACGACGAGCACGCGACGTCGTGGGCCGACGGCTGGAGGGTCGACCAGTCGGACGACGGGTGGTTCGACCCGCAGGACCTCGCCGTCATCACCACGCACCTGCGGAACGCCACATCGATCCCCGGAGACCTGGTCGTCGGAGCATGGGAGGGCACGGGCGAGCCGCCGTCGGCCGAACGCTACCGGCACCTGGTACGACGCGCGCGGCGGTTGATGGCGTGGCCCGGGCGGGACACCTGGCTCTTCAGCGCGACCCTGGACGAGCTCGCCGATCCGTCGTGGGCACAGCGTGCGGTCCCGGGTTGGGAGAGCTTCGGGCGGCACGACCAGGTGGCGCCGCACACGACGTTCATCTGGCCGGAGGACCACGCGTGGGTCGTCGCCGCCGAGGAGGACTGGGACTCGACGATCGTCGCCGGATCGCGCGCGCTCGTCGACGGCGTGCTCGACGACGACCGGTTCGAGGCGTTCGAGGTCCGCGAGCGCGACGACCTGACGTGGGACGGAGACCTGCTGAACCCACGCAGGTCTCCTCGCCCCGAGAGCTGAGCGGTCCCACCGCGTCCTCCGGAATCAGCCAGCTCGTCAGCGCTCGGACCGCTGGGATCGAGAGGTGAACACGATTTCGACCAGAGCCGCGACCTTCCACGGCCGCGTACTCCGCCGCTCGGCAGGCCGCGGCCGAACTCCCGACCACCGCCACCGACGACTCACTGGTCTCCGGGGTGGACTCCGCGGACCTCAACGCGCTCTTCTGATCGGCGCGGTTCCTCGACGCCCCGAGCGGCCCGGTCACGGACGGCCCCACCTGGCGACGCCCGCAACGTGGCCACGGACAGACGGGAGGCCCGGTGCCAGCTGGCACCGGGCCTCCCGTCCGTATCGGGTGGACCTGCGGACGCTACTCGGTCGTCGAGACCCAGTCGATGAGCAGGTTGCCCTTCTCGCCCCAGCTGCCGACCTGGAACATGAAGCGGTGCGGGGTCGTCGGCACGTCGTGCGTGATCGTGCCGAGGACCTTGCCGTCGACGCTGTACGTGACGGACTCGCCGGGAACCCAGTCGACCTTGTAGGTGTGCCAGTCGCGCCACGAGACACCGGTGCCGAGCTGGACGCGCTCGGCCTCCTTGCCCGGGGTCATCGAGTGGTGGAACACCGAGGGGCTGTCCTCGAAGTTGCCCTCGGGGAAGTCGATCTCGCCGTCGGCCCACACGTTCGACGTCGGCCACAGCATGAAGGCCGCGCCGTTGCCGTCGCCGCCGGTCGCCTTCGCACGGACCGAGAACGAGCCGCCCACGTGGTCCCAGGCGCCGTCGGAGGAGCCGAAGGTGCCGGCCGCTCCGGCACCGGTGCCGAGGGCGACGTCCATCACGCCGTCGTGCACCGACACGGTCTTGCTCGGCGCGTAGATGCCCGAGGTGCCGTCGGGGTAGGCCTGCCACGACTGCGGGTAGAGCGACGAGACCAGGCCGGTGACGGCGTTCTTGGTGAAGTCCTCGACGAACGAGGCGTCCGGTGCGATCGCGGACAGGTCCGCGAGGTCAGTGGGGGAGGCATCCGCCACGGGCGCTGCGTCTGACTCGGGTTCTGCCTCTGCCTCTGCCTCGGGCGCGGGCTCGGCGACGGGTGCGGAGTCCTCGATCGGCGCGGAGTCCTGCTCGGGCTCGGCATCCGGGGTCCACTCGTCGGTGGGGGCCGGGGTCTCCGTCTCGTCCGGGGCCGGCGTCGGGGTGGGGTCCACCGGGGCGTTGTGCCAGCGGCGCTCGCCGTCCCAGCCCCACCAGGTGCGGGCGGAGGCGGCGGTGGGGACGCCGAGGACCAGGGCGCCGGCGGTCGCGACCGCCAGGATCGCGCGGTGGCGGATCATCGGGTACCCCCTCGGGTGGCCGCGGTTGTGGACGTGTTCCGTGGGGTCGTGCCGCGCGAGGGCGTGCACGTGCTTCGGGTCGAGATGTCGGGCTCCTCGTGGATGCTCGGGCGCAGGATGCGGGGAGGACGGACGCATCAGCCGGCCGGATGCCGAGGGTTTCGTTGACACGTCCACGGACATCTTGCATCATTTGTGACCCGTTCGGGGGGTGTCACGGAAATCGACCGACGAACGCCCGGTGTCCGACCGTCGAACGTGCACGGTGCAACGCGGGGCGTGCCGCCTGCTCAGGCCCGGGGGATCGGCTGCAACCGCTGCAGCTGCGTCACGTGCCCCGGCTCGAGCTCGTCGAGCGAGGCCACCCCGAGCAGCCGCATGGTCCGCTCGATCTGCTCGGACAGGATCTGGATCATCCGGTCCACCCCTGCCTCGCCACCGGCCATCAGCCCGTAGAGGTAGGCACGGCCGACCATCGTGAACTTCGCGCCGAGGGCAACGGCAGCCACGATGTCGGCGCCGGACATGATGCCCGTGTCGAGGTGCACCTCGGTGTCCTTCCCGACCTCCTTGACCACGGAGGGCAGCAGGTGGAACGGCACCGGCGCCCGGTCCAGCTGCCGGCCGCCGTGGTTCGACAGCGTGATCCCGTCGACGCCCATGTCCGCCAGACGCTTGGCGTCCGCCAGGGACTGCACGCCCTTCACGACGACCTTGCCCTGCCACTGGTCGCGGATCCAGGCGAGGTCCTCGTAGGTGACGGTCGGGTCGAACATGTGGTCGAGCAGCTCGCCGACGGTGCCGGACCAGCGGTCGAGCGACGCGAACGCCAGCGGCTCGGTGGTCAGGAAGTCGAACCACCACCACGGTCGCGGGATCGCGTTCACCACGGTCCGGGCACTCAGCTGCGGCGGGATCGAGAACCCGTTCCGCTTGTCCCGCAGCCGCGCGCCCGCGACGGGGACGTCCACGGTGACGAGCAGGGTGTCGAAGCCGGCCTGCTGGGCGCGGGAGACCAGCGCCATCGACTTCTCGCGGTCCTTCCACATGTACAGCTGGAACCAGTTGCGCCCGTGCGGGTTGGCGTCGCGGACGTCCTCGATCGCGGTGGTGCCCATCGTGGAGAGCGAGAACGGGATGCCGGCACGTCCGGCGGCCCGGGCACCGGCCCGCTCGCCCTCGGTCTGCATCATCCGCGTGAAGCCCGTCGGCGCGATGCCGAACGGGTACGACACCGGTGCCCCGAGCACCTGGCGCGAGGTGTCCACCCGCGACACGTCCCGCAGGATCGCCGGGGTGAACTCGATGTCCTCGAACGCCTGCCGCGCGCGGGCGAGGGAGATCTCCGCCTCGGCCGCGCCCTCGGTGTAGTCGAACGCGGCCTTCGGGGTGCGGCAGGCGGCGATGTCGCGGAGGTCCCAGATCGTCAAGGCCTGTTCGAGGCGCTGACGCCGACCCGGCAGCGAAGGCTTCTTGAACTGCATGAGCGGCGCGAGGTCCCGCACCGTCGGCAGCTGCCGCTTGACCCGCGTGCGAGCGGCGGACGCGGACCCCGTCGCGGGTGCCGGTGCCCCGGTCGCCGGGTCGATCCGGTGCTGGTCGTCGGTCGTGGTCATGCGTGGCTCCTGACGGGGGATCGATCGGGATCGGCGCGCGACGACGCCGAGGGTGTGTACCGCACGGGCTCGACGCTCCGTGCGACGATGCTGCGGAGTGCCTCCAGTGAAGCCCCTCCGAGGCCCGCGAGTCCAGCGGCACGCGCCTGCACCAGGACGTTGCCGAGTGCGGTGGCCTCGACCGGACCCGCCACGACCGGCAGGCCGGTGCGGTCCGCGGTCAGCTGGCAGAGCAAGCGGTTCTGCGAGCCGCCGCCCACGACGTGCACCACCCGGATGGCCTTGCCGGTCACGTCGGCGATGGTGCGCAGGGTCTCGGCGTACGCCGTCGCGAGCGACTCGAGGATGCTCCGGACGAACTCCGCGCGCGACGCGGGTGCACTCAGCCCGTGCGCCGCGCACCACGCGGCGATCCGCGCCGGCATGTCGCCGGGTGCCGTGAACGACTCGTCCGCGGGGTCGAAGACGGGGACCGGCGCGGTGACGGCCGCGGCGGAGGCGAGCAGGGCCTCCAGGTCGACGTGGTCGCCACCACGCTCCCAGGTGCGGACGCTCTCGGACAGCAGCCACAGTCCGGACACGTTCTTCAGGAACCGGACCCGGCCGTCGACACCGCCCTCGTTCGTGCAGTTCGCGCGTCGCGCCGCGTCCGACAGGACGGGCGCGTCGAGCTCGACGCCGACGAGCGACCACGTGCCCGACGAGATGTAGGCGAAGTCCGGCTCCGTCGCGGGGACCGCGACGACGGCGCTCGCGGTGTCGTGGGAGCCGACCAGCGTCACGTCGGCCCGCCCGCCGACGAGCTCGGCGACGGACGGCAACAGGGGGCCGAGTCGGTCGCCCGGGTCGCGCAGCGTGGGCAGCAACCCGGCCGGGAGGCCCGCAGCAGCCCGCACCGCCGGGTCCCACCCACGGGTGGTCGCGTTCAGGGCCCCGGTCGTCGAGGCGTTCGTGCGCTCGGCCGCCTCGACCCCCGTCAGCCAGTACCCGAGCAGGTCGGGCACCAGCAGCGCACGCTGCGCGAGCTGCAGCGACGGGTCGGCAGCCCACTGGAACAGGGTGTTGAAGGGCAGGTGCTGCAGGCCGTTCCGGGTGTACAGCTCGGTGGCGGCCATCCGGTCGTGCACGGGGACGACACCGCCCTGGTGCCGGTCGTCGCGGTAGTGCGACGGCAGCCCGAGCAGTCGGCCGTCGCGGAGCAGGCCGTAGTCGACCGCCCACGAGTCGATGCCGATGCTGGCGATCGCGGGGTGCTCGGCGAACGCGCGCCGCAGCCCCTCGGTCACCTGCCGGTACAGCTCGACGACGTCCCAGTGCAGGACGTCGCGGCCGGTGTCGGCGTCGCCCTCGTGCAGGGTGACGGGGCCGTTCGGGAACCGCGCGACGTGGTCCATCCGGACCCCGTCGGGGTCGACGTGGCCGACGATCACCCTGCCGCTGGTGGCCCCGAGGTCGACCGCGGCGACGCTGCCGCTGGTGTGCATGCTCTGCTCCTGCTCGGTGTTCGTTGGTCGTCGCTACCGCAGGAAGGCCGCGGCGACACCGGCGTCGACGGGCACGTGCAGGCCGGTGGTGTGCGAGAAGTCGTCGGTGCAGATGGCGTAGACGGCGTTCGCGACGTTCTCGGGCACGACCTCGCGCTTCAGGATCGTGCGCTGCGCGTAGAACGCGCCGAGGTCCTGCTCCTCGATGCCGTACGTCTTGGCTCGGTTGGCGCCCCAGCCGCTCGCGAAGATGCCGGAGCCGCGCACGACGCCGTCGGGGTTGATGCCGTTGACACGGATGCCGTGCTCGCCGAGTTCGGCCGCGAGCAGCCGCACCTGGTGGGCCTGGTCGGCCTTCGTGGCGGAGTACGCGATGTTGTTCGGCCCGGCGAACACCGAGTTCTTGGACGAGATGTAGACGATGTCGCCGCCCAGGCCCTGCTCGATGAGCACCTTCGCCGCGGCCTTCGACACCAGGAACGAGCCCTTCGCCATCACGTCGTGCTGCAGGTCCCAGTCCTGTTCGGTGGTCTCGAGCAGGCTCTTGGACAGCGACAGCCCGGCGTTGTTCACCACGAGGTCGAGGCCGCCGAAGTGCAGCAGGGTCTGCTGGATGGCCTGCTCGATCGCGGCGGCGTCCGTCACGTTCGCGGCGACGCCGATGGCCTGGTCGAGGCCGCCGATCTCCGCCGCCGCAGCGGTGGCCTTCTCGAGGTCGAGGTCGGCGATGACGACGGCGGCGCCCTCGGCAGCCAGGCGCTTCGCGATCGCCTTGCCGATGCCGGACGCTGCCCCGGTGACCAGGGCGATGCGCGTCGCGAGCTTCCTGGGTGCGGGCATCCGCTGCAGCTTCGCCTCTTCGAGGGCCCAGTACTCGATCCGGAACTTCTCGGCCTCGTCGATGGGGGCGTAGGTGCTGACCGACTCGGCGCCGCGCATCACGGTGATCGCGTTGACGTAGAACTCGCCGGCGACGCGGGCGGTCTGGGCGTCCTTGCCGTACGAGAACATGCCGACGCCGGGGACCAGCACGATGAGCGGGTCGGCGCCGCGGATCGCGGGGCTCGTCTCGTCTGCGTAGCGGTCGTAGTACGCCCGGTAGTCCGCGCGGTACTGCTCGTGCAGTTCGTGCAGGCGGTCGGTCTGCTCGTCGACGGAGGCCGTTGCGGGCAGGTCGAGGATGAGCGGCTTGACCTTGGTGCGCAGGAAGTGGTCCGGGCAGCTGGTGCCGAGGGCCGCGAGTTCTTCGGCACGTTCGCTCGCCAGGAACTCGAGCACGACGTCGGTGTCGGTGAAGTGCCCGACGACGGGCTTGTCGTGTCCGGCGATGCCCCGGATCGTCGGGGCGAGGGCGGCGGCGCGTGCACGGCGTTCCTCGGTGGGCAGGGCTTCGTACCCGGGGCGGACGGGGCCGAACGGGTCGGCGGCACCGTTCGCCGCGAGGTACTGCTCGGCGGTGTCGATGATCCAGCGGGAGTTCGCTTCGGCCTCGTCGCTCGTGGCCCCCCAGGCCGTGATCCCGTGGCCGCCCAGGATCGTGCCGATGGCTTCGGGGTGGTCGCGCTGGACGGCGGCGATGTCGAGCCCGAGCTGGAACCCGGGTCGGCGCCACGGCACCCAGACGACCCTGTCGCCGAAGATGCGCTCGGTCAGGGCCGGGCCGCCCGCCGCCGTGGCGATGGCGATCCCGGCGTCGGGGTGCAGGTGGTCGACGTGGGCGGCGTCGACGAGGGCGTGCATCGCGGTGTCGATCGACGGCGCGGCTCCGCCCTTGCCGTGCAGCGTGTAGTCGAAGGCGCCGACCATCTCGTCCTCGCGCTCGACGCCCGGGCCTGTGTCTGATGCGTACATGTCCCGGAGCGCCCGGACCCGGTCGACGCGCAGGACCGCGAGGCCCGCCGGGGTGAGGGTGCCGAGGTCGCCCCCGGAGCCCTTCACCCAGAGCAGCTCGACGGGTTCGCCCGTGACGGGGTCGGTGTCGGTGCCCTTGGCGGAGGTGTTCCCGCCCGCGTAGTTCGTGATCCGCGGATCCGAGCCGAGCGCGTTCGAGCGCGCGATGAGCGCCTTGATCGTGGTGTCTGCGTCGGTGTCGTGCGCCTCGGGGTCCACCCGTGCCTCCACTGTGTTCGTCATGTTCCTACGCGCCCCAGCCGGCCTGGACGCCGCCGACGCGGTCCGCCGCGATCGACTGCTGGTACCCGGACTCCAGGTAGGCACGCATCGGGTTCGCCGGCAGGCCGCGGGTCTCGCGCCACGCGGCGAGGTCCTTCCGGACGTCGGTCTGGTACGCGTCCATGAAGACCTCGTTGGCGCCGAGGACGTCATGGGCCTCCTGCGCGGCGGTGAGCGCGACGCGGTCCAGGAGCAGCGCGCGGGCCGTCATCTCCTGCACGTTCAGCACCGAGCGGATCTGGCCGGGGATCTTGTCCTCGACGTTGTGGCACTGGTCGAGCATGAACGCCACGTCGGGGTTGTCGTAGCCGCCGCCGCGGATGACCTCGACCAGGATCCGGAACAGCTGGAACGGGTCCGCGGCGCCCACGATCAGGTCGTCGTCGGCGTAGAAGCGCGAGTTGAAGTCGAAGGAACCGAGCTTGCCGAGGCGCAGGAGCTGCATCACGATGAACTCGATGTTCGTACCGGGGGCGTGGTGCCCGGTGTCCAGGCAGACCATCGCCTTCGGCCCGAGTGCCGCCGTCTGCACGTAGCTGGTGCCCCAGTCGGGGACGTCCGTGTGGTAGAACGACGGCTCGAAGAACTTGTACTCGAGCACCAGTCGCTGGTCGGCGCCGAGGCGGTCGTAGATCGTCGAGAGCGACTCGTGCAGGCGGTCCTGGCGGGAGCGCATGTCCTCTTGCCCGGGGTAGTTCGAGCCCTCGGCGAGCCAGATCTTCAGGTCGCGGCTGCCGGTGGCGTCCATCACGTCGATGCAACGCAGGTGGTGGTCGATCGCCTTCTGCCGGATCGTCTCGTCGACGTGGGTCAGGGCGCCGAACTTGAAGTCGTCGTCCTGGAACGTGTTCGAGTTGACGGTGCCGAGCGACACCCCGTGCTCCTCGGCGTGGCGCTTGAGGTCGGCGAAGTCGTCCACCAGGTCCCACGGGATGTGCAGCGCGACGGTGGGGGCGAGGCCGGTGTACCGGTGCACCTGGGCGGCGTCGGCGATCTTCTCGTAGGGGTCGCGCGGGGTGCCCGGCGTGCTGAACACCTTGAAGCGGGTGCCGGAGTTGCCGAAGGCCCAGCTGGGCAGCTCGATCTGCTGTCGTGCCAGCTGGTCGGCGATGCCGGCGAAGCTCGGGGTCGATGTCATCGTGTCACTTCCTCGTGTGCGATTGAATCGTTTCATACAGTACGGCGCGCGGCGGTCTGCCGCAACCGTCGTGGTGTGGGGTGGGGTGGGGCCGGACCGCAAAACACCGGTGTTCACGGGGTGAACACGCGCGTTCGGGGGTTCGACGTGCGAACACCGGTGTTTTGCGGACCAGGGCCCTACGCGGTGGGGACCGCCGCGGGCGCCCGCAGGTCGTGGGTCCCCGCTCCGAGGCGCTCGTCGGGGACGCCCGGCAGTCGCACCACGGCCGAGACGCCCTCGGGCACGGTCGCGCGGACGAGCAACTCGCCGTCGACGAGTTCCCACCGCACCGCGACGTGCCCGTACACGGTGTCGAGCGAGGTCTCCGCCCAGGTCAGACCGCCGCCCGGCTGCGGGGCGACGAGCACGGACTCGTACCCCGGCGACAGCGGCGACAGGCCACCCACCACCCGGTGCATCCAGTCCGCCACGGCACCGAGTGCGTAGTGGTTGAACGAGGTCATCTCACCCGGGTTGATCGTGCCGTCCGGCAGCATCGAGTCCCACCGCTCCCACACCGTCGTCGCGCCCATCGTCACCGGGTACAGCCACGACGGGCACTCCGTCTGCAGCAGCAGCCGGTAGGCGTCCTCCAGGTGACCCGTCTGCGTCAGCGCATCGGTGATGAAGGGTGTCCCCGCGAAGCCCGTCGAGATCCGGTACCCGGACGCCTCGACCAGCTCGGCGAGACGGTCGCCGGCCACGGCCTGCTCCTGCTCGGACAGGATCCCGAACACGATCGCCAGCGTGTACACCGTGGTCGCGTCCGACAGGATCCGCCCGTCGTCCTGCAGGTAGTGGGTGCGGAACCCGGCCTGGAGGCGCGTGGCGAGTTCCCGGAACTCCGCCGCTTCCGCCTCGTGACCACCCAACAGCTCCGCCGCGTCCGCCACGATCGTCGCGGACCGGTAGGCGCAGATCGTCGCGACGACGCCCTTGTCGGCCTTCGCGTCGGCCGGGGCCTCGGGCGGGGCGTCCGGGTCGAGCCAGTCGCCGAACTGGAACACGGTGTCCCACAGGTCCTCCGGGGACAGGTGGTCACGGACCCGGCGCAGGTGTGCGGCCATCGAGTCGAACTGCTCCTCGAGCACCACGGTGTCGCCGTACGCCTGGTACAGGGTCCAGGGCACCCAGACGCCGGCGTCCGACCAGACGGCGGTCGCGTCGGGCTTGCCGAAGTCCTCGGCGGGGGAGTACTTCAGCACGTCCGGCACCACGAACGGGATGACCCCGTCGGCGTGCTGCTGCTCGAGCCAGACGTCGCGCAGCCAGTCGGCCAGGAAGGTCCGCGTGTCGAACAGGTACGAGGCCGTCGGGGCGAACGCGGCGATGTCGCCCGTCCAGCCGAGGCGCTCGTCGCGCTGCGGGCAGTCCGTCGGCACGCTCAGGAAGTTGCCCTGCATGCCCCGGATGACGTTGTCGTGGAAGGTGTTCAGCAGTTCGTGGCTCGAGGCGAACGTGCCGGTGCGGGTGAGGTCCGAGCCGACCTGCACGGCGGTGACCGCGGCGCGGAGCTCGTCGTGCGTGCCCGGGAACCCGTCGACCTGCGCGTAGCGGAACCCGTGGAACGTGAAGCGGGGCTCGAACGTCTCGGGCTCGTCGTCACCGCGCAGGGTGAAGTGGTCCGTCGCCTTCGCGGTGCGCAGCGGACGGGTGCCGAGCTCGTCGTGCTCGAGCACCTCGGCGTGCTGCAGGGTGAGCACCGTGCCGGCCGGGCCGGTCGCGGTGACCCGGACCCAGCCGACCAGGTTCACGCCGAAGTCGACCAGGGTCGCTCCCGACGGGCTCGTCCAGATCTCGACCGGGGCGATCTCGGCGAGCGGACGCACCGGCGGCACCGTGTCGGCGACGAGTTCGCGCTCGCCGATGTCGACCGTGTGCACGGTGCTCGTCCGCCCCTGGTGCCCGTCGACGCTGGGCACGGTGACCTCGCCGGGCGTCAGGAACGAGCCGTCACGGAGTCGGGCGTCGACGTCCTGCCCGTCGTAGAGCTGGTCCGCGGTGATCGCACTCGACAGGGCCTGCCAGTCGGTGTCGGTCGTGACGCGCTGCTCGTGCCCGTCGGCGAAGGTGATCCGGAGTTCGGCGAACCCGGCGCGCTCGTCCGTGTACCAGCCGCCACCGCCGCCCCAGGCCAGGCGTCCGGCGGCCCAGCCGTTGCCGACGATGAGCGCGAGCACCGCGGGCTCGTCCGGTGCCGCGTCGACGAGGTGTGGCGTGACGTCGTGGGACACGACGCGGATGCGCCACTCGTAGCTCGTCCACCCCGGTTCGAGCAGGTGGTCGGAGACGCGCTGTCCGCCGAGCCAGGCCTCGACGACGCCGAGTGCGCTGACGTCGAGGGTGGCGGTGGTGACGGCGCCGTGCCCGTCGTCGAGGGTGAACTCCCGACGCAGGATCGGGGCGCTGCCGAGGTCGGTGTCGGCCGCGATGAACGGTGCGGTCCAGGTGGTCATGTGGTGGTCCTTTCACGCGACCGGTCGTCGTCGACCGGTGCGGGGTCGTTGGCCCGGCCGTGCGCCCGGGCGGGCGGTGTGGCGGAGGCGGGTCGCGCCTCCAGGCCGGGGTGGGCGGTCAGCCCTTGACGGCGCCGCTGGTCATGCCGGCGACGATCTGACGGTTGAAGAAGACGTAGAGGATCAGCGGCGGGATCGTGATGAGCAGCACGTCGGTGAACAGCAGGTTCAGCTGGCTGACGGACTGGCTCTGGAACGCGTAGAGCGTCTGCTGCACCGTCGCGTTCTCGGACCCCGGCAGGAAGTACAGCGGGTTGGTGAAGTCGTTGAACACCGTCACCGACTGCACGAGCACGACCGTGATGATCACCGGCTTGAGCAGTGGCAGCACCACCCCGAAGAACAGGCGGATCGGGCCGGCGCCGTCGAGCACGGCGGCCTCGTCGAGCTCCTTCGG
The DNA here is from genome assembly GCF_003224275.1 of Curtobacterium sp. MCSS17_011. Classification (NCBI taxonomy): domain Bacteria; kingdom Bacillati; phylum Actinomycetota; class Actinomycetes; order Micrococcales; family Microbacteriaceae; genus Curtobacterium; species Curtobacterium sp. MCSS17_011. The sequence continues at coordinate 105,754 of NZ_QKLE01000005.1, read as the reverse complement.
GATCGTCGCGACGAACGCCCGGAACAGCAGGATGCAGAAGGACAGGCCGAACGTCGCCTCGATCAGGATCATCCCGCCCATGGTCTTGAACAGGTTGAGCCCCTGCAGCACCCAGATGGTCGGCACGATCGCCGGCGGCACGATGAGCCCCGCCAGCACGAAGAAGTTGATCAGGCCGTTCCACCGGCTCGGTCGCCGCTGCAGGACGTACCCGACCATCGCGGAGAACACCACCATCACGGTGACGCTGCCCACGGTGAGCAGGGCGCTGTTCCAGAACGCGCGGAGGATGCCGCCGTCGCCGCTCTGGAACACCGCCTGCAGGTTCTGCCACAGCTGCCAGTCGGTCGGCAGGCTGAAGCCGAGCTGGTTCGCCTCGGCCGGGTTCTTCGCCGCCTGGAGCAGGACGAACACGAACGGCACCAGGAACACGACGAAGCTGACGACGATGGCGATCGAGCCGATGATCCACCGGCGGGCGCGTCCGGGGTGGCGGTTCCGGCTCGCCGGTGTGGGGCGGCGGCTGCCGGACGCAGGCGCGTGACCGGTTCCGGGGGTGGTGATGGCGGTCACAGGTCCGCCTCCTTGCGGTTGAGGAGCCACGAGATGGGGACCATGATCGCCGTCACGACGACGAAGAGCACCACGTTGCCGGCGGTGGACAGGCCGTAGAACCCGGCCTGGTACTGCTTGTAGATCACGCTCGCGATCACGTCGCTCGTGAATCCCGGCCCGCCGCCGGTCATCGCCCAGATCAGGTCGAACGACCGCAGGCCGCCGATGAGCGACAGGATGATGACGGTGCCCATCGCGGGGCGGGACAGCGGCAACGTGATGTTCCGGAAGATCGACCACGCGCTCGCGCCGTCGACCCGTGCCGCCTCGAAGTACTCCTGCGGGATCGCCACGATGCCGGCGATGAAGATGAGCGTCGCGATGCCGACGCCCTTCCAGACGTCCACCGCGGCGACGCTCCACAGCGCGAGCGCCGGGTCGGTCAGCCACCCGGGGGTGGGCAGGCCGACCGAACCCAGCACACCGTTGATGATCCCGTGGAACGGGTCCATCAGCGCCTTGAACGTGATGCCGATGCCTATGGTCGACACGAGCACCGGGAAGAACACGACCGCCCGCAGGTAGCCGCGCCCCAGCACGGGCGACGTGAGGAGCAGGGCGAGGGCCAGTCCGAGGACCACCTTCGCCGCGCTCGTCACGAAGCCGTACTGGAAGGTGTGCACGAACCCGGAGACGAGCTGCGGGTCCTGGAAGAACCGGACGAAGTTGTCGAAGCCGATGAAGGTCTGGTCGAACAGCGTCCAGCGGGTGAGCGAGAAGTAGAACCCGGCGAAGGTGGGGACCGCGAAGAACACGACGTACAGCGCGATCGCCGGGATGAAGAACCACGCGGGGTAGAACGAGCGCATCCGCTTGCGCGCTGGTCCGGGCCGGCCGGCCTTGCGGGTCTGCGGCGGGGCCACCGCCGTCGTGAGGGTCGCGGTCACGCCGGTCACCAGCCCTTGATGCCGAGCTGCTGTGCCTGCTGCACGACGTCGTCGTCGTACTGGTCAGCACCCTTGGCCGCGGTGGTGATGCCCGAGCCGACCTGCACGCAGATCTTCTCGAGGTTCGGGCCCTTGATCGGGGACAGGAACTCGAGCGCCGGGCTCGCCTTGCCGTCGTCCAGGTACTGCTGCAGGTCGTCGATCATCGGGGGCACGTCGTCCGGCAGCGAGCAGGTCGAGATGACGTACGGTCCACCGGGGGTGCCGGTGTCGTTCTGCACCTGGCAGCCCTCGGACGAGTTCGCGAAGGCGATGAACTTCTTCGCCGCCGCCAGCTTGTCACCCGTGGTGGTCTTCGGGATGTACAGGCCGTTCGGCTCCCAGATCGTCAGGTTCGTGTCCGCGGCGTCCTCGGCCGGCAGGGCGAACGCGCCGATGTCCTCGACCGCGTCGGGGGAGTCCTGCTGGATCGCCGAGATCGCGTTCGTGAGCATCGGGTACTGCGCGCCGGTGCCGTCGGCCAGCATCTTCAAGCCGTTCGCCTGCGTGGCCGAGGCGTAGTCCTCGTTGTACAGGTCCTTGTCCTTGCCCTCGGCGAGGTGCTCGAACCCGGCGAGTGCGGGCTCGTCGGCGTAGGACTCCTTGTTGGCGGTGTAGTCGTCCGCCCACTTCTCGTCCTGTGCGGTGATGTTCGCGAAGTCGCCGAGGACGAACAGCTGGCTGGTCCAGGTGTCGCCGTAGGTCTGGATGATCGGGGCGACGTCGCCGACGTCCTTGATCTCCTCGCTGTTGCTGATGAACTCGTCCCAGGTGGTCGGGACCTTCAGCCCGAGGTCGTCGTAGACCTTCTTGTTGTAGAGCACCGCACCGGCGAAGCTCGTGCCGAACGGGGCGCCGTACATGCCCTTGTCGGTGCTGACGACCTTGGTGAACTGCGGGTCGACGTCGCCGGCCCAGCTCTCGTCGGAGAGGTCCACCAGGGTGTTGTCCGGGTTGAGGGCCTGCATGAGCGAGCCGGAGTTGTAGTTGAAGACGTCGGCGGCCTCGCCGGTCGACAGCCGGGTCTTGATCAGGTTGTCGCCGTCGGTGCCCTGGGGGCGGGTGTCGAACTTGACGGTGATGTCGGGGTTGGCCTTCTCGAAGGCCTCGATGAGGGGCTTCGCCGTGGCCGCGGTCGCCGGTGCGTTGTCGGCCTGGTAGGTGATCTCGACGTTGCCGCCGCCTTCGTCGGCGGAGCCGCCGGACGAGCACGCTGCGAGCCCGCCGATCAGGACCGTCGCGCCGCCGATGGCGATCACGCGCTTGGTCATGGAACGAACTGACATTCCTTACCTCCTCGTAAGGCCCGGGGCTGGGGTACCCCGGGTGAAACGGACCCGGATCCCGCGCCGTCGCGGGGTCCGGTTACTGCGTTTTAGAACGTTTCAATCAGGATGGAACCACGCAGATTGAAGCGTGTCAATCGCTGTGCCGATTTCGTTACGCGATCCCGCAGGGCGTGCAGTGGTCGCGCCACCCGCCGTCCTGGAGGCCCGTGCCAGCTCCGCCCCGCGCCTCCCGCGCCCGGCGCCCGATGGGGTCCGCGGGCCTGCTTCGCCTCGTGGGCGCCGGCCCGCTGCCCGCTGCCCGCTGCCCGCGGCCCGCTGCACGTGGCCCGCTGCACGTGGCCCGCTGCCCGCGGCCCGCTGCACGTGGCCCGCTGCACGTGGCCCGCGAAAGCGACAGTGTGCCGCCGAACGTCTGCGCCGATCTGTCGCTCTGGCGGACCGGACGGCGTGGCCACCTGCGGATGTGTCGCTTTGGCGGGTTGGTCCGCCGCCGGTCAGGCCTCGGTGCGCCTCGGGTCACTCGGTCTCGTGCCCGCGGCGGCTGCTGCGGCCGCACCCTCGCGACCGAGCGTGCTCTCGCGCGGCACCAGCTCACTGCCGAGCACGACGGTCCGGTGCACGTGCATCGGGTCCGTGAGTTCCTCGAGCAGGAGTTCCACCGCGGCCGCACCCATCTCCGAGCCGTGCATCGTCACCGAGGTCAGCGGCACCGCACCGCCCCACGCCACGGAGTTGTGGTCGCACCCGGACACGGGGATGTCCTCGGGGACGCGGATCCCGGCGGCTCGGAGCTCCGAGACGACCGCCATCGCGAGCAGGTCGGTCACCCCGAGCACCCCGTCGGGGCGTTCGTCGTCGGGCATCCGAGCGATGCGGAGCCCGGCGTCGGTGCCGCCCGGAGGGTCGATGTCCCCGGCGTCGACGTCGACGAGCTCGACCCCCGGGTGCGCCGCGACGGCCCGCAGCACGCCGGCCCGTCGCCGGTCGACGGGCTGCAGGTCCGGACGGGCGCTCACGAACCCGATGCGTCGGCAGCCGCGCTCGATCAGGTGCGCGGTCGCCAGGAACCCGGCCTGCTCGTTGTCCACGACCACCGCGCACGCGTCGAGTCCGGTCGGCTCGTGGTTGACGTACACGACGGGTCGGCCGTGGCGCCGCGCGACCTCGACCTGGTCGCGGGACTCCGTCATCGAGGCGAGCAGGATCCCCGACACCCGGGCGCTCTCGAGGTAGGCGAGGTGTTCGCCCTGTGCCTGCAGGTCGTCCTCGCTGCTGGCGATCAGCAGGGTGAAGCCGCGTTCCCGCGCGGCCAGCTGTGCGCCGTTGACCATGTCGCTGAACAGGGAGTTCCGCAGCGACATCACCACCAGGCCGATCGCGCGCGTGCTGCCGGACACCAGCGCCCGGGCGTTGCGGTTCGGTGTGTACCCGAGTTCGTCGATCGCGTCGCGCACCCGTGCCTCGGTCGCGTCGGCGACCCGCTCGGGGTGGTTCAGGACGTTCGAGACCGTGGCGAGCGAGACCCCGGCCCGGGCTGCGACGTGGTGCACGCTCGGCGGACCGTCGCGCCGGGGGACATGCACCATGCTCCGATCGTAGGCGGCGGGGGCGCCCTGTCCGGACAGTGTCCTACGCGTCGGCGACGGAGGACTGCCGCACCACGAGCTCCGGCGTGAACTCCAAGTGCTCGAGGTCGATGTCCTGCCCCTGCTCGACCTGCTTCGTGAGGAGCTCGATGGCGCGGCGCCCGAGGTCCTGCGCGGGCTGCCGCACCGACGTCAGCGGGACGACGGCGGACTCGGCGAAGGCGATGTCGTCGTAGCCGACGATGGCGATCTGCTCGGGAACCGCGATGGTGCCGCGCATGATGAAGGCCTGTTCGAGCCCGACCGCGAGCAGGTCGTTGGCGGCGAAGACGGCGTCCGGGCGTTCGTCCGCCGGTCGGGCCTGGATCGCCTCGCCGATGCGACGCCCTTCGAGCACGGACAGTGAGGTGGTCGGCAGGGCTTCGAGCCGGATGCCCGCGGCCTGTGCGGCAGCGAGCGCTCCGGCGTGCCGGTCGGCGACCTGGCGGATGCCGAACGGCCCGCCGACGAAGGCGATGTGGGTGCGGCCGATCGCCGCGAGGTGCTCGACCGCGATGCGGCCGCCGGCGATGTCGTCGACCGAGACCGAGGCGAAGTGCTCGTCGTCGGCGCGACGGTCCACCAGCACCACGGCGGTGCCCTGGTCACGCAGCCGCGCGAGCCGGGACAGGTCGTCACCGGCGGGGGAGATCAGGAGCCCGGCGACACGGCGTTCCTCGAACAGGTCGACGTAGGTGCGTTCGCGGTCGGTCGACTCGTCGGAGTTGCCGATCAGCACCGCGAGGCCGTTGTCCATCGCGGCGTCCTCGGCGCCCCGGGCGACGTCGGTGAAGAACGGGTTGCCGCCGTCGAGCACGATGAGCCCGACGGTGGAGCTGCGCCCTGCCCGGAGCTGTCGCGCGGAGTCGTTGCGGACGAACCCGAGCGTCGCGATCGCCGACTGCACGCGTTCCACCGTGCCGGGCGCGACCTTGTCGGGGCGGTTCAGCACGTTCGACACCGTGCCGAGGGACACGCCCGCGAGCGCTGCCACCTCTCGCACACTGACCGCCATGTGGCCATCCTGGCATCGGCGCGGTCCGCGCGGTCGGCCCGCGCCGTGATCTGTGGAAAACGCGGACGGGAGGCGCGGGGCGCGCCGGTGCCGGGCCTGGCGTCCGTGGGGCGGTCGCGTCGACTGCCCCCGCACGGTGCGAGGACCCAGCCCGGCGAACCCGCTCTTGCCAGCGCGCACACCGGAGCGCTATCGTCCTCGTCGTCCCGTTGAAACGATTCACCGACGAACACGCGAACGGAGGACCAATGGCGGTCCGCATCGGAGCCCGGAACACCACGGGCTGGAAGGCCACCGTCTCGGTGGCCATGTCGAACTACATCGAGTCGGGGTCGATCATCGCGATCGCCACGAGCCTCAGCCTCTGGCAGGCCGAGTTCCGGATCGGCGACCTCGAGGTCGGCCTGCTCGCGAGCCTGTCGGCGAACGCCTTCGGTGCCGCCGTCGGCGCGATCGTCGGCGGACCGCTGTGCGACCGGTACGGACGGAAGTTCATCTACACGTACGACCTGCTCCTCTACATGCTCGGCATCCTGCTCGCCGTGTTCGCCGGCAGCTACGGCATGCTCCTGGTCGGCTTCATCCTGACCGGCATCGCCGTCGGTGCGGGCGTGCCGGCGAGCTGGACGTACATCGCCGAGCAGGCCCCCGCGGACAAGCGTGCGGCCCACGTCGGCACGGCACAGCTCGCGTGGTCGATCGGGCCGATGGTCGGATTCGCCCTGGCGATCGCCGCGGCACCGCTCGGCCTGCTCGGGAGCCGCCTCATCTTCGCCCACCTGTTCGTCGTCGCCGCCGTCGTCTGGTGGCTCCGCCGCGGGCTGCCCGAGTCGGCGATCTGGAAGGACGAGCGCGCCGCCACCGGCACGGCGAACTTCTTCCACGGGATCACGCAGCTGTTCAGCCGCCGGAAGAACCTGACCGCGATGCTGTTCCTGTTCGGCGTCTACGCGCTCTGGAACACCGTCGCCGGGCAGGCCGGCATCTTCCAGCCCCGGGTGTACGCGGCGACCGGGGTCACGAGCGTCACGGAGCAGTACGGACTGCAGATCCTGGTCTGGGGCTGCACCGTGGCCGCGACGTACTTCGGCTTCATGCGGTACGCCGACCGCGTCAGCCGCCGCGCGCTCTACGCCGCCGGGGCCGTGCTGGCGATCATCGCGTGGGCCGTCCTCATCTACGCGCCCGCGAACCTCGGCACCCTGCTGTTCTTCGCCGTGGCGTGGGGGATCTCGTCGGGCATCGGCGCGCAGGCGTTCTACGGCCTGTGGACGAGCGAGCTCTTCGCCACCCGGTACCGCGCCAGCGCCCAGGGCGTGCTGTTCCTGGCCGCCCGCGTCATGGTCGGCCTGCTGAGCATCTGGTTCCCGCTGCTGCTGTCGGACATCGGGCTGCGGGCCCTCGGCGGTCTGATCCTCGGGCTCCTCGCGCTGTCGTTCCTGGTCGGCACGATCTGGGCACCGCGCACCCAGGGCAAGACCCTCGAGGCGATCGAGGCCGAGCGCTACGGCACCGTCACGACGGTCACCGGGACGGTCCGCACCGCCGACGAGCGCACCGTCCACGACGCCGAGCAGCGTCGCCGCGAACAGGCCGGCCGGTGACCCGCGTCTGCTTCCGGCTGCAGGTGCAGGTCGAGCTGCTCGACGCCTACCGCGAGCGGCACGCCGCCGTGTGGCCGGCGATGCTCCGGGCGATCGCGGCGGCGGGGCGGCGGAACTACTCGCTGTTCCTCGACGACGACGGGCTGCTCATCGGGTACTACGAGACCGACTCGGTGGCCGATGCGGATGCGGCACTCGCCGCGTCCGAGGTGGCCGCGGCGTGGGAGGCGCACATGCAGGACCTCTTCGCCGGGGCCACGGGGCGCGCTGACCAGACCGCGCGGGTGCTGCCCGAGGTCTTCAACCTCGAGGACCAGCTGGCCGCAGCACCGGACTGACGGTCGGACGCGGACTTCGTGAGCAGGAATGGTCGGGTCCGCCGGCGCGACCCGACCATTCCTGCTCACCAAGCGCCGGACTGACGGGGGCCGTGGCTACCGTGGACGCATGCAGCCGCCAGCAGCCGGGACCCTCCGCATCCTCCACCTCTCCGACACCCACCTGACGGGCGACGGCGCCCTGCACCAGGGCACGGTCGACACCACGGCCGCGCTCGAACGCCTGCTCGCCCACGTCGACGAGGTGCCCGGCATCGGGCTGGTGGTGGTCTCGGGCGACGTCTCCGAGGACGGCAGCCCGGAGTCCTACGCGACCGTGCGGGACCGCGTCGGCGGCTGGGCGGAGCGGCACGGAGCGGCCTTCGTCGCGGTCCCCGGCAACCACGACCTGCGCGAGGGCTTCCGGCAGGTCCTGGCGAACGGGCACGTCCTGGGCCAGGGCGGCACGGCGCTGGTGCACACGATGGAGTACCTGCCGCCGACGGTCCCGGTCTCCGGGCAGTCGGTCGTCGACGGGCGTCGGATCCTGACCGTCGACACGAGCGTCCCGGGTGCCGGGTACGGCGAGCTCAGCGACACGGCGCTCGAGCACCTGCGCACAGCTCTGGCCGAGGGCGCCGGCAGTGGCGCAGCCGATGCCCCGCACGGCACCGTCGTCGTCCTGCACCACCCACCGCTGCCCGCCCCGACCGAGCTGCACGAGGCCCTCCGCCTGCAGAACCCCGAGGCGCTCGCCGACGTGATCCGCGGTTCCGACGTGCGGGTCGTCCTCGCCGGCCACTACCACCACCACTTCGCCGGGTCGCTCGCCGGCGTCCCGGTCCTCGTCGCACCCGGTGTCGCGAACGACACCGACGTCATCGGCCCGTACGACGAGGAATCGGCCGTCGTCGACAGCGGCGCACTCGTCGTCGACGTCGCCGCGGACGGCTCCGTCTGGTCGACACCGGTCCGCGTGCCCCGGGGCGACGCCGACCGGCGGGCGTTCCGTCTCGACCCCGAGACGGTCCGCGCCGTCATCGCTGCCGCCGGCAGGCACTGAGCCCGGTCCCCACGCGCGCGCGGTGGACGCGCGTGACGGCGGACTGGAGGCCCGTGGCGGCGTCGCCACGGGCCTCCAGTCCGCCGTCTGGTCACGTCCACAGCCGCGGTACCCCACGTCTTCGGGTTGCGTGCGGGAACACCGAGTAGCACGGACGCACACCTGGAGCGAAGGAGCACCCATGCGAGTCGGCAGTGCAGTGCAGTACGACCGGTACGGCGACTTCGACGTCGTCGAGCTCGTCCCCCAGCAGAAGCCCGAGGCCGGACCGGGCGAGATCGTCGTCGAGATCGTGGCCGCGGGACTGAACCACATCGAGCGGTTCCTGCGCGAGGGGAAGCTCCGCGACCACGTCGACCTCGAGTTCCCCGCACACCAGGGCGTCGACTTCGCCGGCATCGTCCGCGCGCGGGGCGACGGCGTGAAGGACCTCCGCATCGGCGACGAGGTGATGGGGCACGCGCCGACCGGCGGCGCCCACGCCACCTGGATCGCGGTGCCGCGCGGCGCCGTCATCAAGAAGCCGGAGCACGTCGGGTGGGAGGTCGCCGGCGGCCTGTACCTGGCGGGCTGCACCGCGGTGTCGGTCGTCCGTTCGCTGCGGCTCGGACCGCAGGACACCGTCGTGATCACCGCGGCAGCGGGCGGCGTCGGGCACATCGAGTGTCAGCTGGCGCACGACGCCGGCGCGACCGTGATCGCCCTCGGCAGCCCGCGCAACCACGACTACCTGCGACAGATCGGCACGCTGCCCGTCGCCTACGGCGAAGGCGAGGAGGACCGCATCCGCGACATCGCCGAGGGCCGGCCGATCACCGCGTTCATCGACAACCACGGCGAGAGCAACGCCGAGGTGCTGGCCGAGCGTCTCGGCGTCGGGCAGGAGCGGTTCGTGTCGTCCGAGGAACGCCGTGACATCGAGGTCCGGTTCCTCCGCGCACCCGCCGAGGACGAGGAGACCCGCGAGCTGCTCACCCTGCTGGCGAAAGCCGTTCAGGACCGTCGCGTGCAGGTGCTCATCTCGGGCTTCTACCCGTTCGAGTACATCGTCGAGGCGTACGAGGACCTGGCGGAGATGAAGTCCCGCGGCAAGGTCGTGATCGGCATGCAGACGGTGGAGACCGGGGCGCGGCTCGACTGGTACCGCTCCGAGAAGGCCCGTGACCTGCGCGACCGGTACGCCGATGCCCGGGGGACCGACACGGAGACGATGGCCGGCGGATCGGCGTCGCCCGCGAGCTGAGCGAGCTGAACGAGCTGATCGTTGCAGGGGCCCGGCACCTTCGTGCCGGGCCCCTGCCGTGTCAGCTCAGGATGTCCTTAGAGGCGAACCGGCTGTACGCCAGCGCCCCGAACACCACGACGTACCCGAGCTGCAGCACCGCGTTCGAACCGAACGAGTCGAACGAGATGGGGTCGCGCAGCAGGTCGCCGAACCCGAGCCACTGGTGCGAGAACAGGTACGGGTGCAGCCAGTTGAGCTGGGGGAGCTGGTCGAGCACCTGCGACGCCCCGGCGAGCACGACCGTCGCGGCCATCGCGCCGACCGGCACGTTCGTCAGCGTCGACGTGAACATGCCGATCGCCACGAGCCCGAGCATCGACATCGCGACGTACAACGCGAGCAGCAGGGCACGGCCGGCGTACGACCAACCGCCCACCTGGGTGCCGGACAGCAGCGTGACGGGGCCGATCGGGAACAGCACGGCACCGATCGCGGCACCGACCAGCACCACCAGCAGCGTGGCGGCCAGGCAGAACGCGACCGCACCGGCGAACCTCACCAGGACGAACCGCACGCGGCCCGTCGGTGCGACGAGCAGGTATCGGATCGTGCCGTGGCTCGCCTCGCCCGCGACGGTGTCACCGGCCACCACGCCGACGGTCAGCGGCAGGAACAGCGGGATCGACACGGTCAGTGCGGTGAACGCCACGAACAGGCCGTTGTTGGTGATGTCGCCGAGGAACGCCGGCCCGCCGTCGTTGCCGTCGGTGGTGAGCTTCACGGCGACCGCGATCAGGATCGGCACGAGCGCGAGTGCCCCGAGCATCGCCCAGGTGCGGCGACGCCGGAACACCAGCGCGAGTTCGGAACCGAGCAGTGCGAACGGGCGCTGCCGGCGGCGGACGGGCAGGTCGCGCACGGCCGCGTCAGGCTGCGACATCGAATCCCTCTCCGGTGAGTGCGACGAACAGGTCTTCGAGGGTGCCGCCGCCCACCGTCAGGCCGCGCACCCGGACGTCGGCGCGCACGAGTTCCGCGGTGATCGTCTCGGGCAGCAGCGCGTTCGGCAGGTCGGCCACCAGCACGTCCGCCCCGCCGTCGTGCCGCGGGGTGAGCCCGAGCCGGGTGAGGACGGTAGCGGCCTGCCCGATGTCGGGCGTCCGCACGGTCACGGTCCGGGCCCCGGCTGCGCGCAGCTCGTCGAGGGGGCCCTGCGCGACGATCTTGCCCGTCCGCATGACGGCCGCGTGCGTGCAGACCTGTTCGATCTCGGCCAGCAGGTGGCTCGACACGAACACCGTGGTGCCGTCGTCGGCCAGGGAGTGGATGAGGTTGCGGACCTCGCGCGTGCCCTGCGGGTCGAGGCCGTTCGTCGGCTCGTCGAGCACCAGCAGGTCGCGCGGTGACAGCAGGGCGTTCGCGAGACCGAGCCGCTGCTTCATGCCGAGGGAGTACGCGTGCGCCTTCTTGTCGGCCGCGTGGGTCAGCCCGACGCGGTCGAGGGCACCGGCCACGCGGGCCTTGCGGGTGCGCGGGTCCGACGTGGGGTCGGCGGCGTCGAAGCGCTGCAGGTTCGCCCGGCCGGACAGGTACGGGTAGAAGGCCGGTCCCTCGACGAGCGCGCCGACGCGGGGCAGGACGTCGTGCAGCGCCTTCGGCATCGGTTCGCCGAGCAGCTCGATGGTGCCGCCGCTCGCGCTCGAGAGCCCGAGCAGCATCCGGATCGTGGTGGTCTTGCCGGAACCGTTCGGCCCGAGGAACCCGAACACCGCGCCGCGCGGCACCGCCAGGTCGATCCCGTCGACCGCGCGCTGCTTGCGGAACACCTTCTGGAGGCCCGTGGTGCGGATCGCCAGGTCGGGCGCCGCACCGGCCGTGCTCGCCTGGTGGTCGGCTGAGCTCGCCTCGTGGTCGTCCGCGCTCACTTCGCGGCGTCGACCAGGGAGGCGACCGGGACGGCACCCGCGAGCACGCGGCCGTCGTCGGTCAGGTAGACCGAGACGAGCGACGTCTGCACTGCACGGCCGCCGTCGACGGGCTTCGTCAGCTGGTCGAGCAGACGGGATGCCTCGCCCTCGCCCTCGAGCCCGGACCGGTCGACCGTGCCGGCGGGGAGCTCGGCGATGGTGCTCCAGCCCGTGCCGGTGAAGGTCGGCTCGTCACCGCTCGGGGTGCCACGGTGGTCGCCGTGCTCGCCCTTCGCGTGGGATCCGGCCTCGGCCAGGTCCTTCTCGGTCACCTTCGCGTTCGACGGCGGGGTGAAGTCGAAGAGTCTGGCCGCCGGGGCGCCGTAGTCGAGGCTCGTGAACCCGACCTGCACCGCGGGGTCGTCCGCGCCTGCGGCCTGGACGCTCGCGCGGAGCGGGAGTCCGGTCTGCTGGTCGACGGCCAGCCGGACGGCTCCGACGAGGGTGTCGGACGACTTCGGCGTCAGGGTGATCTGCCAGGCGTCGTGTCCGGCGACGCTGACCTCGGTCGGCTTCGACACGGTGGTGGTCGGGGTGATCGCGTCGATGGCCTGCCGGGCGATGTCGGCCGGTGTGGTCGTGCCGTCCTGCAGGTCCTTCGCGGTGTCGCTCGGCAGGGTCACGTGCGTGGCCGAGCGCTCCTTCGAGTCCCAGGTCCAGACGTCCGAGCCGTTGCGGACGACGTCCTGCTCGGCGAGCTGCTGCGTCAGCTGGATGCGCTGCTTGTCGGGGCCGTCGACGTAGACACGGGCGGTGTGCGACGCGGTGAGCAGCCCGAGCACGTCGGAGGCGTCGCCCTCGAGCGAGGAGCCGCCGGACCCGGTGGGCAGTTCGGGGAGGCCCAGCGCGCTCGTCTGCGAGAGCTTGCCCGAGTACTGGGCGTCCGACGACTTCGCGATGCTGGCGATGACGGCCGCGGCGCTGGGGTTCGTCCCCGCGATCGGGTCGTTCGCGGCGTTCGCGATCATCGGGGCGGCAACGGCGCCGGCGACGACGACCGGTGCGATGACGGCTGGCAGCCAGGCTGACTTCTTCATCGGGTTCCCCTCGTGGAGCATTGGAGTCGTGGGTACGGTACGTCCGGCCCCCGACAGGCAGCTGGGCGTTGCGCGGGCTCTACGCCTGTGCGTCGACGCCGGCGGGAGCGCTGCCGTCGTACTCGCAGATCGCGTTCACCTTGTCGGCACTCGCGCTGGAGGTGTCGAATGTGTAGCCGAGCCACTCCTTCGCCAGACGCCGCGCGAGCTCGATGCCGACGACACGCTGCCCCATGCAGAGGACCTGGGCGTCGTTCGACAGGACCGACCGCTCCACGCTGTAGGAGTCGTGCGCGGTGACGGCACGGATGCCCGGCACCTTGTTGGCGCTGATCGCTACACCGAGTCCGGTGCCGCAGATCAGGATCGCCCGGTCGGCCTCGCCGTTCGCCACCAGCCGTGCGGCGTCGACGGCGACGTGCGGGTACGCGGTGTGGCCGTCCGCGTCGACGCCGACGTCCCGCACGTCGGACACCCGGTCGTCGGCGAGCAGGTCGGCCTTGATGATCTCCTTGTAGTCGAACCCGGCGTCGTCGGACCCGATCACGAGACGGTACGTCATGTCTGTGCTCCTCCCGCGCCCCGAGGTTCCGGGCGCTTCAGAACCAGTCTGCGACGGCCGTGGACATCTGTCCAGCACACAATTTCTGCGTTGCGCGTGGCGGTAGCATCGCACCATGTCGGCCGAGACCCCCACCCCGGACGGAGCCCGCACCCGGTTCCCGCTGGACACCGTCTACCAGGCGGCGCGGATGTACTACCTCGAAGACGCCACGCAGGTCGAGATCGCCTCGCGCCTCGGTGTCTCGCGCCCGACCGTCTCGCGGCTCGTGGCCGAGGCTCGCAAGGCCGGACTCGTCCGCATCGAGGTCGTCGACCCGTTCCAGGACGAGACCGTCGCGCTCGCCGAACGACTGCAGGTCGTGCTCGGGCTCCGCGCCGTGCACCTCGCCGCGGTCACCCATGCCGCCACGCTCGGCGCCGACCTGGCTGCACCGCTGGCCGCCGCGGTCGAGGGCATGGGTCTCGTTCCCGGCGACGCCGTCCTGATGTCGTCCGGCCGCACCGTGTACGACGTCGCCCGGTCAGGCATGCCGACGATGCCCGGTGTTCAGCTCGTCCCGACCGTGGGCGGGCAGGCCGACCCGATGCCGTGGTTCCAGACCAACGAGATCACCCGGACGGCCGCGGAGCACTCCGGCGCGATCCCGGCGTTCCTGTTCGCCCAGGCGCTGCCGTCCCCGGTGATGCGGTCCACCCTCGACGAGGACCCGGCGTTCCAGCACGTCGTCGGTCTGTGGAGCCGGGCGAAGGGCGCGATCCTCGGCATCGGCGCGCCGACCCACACTCGGGACGCCCTGGCCCGGGGCATCCCGGTCGAGGACGTCGCCTTCGACCGTGCCGCCGGCGACGTCTGCCTGAACTTCTACGCCGCGGACGGCTCGCCGATCGAGTTCCCGGGCAGCGACCGGATGGTGCGGACCTCGCGCGAGGTCCTGTCGACCGTGCCGCACGCGGTCGGGGTCGCCGTCGGTGCCGCGAAGGTGACGAGCATCGTCGCCGCGGTGCGCGGTGGGCTGGTCAACGAGCTGGTGACGGACGCCGCGACGGCGCGTGCCCTGCTCGACGCGCTGGCCTGACGGCCCCGGCTCGGTGCCCGATCCTTCCCATCACGCGTGCGATGGAGGGTGGATTCGGGCATACCTGGTCGTTTCTTCGTGGCAGGTACGCCCGGTTCGGGCAGGTACGCCCGGTTCCGGCAGGTACGCGCGGGTCAGGGGGGCGACCGCAGGCGGCCTGGAGGCGCGGGGCGGGGCCGCACCGCGCCTCCAGGCCGGTCGTCCCCACGTCTAGCGCGTGCGCCGCACGTCCCACAGGTGGTGCACCGGGTCGTGCGCGTAGTAGGTGGCGAGGGTGGCGACGGTGAAGGCGCTGCCGTCGGACCGGAGCCCGGTGCGCTCGAGCACCTCGTCGGGCACCGCCGCGAACGCCCGGGCCGCGCGGTCGGCCGACTCCCGGAGCTCCTCGGCGACGCCCGCGGGGTCCTGCTCGCCGTATCGGTCCTCGACGGCGGTGGCGTCCTGGTCCCAGTTCGGGAACGTCGGGGCGTCCTCGGTGAGCATCAGTTCGAGGCGCTCCGCCATCTTCCGGTGCACGTCCCGCACGTGGGCGCCGTACTCGAGCGGTGACCAGGTGTGGTCGTCCGGACGGTCACGGACGTCGTCGCGTTCGAGGACCGCGGGCCACCCGGCGGTGTTCTCGTCGATGATGCCCGGAACGTCGCGGACGGTCACCGCGCTGCCGTCGTAGCCGCACTCGGGGCACGCGGACTCGATGACCCACGTCCAGTTCTTCGTCTCGGGTTCGATCGCCATGGGCCGATGTTACGGCGTCGTTACTCAGCTTCCGGGTTCGCCGGACTGGTGCCGATCGGCCGTGACCCCCGTCCGGGTGACACGCCGTTCCCTGAGAATCACCGGCCAATGACATTTCGGTTGCTCGGTAACGTCGCTCGCTGTTCTGGGCCGGTTCCCGACGGCCCACCGATCTCTTCGAGGAGCGATGCATGGGTTCCGACCCCAGCAGTACCCACCCCCGACAGCACCGACGGCTGCGCGAGAGCGACGTCACCGTGGTCGACAAGAGCATGATGCGGCGAGCCGTCAGCGGCATGGTCGTCGGCAACACCATGGAGTGGTACGACGTCGGTGTGTACGGCTACCTGGCCGTCACGATGGGGAAGGTCTTCCTGCCGACGGCCGAACCCGCGGTGCAGATCCTGTTCAGCCTCGGGGTGTTCGCGGCGACGTACATCGCGCGGCCGCTCGGTGGCATCGTGTTCGGAGGCCTCGGTGACCGGATCGGTCGGCAGAAGGTGCTCGCGACGACGCTGATCATGATGGCGGCGTCC
Organism: Curtobacterium sp. MCSS17_011; assembly: GCF_003224275.1. Lineage (NCBI taxonomy): Bacteria > Bacillati > Actinomycetota > Actinomycetes > Micrococcales > Microbacteriaceae > Curtobacterium > Curtobacterium sp. MCSS17_011. The sequence continues at coordinate 90,160 of NZ_QKLE01000005.1, read as the reverse complement.
ACGTTCCTGATCGGGGCGCTGCCCGCGTACGCGACGATCGGCGTGTTCGGCCCGATCCTGCTGGTCGTGCTGAAGCTCGCGCAGGGCTTCTCGACCGGTGGTGAGTACGCCGGGGCGACGACCTTCGTCACCGAGTACGCCCCGGACCGCCGTCGCGGGTTCTTCGCGAGCATCCTGGACTTCGGCAGCTACCTGGGCTTCGCGCTCGGTGCCACGGTCGTGTCGGTGCTGCAGCTCACCCTCGGCGACGAGGCGATGACCGCGTACGGCTGGCGGTTCCCGTTCCTGGCGGCCGGTGTGATCGGTGTCGTGGCCATCTACTTCCGCCTGCGGATCGAGGAGTCCCCGGTGTTCCAGGCGACCCAGGCCGCGCAGGAGGCCGCGACCGAGTCCCGTGCGTCCTTCGACGGTGAGCGTCCGGCCAACGTCATCGCGATGGTCCGTCAGCACTGGCGTCCGATCGTCATCGCGATCATGCTCGTCGCCGCGTCGAACACCGTGGGCTACGCCTTGACCTCGTACATGCCGACGTACCTGACCGACTCGCTCGGGTACTCCGCCATCGACGGCACGCTGCTGACGATCCCGGTGCTCCTGCTGCTCGCGGTGATGCTGCCGCTGACCGGCAAGCTCTCCGACCGCCTCGGCCGCCGCGTCGTGATGTGGATCGGTGCCGCCACCACCGTCGTGCTCGTCGTGCCGGCGTTCGTGCTCATCGGGCACGGCGCGCAGTGGTCGACGCTCGCCGGCCTCGGGCTGCTCGCGCTGATGACCGCGCTGTGGGTGTCGAACCAGGCTGCGTCGCTGCCGGCGCTGTTCCCGACCTCGACGCGGTACGGCGGCATGGGCTTCGCCTACAACATCGCGATCGCGGTGTTCGGTGGGACCACGCCCCTGATCGTGCAGGCGCTGCTCACCGCGACGGGTGACGAACTCGCCCCGGCGTACTTCCTGATGGCGATGAGCGTCGTCGGGGCGATCGGTGTCTTCTGCATGAAGGAGTCCTCGCAGCGCCCGCTGCCCGGGTCGATGCCGGCCGTGGAGACCGAGGACGAGGCGAAGGAACTCGTGCTCACGCAGGACACGAACCCGCACCTGGACCTCGGTGACCTGCCGTTCGCAGCGCAGGACGCGGCGGCTGCCGCTGCGCGCGAGGCTGCTGCTCGGGAGGCGTCGCCGGTGCGGTGACGCTGCGCACGCACCGGATGCGTCCGCATGAGACGACGATGCACGCGTCGTTCGACTCGCGTTCTGTCGCAACACGCGTGCGCACCCACCGCCGCGCCGCCGCCCTCACTCGTGCCGGTGCTCCGACGCCGGGTCCACCGCGGGCCACACCGGGAACGGGTCCGGCCAGCCGCGCCACACGTCCGGCCCGGCGAGCAGCTCCGACGGGGTGAGCAGCGCCCCGTCGAGCGCCCGCTCGATCGCCTGGACGTCGAGCTGCTCGCCGACGAACCACAGCGCCTGCCCGATCGGGGCGTCGGCGTCCCACGACGGGTTCGCGGTGGGGTCGAGCGCGAGCATCGACCCGAAGCTCGACCACGAGCCGACGTGGTCCGGCCGGGACGCCAGGCGGAAGAACCCCCGCGACCGCAGCACGCGGCCGTTCACCCCGGCGGACAGGTCCTCGGCGATGACGGACGACAGTCGTCCGGGGTGGAACGGCAGCGGCTCCCGGTAGCGCATCGAGACCAGGGCGTCACGGGCCTCGCGCCCGGTGTCCGCGCCGCTCGACAGTGCCCGCATCCAGCCGGCACCGGTGGCGAGCACCCGCGCGGCTCCACCGTTCGAGGCCGGCAGGTCGGCGGCGCTGCGGATCGCGGGCAGGGCGACGATCACGGCCTGGGGCGCCATCCGGTGCAGCAGTGACACGAGTGCCCGACGCCGACGGCCGGACAGCGGTTCGATGCGGTCGAGGGCGATCACCGTCGCGTACTCGACGAGTGCGGCCATCCGGTCCGCGGCCACGAAGGCGTCGTCGACGTCCGACCACAGCAGGTGCGCGACGTCGTCGGCGCGCAGCACCCCGACGACGTGCCGGAGCACCCGGTCGTCGCCGGTCTCGGACCGTGCCGCGTTGGCGAGCAGCATGCCGACCGCTCGGGCATCGGCTCCGGGGTGCAGGGTGACGACGAGCCCGTGGCCCGCGCCGGGCCCGCAGACCCGGTCGAGCTGGTCGGCCCGGTCAGCCACGGCGCGGGCGGTGGCGAAGGCACTCCCGGCGACGTGCATCCGGTGCCCGTCGGAGATCCGGGCGGCGACGCGGTCGGCGTCGACCTGGTGCAGGGCGGTGACGAGGGTGATGGCAGCAGCACGCATGTCCGCTACTGTAACTGAAAACCGTTCTCAACAAGGAGGCTCGTCGTGAAGGTCCGCAACTCCCTCAAGGCCCTGAAGCAGATCCCCGGTTCGCAGGTGGTCCGACGCCGCGGCCGCGTCTACGTCATCAACAAGAAGAACCCCCGCTGGAACACCCGGCAGGGCTGACGTCAGCGGCGGTCCGTAGGGTGGCGGCATGCGACTGCTGCTCATCCGCCACGGCCAGACCCCCGCGAACGTGCACGGCATCCTCGATGCCGTGGTGCCCGGACCGGGGCTGACGGAGCTCGGGCAGCAGCAGGCCGACGCCCTGCCGACAGCGCTCGCCGACCGGGGGATCGAGCGACTGTTCGTGTCGTCGATGGTCCGCACGCAGATCACCGCGGCGCCCCTCGCGACCTCGCTCGGCCTCGAGCCCGTGGTGCTGCCCGGTCTGCGCGAGATCGAGGCCGGCGACACCCAGGGCAAGAACGACACGGTGTCCGTGCAGACCTACATCTCGACCGTGCACGGCTGGTCCGGCGGCGACCGCACGACCCGGATGCCCGGTGCCGAGAGCGGCACCGAGTTCTTCGAGCGCTACGACGACGCCGTGCGGCAGATCGAGGCCACCGGGGTGGCGGTCGCCGCTGCCGTGAGCCACGGTGCCGCGATCCGCACGTGGGCGAGCGCCGCTGCGCAGAACACCCCCGACCACTTCGGCACGAAGCGCCACCTCGAGAACACCGGCATCGTCGAGCTCGAGGGCTCGTTCGCCGACGGCTGGCGCCTGGTCGACTGGGAAGGCGAGCCGGTCGGCGGTGACCAGCTCATCGACCGCACGGCGCTCGACCCCACCGGCGAGCGTTTCTGACGCGACCAGCAGGCAGACAGGAGGCCCGGTACCAGCTGGTACCGGGCCTCCCGTCCGTCTGCGTGCGTGCGTCGACTACGCGAGCTGCGACGCCGATGCGGACGTCAGCGGCACGATCACGCCGTGCGACTCGCGCAGGACGTCGAGCGTGCGCTGGACCTCGTCCGCGCGCTCCTCGGTCGTCCAGCCGAGCGCCTCGGCGAGCACGTCGGCCAGCTCGTCGAGCAGGTCGATGGTGACGCCGCCGACGAACGCCAGGTTGGTGCGGCGCAGGACGACGTCGACCAGGTGGACGGCCTGCTCGTGGCGGGCGAAGTACGCGACCTCGGCGCGGGTGAGCGACGGGTCGGACTCGAGCGGCTCGACCGGGCCGTCGGTCAGGACGTCCACGACCTCGGCGGCACGGGTGCCGTAGCGCTCGAGCAGCCCCTCGACCAGGGACTCGTCCAGACCGTCGCGGTGCGACTTGATCCACAGGGCGCGCTGGGCGTCGGTGGTCGGGAACTCCTTGCCACCGCCGATCGGCATGCCGGTGGTGTCGACCTTGCGGCCCATGCCGAGCTTGGTCGTCGCCTCGGTGGACAGGTGTGCAGCGAGGGCACGGAAGGTCGTCCACTTGCCACCGACGAGCGACAGCACGGTCGACTTCGGCAGCCCGGCGATCTGGGTGTCCACGATCCGGTAGTCACGGGACACGAAGCCGGGGGCGGTGTCCTCGTGGCGGGGGAGCGGACGGATGCCGGAGTAGCTGTAGACGATGTGGTCGCGGGTGACGTCGATCTGCGGGAACACGTGCTTCACGAGCCCGAAGAAGTAGTCGATCTCCTCGTCGGTCGTCGTGACCGGCTTCGCGGGGTCGGCGTCGATGTCGGTCGTGCCGATGAGCACCCGGCCCTTGAGCGGGTAGATGAGGACGATGCGGCCGTCGTCGTTCTCGAAGAACAACTCGCGGCCCTTGGTGGCCTCGAGCAGCTCGTCGTTGTGCACGACGATGTGCGAGCCCTTCGTGCCGCCCATGAACTTCGTCTCGCCGCCGAACGCCTCGTTCGTCAGGTCGGTCCAGGGGCCGGAGGCGTTGATCACGACGTCGGCGGTGAAGACGAACTCGTCGCCGGTCTCGCGGTCGCGGAGCAGGACGCCGCCGTCGCGGGTGCCGGCTGCCTCGACGTAGTTGGTTGCGCGTGCGGTCGCGGCGGAGCCGGTCCCGGTGCCGGCGGTCAGGCCGTCCTTCAGGACGTCGAGGGCCAGGCGCTCGGGCTCGTGCACACTCGCGTCGTAGTAGGTGCCCGTGTACTTCAGGTCCTTGTTGAGGGCCGGCATGTCCTCGAGTGCGGCCTTCTTCGTGCGGAAGACGTGCTTCGGCACCGAACCGCCGTCACGCGAGAAGGAGTCGTAGATCGTCATGCCGATCTTGATGAGCATCGCGCCGCGCTCCTTGGTGGAGCGCTGCTTGTGCGTCAGCATGCGCAGCGGGGCGTTCATGATGCCGGAGAACGTCGAGAAGATCGGCATCGTCGTCTGCAGCGGCTTGACGTAGTGCGGGGCGATCCGGATCAGGCCGTTGCGCTCCTGCACGCTCTCGCGCACCAGGCGGAACTCGCCGTTCTCCAGGTAACGGATGCCGCCGTGGATCATGTGGCTCGAGGCCGCGGAGGCGCCGGAGGCGTAGTCGCCACGCTCGACCAGGGCGACGTCGACGCCCTGGAGTGCGAGGTCGCGGAACGTCGCGATGCCGTTGATGCCGCCGCCGACGACGAGGACCTGCGCGTTCGGGCGCTCGGTGAGGGCGGTCACCGTGTTCCGGGGCTGTGTCTTCTTCGACATGGTTCGTCGCTTCCTTCGTCTGTTCGTGGGGTCAGGATCGATCGTGCGCTCGTTCGACAGGACGGGCAACTCCCGTGCACGAACGTGCAGCACACGTGTCGTCCAGCCCCGACACGGCCGTCACGAGGCGCGGCAGGGGTTGCAGAGGCCCTGCACGTCCGTGCATGGTTGCGTTCGACAGATCGGAGCACTCTTGAGCGATGCGGCTCAGCCCATGCGCACGCAGCAGGCGCTGCGCGCCGCCCACCTGTACTACCTGCAGGACCTGACGATGGACGCGATCGCCGACGAACTCGGCACCTCGCGCTCCTCGGTGTCGCGGCTGCTGAAGTACGCCAGGGACACCGGGCTCGTCGACATCCAGATCCGGTCGCCCCTCGACCAGGCCGCTGCTCTGAGCCGGAGCATCCGCTCGCGCTTCGGCGTGCACGCGCACGTCGTCCCGGTGCCGGACCACACGAGCGACGTCGACCGGCTCGAGCGGGTCGCCCTGTCCGCCGCCCGGATCCTGACGCAGTACGTCGAGTCGAACATGGTCATCGGGATCTCGTGGGGCTCCACGGTCAGCGCGGTCAGCCGCTACCTGGTGCCGAAGACCACCCACGGCTCGACGATCGTGCAGATCAACGGCGCCGCGAACACCCGCACCACCGGCATCGTCTACGCGTCCGAGATCCTGCGCCGGTTCGGCGAGGCCTACGGGGCGTTCGTGCAGCAGTTCCCGGTGCCGGCGTTCTTCGACGACCCCGCGACGAAGGAGGCCCTGTTCCGGGAGCGCTCGATCCGCCGTGTGCTCGACCTGCACGAGCGGATGGACCTCGTGGTGTTCGGCGTCGGTGCCCCGCAGGCCCCGGTGCCCTCGCACGTGTACTCCGGCGGGTACCTCGACCCCGAGGACCGCGACGAGCTCACGCAGGCGGGGGTCGTCGGGGACGTCTCGACGGTGTTCTACCGGGCCGACGGCTCGTGGAAGGACATCGGGGTGAACGCACGGGCCGGCGCTCCGGACCTCGACACGATCAAGCGCGCGCCGCGGCGGGTCTGCGTCGTCGCCGGGCGGTCGAAGGCGGCGTCGCTGCGGGGCGCGCTGGCCGCCGGGCTCATCACGGACCTGATCCTGGACGAGAGCGTGGGGCAGGCGATCCTGCAGCCCTGAGTCAGGACCTGACGCAGTTTGTCGGTGGTCCGTCGTAAGTTCTCGAGCATGGTGCTTTCTCTCGAACAGCCCGGTGAGCGGTACTTCCGACGGATGGTCGGCAGCGACGTCGACCAGGCGCTCGCGTTCTTCACGGGCGACTACGCCTTCCGAGCACCACTGGTCCGTCGCACCCACGAGAACGCCTACTGGGACTTCGCCGGCGTCGGTGACGAGCGGATGTCGCTGCGGTCGTCGCGGTTCATGGTCGACCTGCTGAGCGAGAGCCAGGTCGACGACGAGTTCCTGGTCGCCTGGATGCGGAGCGGTTCGAGCCGGATCACCTCGGGCGGCGAGACCCACGAGCTCGAGGCCGGGGTGCCGGTCGTGCTGCCCTTCGCCGAGCCCTACGCCCTGCACCACCGGGACATCGCCCTGAACCTGGTGCACCTGGACCGCGACTTCGTCCGGGCGGTCGCCGGCGACGACGACTTCGCCTTCGAGCCCATGCGCCGTCCGACGGCCGACGGCATCGCGCTGTGGCGTTCGGTGGTGCGGAAGTACTCCGCCACGTGGCTCGACGTCGACCGGCCGATGAGCCCGAGCGTGCAGCACGACATCGCCGAGGCGTTCGCCACCGCGGCGATCCGGGCGTTCCCGCAGCGCAGCAAGTGGCGTGCGACGGTGTCCGGCAGCGGCCCCGAGCACGACCGTCTGCGTCGGGCGCTCGAGTTCGTGCACGAGCACGCGCGCGAAGCGATCGGTACCCCGGACATCGCGGCGGCGGCGGGGCTCAGCCCGCGCGGGCTGCAGCAGTCCCTCCGTCGGCACCTCGACCAGACGCCGGGGGAACTCCTGCGCGGCGTGCGACTCGACGGTGCGCGGACCGACCTGGTCGGCAGCGGCCTCGACGAGACGACGGTGGCCGAGGTCGCCCGGACGTGGGGCTTCGGGCACCTCGGGCGCTTCTCGGCGACCTACCGCAGCCGCTTCGGGGAACTGCCGAGCGAGTCGCTGCGCGGGCGCTGAGGCCCGTTCGGCCGAATCTCGTCGCACCGATGAGTCCGTAGCTGTCGGGATGTTCGGTGTGGTGCCGTCTCCGGCGAACCCGGTGCTCAATGGACGGGACGAACGCACCGCCCACGAAGGAGTCCGCATGCGCATCGGCGTCCCCACCGAGATCAAGAACAACGAGTACCGCGTCGCCGCCACACCCGCCGGGGTCGCCGAACTGGGGTCGCACGGCCACCAGGTCCTGGTGCAGACCGGTGCCGGTGCCGGTTCGGCCTTCACCGACGACGAGTACCGCACCGCCGGCGCCACGATCGTCGACACTGCGGCCGAGGTCTGGGAGCGCGCCGAGCTGATCCTCAAGGTGAAGGAGCCGGTCGCGTCGGAGTACCCGATGATCCGACCGGGCCAGGTGCTCTTCACCTACCTGCACCTCGCCGCCGACCGACCCCTGACCGATGCCCTCATCGACTCCGGCGCGACGGCGATCGCCTACGAGACCGTGCAGCTGCCGGACCGCTCGCTGCCCCTGCTGTCACCGATGTCCGAGGTCGCCGGGCGCTTGTCCGCGCAGGTCGGCGCGTTCCACCTGATGCGCACGAACGGCGGGCGCGGGCTGCTGCTCGGCGGGGTCCCCGGTACGCCGATGGGCCGCGTGGTCGTCATCGGCGGCGGCGTCGCGGGGGAGCACGCCGCCACGATGGCGCTCGGCATGGGTGCTGACGTCACCGTGTTCGACATCAGCCTGCCGCGGCTCCGAGCCCTGGACGCCCGGTTCGACGGCCGGGTCACGACCCTGCGGTCGTCGGCGCACGCCATCGCCGAGGCCCTGCGCGACGCCGACCTGGTGATCGGTTCGGTCCTGATCCCCGGGGCGTCCGCGCCGAAGCTCGTGACCGACGCGATGGTCGCCGACATGCGGGCCGGATCGGTCCTCGTCGACATCGCCATCGACCAGGGCGGCTGCTTCGAGGGCTCCCACCCGACCACCCACGACGACCCCACCTTCGCCGTGCACGACACCGTGTACTACTGCGTCGCGAACATGCCCGGCGCCGTCCCGCGTACGAGCACGATCTCGCTGACGAACGCCACGCTGCCGTACGCCGTCGCGATCGCCGACCGTGGTTGGGAAGCCGCGCTCGAGGCCGACCCCGCACTCGCCGCCGGCCTGAACGTGCACGCCGGCCGGGTCACGAACGCCGCGGTCGCCGCCGCACACGGCCTGGTGGCGGCCGCGCGCTGAGGCCGGGCCCGATCGCGAAAGCGACACTTCCCCGCCGAACATTTGCGGGGAAGTGTCGCTCTCGCGGGGTGGACGGGGCCGGCCCGGCGGGTTCTGTCGCTCTCGCGACACGCACCCCGACCCCGTCTGCCCGCGACGGCCCGTCGGGCTGGATCGCGAAAGCGACACTTCTCCGCCGAACATCCGCGGAGAAGTGTCGCTTTCGCGGGGTGGACATGGGCGGCGCGGCGAGACCTGTCGCCCTCACGCCACAGACCCCAGCCCCGTCAGCCCGCGACGGAGTCCGCCCGGCCGAACCCCGGGGTCGTCGCCCGGCCCTCGCCCGCTCCGGACCACCCGGCGCGGGCACGCACCACCACCGTCACGACGACCACGGCCGCCGCAGCCACCACGGCCGCGACCGCCGTCGGCACGGAGACGAGCGGCCCCTCGAACCGGGCGACCGCGACCCACGCAAGACCCCATGCGAGCGAGGCCATCGGCGCCAGGCGTCCACGACCCCACAGCGCGATGAGGACCCCGACGAGTCCGGCCACCGCGGCGACGACCACGCCCCACGGGTCCTGCCCGAGCCCGAAGCCCCGGAAGCCCGCCGCCGTCAGCACCGCGGCGGTGTTCGCGGCCGTCGCGACGCAGACCCACCCGAGGTACAGCCCGAAGGTGCCGTCGGTCAGGATCGCCTCGACCACACCGCGGGACGGGGTGCGCCGCAGGATCGTGAACGTCCAGATCAGCACGACGAGCAGTGCGAGGATGATCGGCTCGCTCGCCCACAGGAACCCGAACTGCACCGACAGGATCCAGGCGGCGTTGAGCAGCAGGGACAGCACCGCCGGCGCCACCAGCCGCTCGTGCCGTTCGTCGTTCGCGGTGCGGAAGAGCTGCAGGACCGCGTAGCCGATGAGCCCGGCGTAGACCGCGCTCCAGATCGAGAAGGCCGGGCCGTCCGGGGCGATCGCGGTCGAGGACGCGGACAGCGCGCCACCGGCGGCGTCCTGGATGGGCGTGCCGCCGGCAGCGCCCGACCCCACGTACGCGCCGATGACGGCGACGACCGCGCTCACGGCCACCGCGATGCGCTTCCAGATCCTCTTCATGACAGTCCCTTTCGTCAGCATGCTGATCACCTGCACGGTAGGCGGCCGGCGCCGACGGTCGTGCAGCGCGCGTTCAGGCAGGACGCCGGACGCATGGCGGGCGTGCCACGGGCCTCCAGGCCGGAGACCGGCCACCCTGCGTACGGTGGTCGCGTGAGCGTCGAACTGAACACCGTCTACATCGACCGGATCGCCCCGATCGCGAGTCCGTCCCTCGACGACACCTTCCGGATGCTCGACGAGCAGGGCGCCAGCGCGTGCATCGTCCTGCACCAACCCGACGCCCAGGAACTCGGCGACGTCGCAGTGGCCCTCGGCCTGCACGAGCTCGCCGTCGAGGACTCCGCCGAGGGGCACCAGCGGCCGAAGCTCGAGCGCTACGGCTCGACGCTGTTCGTGGTGCTCAAGCCGGCGCTGTACAACGACCAGCAGGAGGAGGTGGCGTTCGGCGAGGTGCACGCCTTCGTCGGTGAGACGTTCTTCCTCGTCGTCGTGAAGGCCGACCCCCGCGGCGAGCAGACCGTTCCCCGCGCGCTGCAGCGGATGAGCGGCAAGCCCGGCCTGGTGACCGTCGGGCCGCAGGCGCAGCTCTGGGCGCTCATGGACTCCATCGTCGACGGCTACGTGCCGGTGATCGACGGGCTCGAGGAGGACATCAACCAGATTGAGGACCAGCTGTTCTCGGGCGAGGCCGGGGTGTCCCGCCGCGTGTACGAGCTGTTCGGCGAGGTCGTCGACTTCCAGCGCGCCGCCCGACCCCTCATCCACATCATCGAGAACCTGCACCGCGGCGCCGAGAAGTACCACCTGCCCATCGAGATGCAGCGCCGGTTCCGCGACGTCCTCGACCACGCGATCCGGGTGGTGGAGCGCCTCGACACGTTCCGGCAGCTGCTGCAGAACGCGCTGACCGTCGACTCCACCCTGGCGGCGCAGAAGCAGAACGACGACACGAAGAAGATCTCCGGCTGGGCGGCGATCCTGTTCGCCCCGACGCTCATCGCCGCCATCTACGGTATGAACTTCACGCACATGCCCGAACTCGGCTGGACGTGGGGGTACCCGCTGTCGATCGTCGCGATGATCCTGTTCGCCGCGATCCTGTACGTGGTGTTCAAGGTCAAGCGCTGGTTCTGAGCCGCGCCGCAGCCGGAGACGCGCCGCCGCCGGATTTGCAGCGGACGGCCCCGGACCGGAAAGCTCTGACGTGCAACGACGCCGACTGGAGCCCGCATGCCGCACGAACTCGTCCACCTGACCGCAGGCGGCGTCTCGCTCGTCCTGGACTGCCGCGACGACGCGCTCCCCGCCGTCGTGCACTGGGGAGCGGCTCTCGGCCCGCTCGACACCGACGCGCTGACGGCCCTCGCCGACGCCGACGTCGCGCCCGTCGCACCGAACGAGATGGACGACCCGGTCCGCCTGTCGGTGCTGCCCGAGCCGCACCGGGGCTGGAGTGGCCGCCCCGGGCTCGCCGGTCACCGTGACGGTGCCGATTGGTCGCCGGCGTTCACGGTCACGTCGATCGCGGTCGCCGACACCACGGTCACCGCCGACGCCGAGGACACCGTCGCCGGGCTCGCCGTCCGGGTGACGATCGAGATGCTCGGTTCCGGGCTCGTCCGGGCCCGTGCGAGCGTGACGAACACCGCCGACGGCGTCTACACCGTCGACGACCTGACGCTCGCGATGCCGATCCCGTCGAGTGCGCGCGAGATCCTGGACTTCGCCGGCCGCTGGGGCAAGGAACGGACCCCGCAGCGCCGCGAACTCGTCGTCGGGACCCACCAGCGCGAGGGGCGGAAGGGCCGCACCGGTACCGACGCCGCCACCGTGCTGACGGTGGGGGAGTCCGGCTTCGGTTTCGCGCACGGCCAGGTCTGGGGCGTCCACACCGCCTGGAGCGGCAACCACCGGCACCACGCCGAACGACTCGCCACCGGCCGCCAGGTCATCGGCGGCGGCGAGCTCCTGTTGCCCGGCGAGGTCCGGCTCGACACCGGTGCCACGTACGAGGGACCGTGGGTGTACTTCGCGCACGGCGACGGCCTCGACGACCAGGCCCGCCGGTTCCACCGCTGGCTCCGCAGCCGCCCGCAGCACCCGACGACGCCGCGGCCGATGACGATCAACGTGTGGGAAGCCGTGTACTTCGACCACGACCTGGCCCGGCTCGTCGACCTCGCCGAGCGTGCCGCGGCCCTCGGCGTCGAACGCTACGTGCTCGACGACGGCTGGTTCCGTGGCCGCCGCGACGACCACGCCGGACTCGGCGACTGGTACGTCGACGAGGACGTCTGGCCGGACGGGCTCGGGCCGCTGGTCGACCGCGTCCGTGCGCTCGGCATGGAGTTCGGCCTGTGGTTCGAACCCGAGATGGTGAACGAGGACAGCGACCTCGCCCGCGCCCACCCGGAGTGGATCCTGCAGGCCGACGGCCGGCTGCCCGCCCGGTCCCGCGACCAGCAGGTGCTGAACCTCGCGATCCCCGAGGCGTTCGACCACGTGCTCGAGCGGATGACGGCGATCATCGGCGAGTACGCGGTCGACGCCGTGAAGTGGGACCACAACCGCGACCTCGTCGAGGCGGGGTTCACCGGCGGTGGCGCAGCGGTCCACGAGCAGACCCTCGCCGCGTACCGGTTGATGGCGACGCTCGGCGAGCGGTTCCCGTCGCTGGAGATCGAGTCGTGCTCGTCGGGCGGTGGTCGGGTCGACCTCGGCGTCATCGAGCACACCGCGCGGGTGTGGGTGTCCGACGACATCGACCCGCTCGAGCGCCAGCAGATGCACCGGTGGACGCAGCAGCTCCTGCCGCCGGAGCTGCTCGGGGCGCACATCGCGAGCGGCCGGAACCACACGACCGGTCGTGTCCACGACCTCGCCTTCCGTGCGGGCACGGCACTCGTCGGCCACCTCGGCATCGAGTGGGACCTGGCCGGGGCGACCGCCGACGAGTCCGCCGCGCTGACCGAGTGGATCGCGCTCTACCGCGAGCTCCGCCCGCTCCTGCACGGCGGTGACCTGGTGCGGTCGGACGAGGTCGACGACGCGCGGCTCGTGTACGGCACGGTCGCGCCGGACCGGCAGCAGGCCGTCTTCTTCCTCGCCAGCGTCGGCCGCTCGGAGGTCTCCGGCACCGGCCGGGTCACCTTCCGCGACCTCGACCCCGCCACGGCGTACCGCGTCGACCCCGTCGTCATCGGCGACGGCCACGACCTGGTGCGGCCCGACTGGTGGTCTGGCCCGCGCGTGTTCAGCGGCCGGGTGCTCGGCACCGTCGGCCTGCAGCCACCGCTCATGCCGGCCGACTGCGTGGTGCCGTTCCGGGTGACGGCCGTCTGACGGCGGGTGGCCGGGGCACCCGGCCTGGAGGCCCGTCCCACGTCCGGCGGGCCCGTCGCGGTCCGTCATCGGGTGCGTGCAGCCCGTTAGGCTTCCGGTCATGCCGCACTCCGGACACGCGACCCCGGTCTGGGCCCTCAAGCTCGCCGTCGTCACCGCCCTGGTGGGCGTCTCCGGCGGCATCGCCGGCATCGCGGTCTGGCTCGCGCTCCAGCTCATCCAGTTCGTCGCCTTCGGCTACGGGTTCGGCGGGCACCTCGAGGCGGCCGACGCATCGTCCGGGCTGAACCGGTTCCTCGCGCTCACGGCGGCCGGCGTCCTGACCGGGTTCGCCTGGTGGGCGCTCCGTCGGTGGGGGCGCTCGATCGTCTCGGTCACCGCGGCCGTCGACGGCAAGCGGATGCCGGCGCTGGCGACGCTCGCGAACGCCGGCATCCAGATCCTGGCCGTGGGGCTCGGTGCGTCCATCGGCAAAGAGGTTGCGCCGCGCGAGGTCGGGGCCTGGCTCGCACAGCTCGTCACCCGACGTGCCGGGCTGACGGCGCGCGAGACGAAGATCCTCGTCGCCTGCGGCGCCGCGGCCGGCCTCGCGGCCGTGTACGACGTGCCACTCGGGGGTGCGCTGTTCGCGGTCGAGGTCCTCCTCGGCGAGATCAGCTTCGCGACCGCCCTGCCCGCCTTCGCCACGAGTGCCGTCGCCGCCATCACCGCCCGGCTCGTGATCCCGGACGAGGTGCTGTACCACGTGCCCGCCATGCACCTGACGCCGTCGCTGCTCGTCTGGGCGATCGTCGTGGGGCCGTTGCTCGGGCTCGCCGGGGTCGGGTTCGTCAAGCTGACCAACCGGTTGCAGGGCATCGCGCCGAAGGGCTGGCACCTGCTTGTCGTGCTGCCGGTCGTGTTCGCGATGGTGGGGCTCATCGCGATCCCGTTCCCGGAGATCCTCGGCAACGGGCGGGCGCTCGGCCTCGTCGCGATGAACAGCACGCTCGACGACTCGTCCTTCGCCGGCCTCTCGCCGATCGTCCTCCTGCTGCTGCTCGGTGTCCTGCGGACCGTGACCACCTCGGCCACCATCGGCGCGGGTGCGGTCGGTGGCACGCTGACCCCCTCGATCGCCATCGGTTCGGCGATCGGCGGAGGACTGGGCGGGGCGTGGCTGCTGCTGTGGCCGGCTGACGGCCCGAGCCTTGCGGCCTTCGCGTTCGTCGGTGCCGCGGCCTTCCTCGCCACCACCATGCGGGCACCGTTCACCGCCCTCGTGCTGGTCGTCGAGTTCACCCAGCAGGGCACCGACATCCTGGTGCCGTCGCTGCTCGCGGTGTCCGGCGCGGTCGCCGTCGGGTACGTGCTCGCCCGTCGTCGCAGCGCCCAGATGGTGTGAAGACCCCGAACGTCCCGGTACGGACGGCGGCCGGGCGGCCTACTGTCGGCGCAAGGACGGAGCGATGGGTTCCGCACCGAGACGAGGAGCAGCCGATGGCGGGGTTCGACGACATCACGAAGAAGGCGCAGGAGTTCCTGAAGGACGGCAAGGTCCAGGACGCCCTGCAGAGTGAGAAGGCCGAGGGTGTCAGCGACAAGGTGCTCGGCGGCGTGGCCGACGCGGTCAAGAAGGCCACCGGCGGCAAGTACGACGACAAGATCGACGGCGCCCGCGACGCAGCGGACAAGAAGCTCGGCAACGAGTAGCGACCGACGTGTGAGCGGCCCCGGACCACGACGGTCCGGGGCCGTCGCCGTGCCGACTGGACGTGGTCGGGAACAACGGACACCATGGACGGGTTGCTCCGGACAGCAGCACCAGGAGGACGAGACGTGACAGTCGTGGCGCCGAACCAGCCGCTCACCGAAACCGAGGTCGAGGCGATCAAGCGGGACTTCCCGATCCTCGCGCAGGACGTGAACGGGCAGCCGTTGGCGTACCTGGACTCCGGAGCGACGGCGGAGCGCCCGCGCCAGGTCCTCGACGCCGAGCGCCGGTTCCTCGAACACGACAACGCCGCCGTCCACCGCGGGGCCCACACGCTCGCGGCGCTCAGCACCGACGCCTACGAGGACGCTCGTGCCACCGTCGCCGGCTTCATCGGCGCCGCTGCTCCGACCGAGGTCGTGTGGACCGCGAACGCCACCGACGCGCTCAACCTCGTCGCCTACGGCATGGCCAACGCCAGCCGTGGCCGCGGCGGTGCCCAAGCCGAGCGCTTCCGTCTGGGCGTCGGTGACGAGATCCTCGTGACCGAGGCCGAACACCACGCCAACCTCGTGCCGTGGCAGGAGCTCGCCGCCCTGACCGGTGCCACCCTGCGCTGGATCCCGGTCGCCGACGACGGCACCTGGACCGCCGACGACGCCGCCGCGCTGATCACCGACCGCACGAAGGTCGTCGCGTTCTCGCACGTCTCGAACGTCACCGGGATGATCGCACCCGTCGAGCAGGTCGTCGGTCTCGCCCACGCCCGCGGTGCCCTCGTGGTGCTCGACGCCTGCCAGTCCGCGCCGCACCGCCCCCTCGACGTGCAGCAGCTCGGTGTGGACTTCGCCGCGTTCTCCGGGCACAAGATGCTCGGCCCGAACGGCGTCGGCGTGCTCTGGGGTCGTGCCGAGCTGCTGGACGCCCTGCCGCCGTTCCGCACCGGCGGCTCGATGATCACGACCGTGACGATGGAGGGCTCCGACTTCATGCCGGCGCCCGAGCGGTTCGAGGCCGGCACCCAGCCCGTGTCGCAGGCCGTCGCCCTCGCCGAAGCCGTCCGGTACCTGCAGGGCATCGGCATGGAGCGGGTCCGCGCCCACGAGGAGCACCTCGCCCGTCGGATGCTCGACGGCCTCGCCACCGTGCCCGGCATCCGGGTGGTCGGCCCGCCGGCCGGCGTCCCACGCTCCGGCCTGGTGTCGTTCGACGTCGACGGCGTGCACGCCCACGACGTCTCGCAGTTCCTCGACGCGCAGGGCATCGCCGTGCGTTCCGGACACCACTGCGCCCAGCCCCTGCACCGCCGCCTCGGCCTCGTCGCGACGAGCCGGGCGAGCACGTACGTCTACACGACCGAGCACGACGTCGACCGGTTCCTCGCAGCCGTCGCCGAGGTCCGCGACTACTTCGGAGCGACCGCGTGAACGCCCTCGACAGCCTGTACCAGCAGGTGATCCTCGACCACGCGAAGGCCCGTCACGGTGACGGCGAACTGGCCGACGCCGACGCGTCGCACTTCGAGCGGAACCCCACGTGCGGCGACGAGATCACCGTCAGCCTGCGGCTCGAACCCGGCACCGACCGCATCGCCGGGCTCGCCTGGCAGGGCGACGGCTGCTCGATCTCGATGGCCTCGGCATCCGTCCTCACCGACATGGCCGTCGGCCGCACCGTGGCCGAGCTCCTCGCGCTGACCGAGGAGTTCCGCACCATGATGCGATCGCGCGGCGTGGGCGAGCCCGACGAGGACGTCCTCAAGGACCTCGTCGCCTTCCACGGCGTCTCGAAGTTCGTCATGCGCGTCAAGTGCGGCATGCTCGCCTGGGTCGCGGCGGAAGCCGCCGCGCGCGAGGCGACCGCGTCCCGCTGAGCCGGGTGCCGCTTGCGATCGCAAGCACCGGACGGCCGGGAGGCCCGTTGCGGGCCCGCCTCGCGCCTCCCGTCAGCGGTCGGTCGCCGACCGGCCCCCGGAAGGCTTGAATGGTATGCCTATTCAAGGGGCGCGATGATCTTCGAGACGGAGCGACCCGGCGCAGCCCGGGCCGACGCGATCGTGCAGGCGTACCTGGCCGAGGTCGCGTCGCGGTGGTACGGGCGAGCGGCGACGTCGGCCGAGGTCGACCGGGCGATGGTCGACGAGCCCTTCGACGACCTGCAGGGGGACTCCGGCGTGTTCGTCATCGCCGCCGACGGGGGAGCCGCGGTCGCCTGCGCCGGCGTGCGCTTCGTGGGTACCGTCGGCGAGCTGACGAAGGTGTTCACGGTGCCGGAACACCGCGGGCGGGGCGTCGGTTCGGCGCTCCTGCGCCAGGTCGAGGACGTCTGCCGGGCACGCGGGATGACGTCGTTGCGGCTGGACACGCGGGCCGAGCTCGCCGAGGCCCGTGCGCTCTACGAACGGCTCGGCTTCGTCCGGGTCGACCCGTTCAACGACGACCCGTACTCCGACCGCTGGTACGCCAAGTCGATCGCTGCGACCTAGCGATCAGGCGATGACGCCGATCTCACGCAGCGCGTCACCGACGCTGATGCGCTCGTTCCGATCCTGCGCCTGTGCCCAGCGGGCCTCCGCGCGCGCGATGGCCTGGTCGTCGAGCCCGAGGAGCGCGTAGAGGCCGTCCAGCTCTCGGGGAACGAGGTCGGCGAGCGGCAGGGGGAACTTCCGTTCGGGGCTCGCGAAGCCCTGCTGCGCGAGCTGTTCGAGCACATCCGGGTCGGTTTCTCGCTGTTCCATGAGCAGGACGACGGTTCGCGACCGGGTGGTCCCGGACAGGAAGGCGGACCGGATGTTCGCGTCCGGGTCCGTTGCGACGGCGATCTCGACGGCGAGGGGGAGGTCCTCTTCGCACGCGAGCTCCCAGCGCTGCGAGGTGTCCCCGTGGATCGCCGTGAGCATGTCCGGGTGGACGCCGAAGCCGCGCTCGCCCCGGGCCGGGGAGGATGACGTCGTCGCCTTCGCGGCGTCGTCGTGTCGCGCCGTCGGGAAGCCGACGCCCGCGTAGACGGTGTGCGCGATCGGCAGGAACTGGAGTGCCTCGTGCAGCGCGGTCGCCGCGTCCTGCACCGCCGGGGCCGTCACGTCTCCGTCGGCGACCTGGAGTGCCGTGGCGTAGGTCAACAGCGCCGCATGCTGCTGCTCGACGGCCCCCGCGAACATCTCCTTGCCCCTGGCGGCGTCGCCGAGGAGTCGAGGGTCCAGATGCAGGGTGACGGCGCTCGGGTCCTGCAGGTGTCCCCGTGGCGTGCCACCGCTCGACATCGTGAAGCTGAAGGTCTCGTCGTCGGGCACGTCGGCATTGGTCACACCGCTGACGTTAGCGGCTCAGGGCAACGTGACGACGAGCTTCCGGGCGGAGACGCCGGCGCGGAGCTCGGCGAGGGCGTCCGGGATCGTGGCGAGTCCCGATCCGACGACGGATGCGGTCGGGGTGGCACGGTACCTCCCGGTGCGGAGCGCCTCGGGCAGGAAGTCGCGGTAGATCGCGGGGCCGACCTCGGACTCCGTCGGGCGGCCGCCCCAGATCGCGGTGACGTGGACCCCGTGTCGGCGCTCGAGCCGCGCACGGATCGTCGTCACCGGCGTCGGGTACGCCGAGGCGAGTCGGCCGGAGCCGGTGGCTGCCCGGACGATCGGGAGCGTGCGGGTCAGCGAGCCCTGGCCGAAGGCGAGGGTGCCGGCGAGCTCCCGGTCGGCGAGTGCGTCGAGGATCCGGAGTGCGGCACCGTCGTCGCGGTAGTCGAACACGGCCTCGGCCCCGAGGGACTGCACGAACGCGTGGTTCTTCGGCGATGCGGTGCCGATCACGGCGTACCCGGCGGCCCGGGCGAGCTGGACGGCGTTGGCGCCGACGCTCGTGGATGCACCCCACACCAGGACGACCCCGTCGCGGTCGACCGCATCGGCCGTCGGGAGCGACAGCGCGAGCTGGTCCGGTTCGAAGAGACCTGCCGCGGCGGTCGAGACGGCGAGCGGCAGGACCGCTGCCTGCTCGGCGGGCAGGGCATCCGGAACGGGGGTCGTCACCCGGTCGAGCAGCAGGACCAGGTGCTGGAAGGCCCCTTCGGCAGCACTGTTCCGGTGCTGCTCCTGCCCCGCCGCGTGCCCGACGACCCGGTCGCCCACACGGAACCGATCGACGCCGGCACCGATCGCGACCACGGTGCCGGCGACGTCCGACCCGAGGACCGCGGGGAACCGCAGCCTCGGGAACACCAGGTGTCGGAAGAGCCCGCCGACGGCGTCGACCGGGTTGACGGCGACGGCCTCGGCACGGACGACGAGTTCGCCGGGGCCGGGCTGGGGGACCGGCGCGGGTCCGACGGTGAACCGCCCGGTCGACGTGGTCCAGAGTGCTGCGTTGCCCGATGACGACATGGTGTCCCCGATCTCTTCCTCGAAGTGAGTCATGACACGACGTGTCATCGCCCATACAACCATGACACGACGTGTCATGACCAGTACTCTGGACCCATGCGTTGGTCTCCGGATGCCCGAGGGCGACTCGAGCGAGCGGCGTTCGAGCTCTTCGCCGAGCAGGGTTACCAGGCGACGACCGTGCCGCAGATCACCGCACGGGCCGGCCTGACGACCCGCACCTTCTTCCGGTACTTCGCCGACAAGCGCGAGGTGATCTTCGCCGGCGACGAGATCCCCGATCTCGCCCGGGCTGCCATCGAGGGAGCACCGGCCGGGACCGACCCGCTCGACATCGTGATGCACGGCCTCCGCGCCGTCGCCGACGAGCGGTTCGAGGGGCGGCACGGTGAGGTCGGCTCGGTGCGGCGACTGGTGCTGTCCGAGTCCTCGCTCCGGGAGCGCGACGCCCGGAAGCGTGCCGACCTGACGGACGCGGCGCGCGAGGCCTTCGTCGCTCGCGGGCTCGATCCGTCCGAGGCGGCGGTGATCGCCGAGACGTGCGTGATGCTGTTCCACCTGGCCCTCGAGGCCTGGGTCACCGGACCGGCCGAGCGCCGGATGGCCGACGTCGTCGACGAGCAGCTCAGTGCACTTCGTGGGGTGCTCGATCGGCCGCGCGCAGCGTCATGAAGACGTCGACGCCGTCGTCGGTGTCGAGCACGAAGCCGTGTCGTTCGTAGAGTCGACGGGCGGGCTGCCCACCAGCACGTTGAGCCGCGTCGGGCCGTCGTGGGGCTCGTCGAGGACGGCGCGCAGCACGGTCGACCCGACTCCACGGCCATGGATGTCCGGCGCGAGGTAGAAGTGCTCGACCCAGCGGACGTCGTCCTCGACCCGCACGGTGATCGAGCCGACGTCGCGGCCGTCGACCACGACGACCCGGGTCAGCTGCGGCTGGAACGCGTCGCGGAGCCGCTGCCGGACACGCGTCTCGTCGAACACCCCGAGGCGCGTCAGGTCGTCGCGCAGCACCACGGCCCGGAGCTCGACGAGCCACTCGAGGTCCTCGGGGGTGCTGTCCCGCAGAGCGACTTCCATCCGCCCAGCCTACGAACACCGCGAGCACTCAGGTCGCACTCCGGAGCGATGCGACCATGCTCCGCAAGGTCTGGCGGGCCTCCGCCTGCTGGTCGGTGGTCAGATCGGCGAGCATTCGCTGTTCGACCCCGCGGATCGCCGCACTCGCCTGGGCCAGACGCTGCCGCCCAGTGTCGGTCAGCTGTGTCGGGAGCGCCTTGCCGACCGACGGCTCGGTGGCCCGGGTGACGGAGCCGTCCCGCTCCAGGGCCTGGAGCAGCACGTTCATGGACTGCCTCGTGACGAACGTGCCGCGGGCGAGTTCGGAGTTCGACAGTCCGGGCCGCTGTGCGAGCAGTTCGAGGCACGAGTAGTGCGTCACCGTCATGCCGAGCGGGCGCAGCACGGCCTCCATCGACGCACGGAGGGCGCTGGCGGTCTCCTTGAGCAGGTAGCCGATCGACGTCTCGAGGTGGATGCCGGTGTCGTCTTGACGCATGTCAGAAGTCTGACATAGGTTGATGCGTGTCAGAAGACTGACACGAAGATCAAGGAGTGCACCCATGCCCGTCACCGGCCCCGACTTCATCTCACTGCAGACCCGCGACCTCGATGCCTCACAGGCGTTCTACGAGCGGTACCTCGGCCTCGTCCGCTCGCAGGCCGGCCCGCCGCACGCCGTCGTGTTCGAGACGACGCCGATCGCCTTCGCCCTGCGCGACCTGGTGCCCGGCACCGACCTCGACGCGGTGTCGCAACCCGGCATCGGCGCCGCCATCTGGTTGCACGCGACCGAGGTGCAGGCGATCCACGACGCCCTGGTCGCGGACGGCCACCGCATCGTCTCGGCGCCGATCGACGGCCCCTTCGGCCGGACGTTCACGTTCGCCGACCCCGACGGGTACCACGTCACGCTCCACGACCGCGCCTGAGCCCTGGAACCAGCCACGCGCCCGGCGCGGGCGGCACGCCGGGCGCGGGGCGGGCCTCCAGGCCGATGCCGGAGCCGACCGTCACGCTTCGTCACGATCCGTGACGGTCCGAGGTGTCCGACGTAGCGTCTCGACCCGTGACCACCAGCAGCGAGCACCGGCAGATCCGCTTCAACGCGTTCGACATGAACTGCGTCGCGCACCAGTCCTCCGGACTGTGGCGGCACCCCCGTGACCGATCGCGGGACTACCGCGACCTGACCTACTGGACGGACCTGGCGAAGACGCTCGAGCGGGGCGCGTTCGACGGCATCTTCATCGCCGACGTCCTGGGCACCTACGACGTGTACGGCGGCTCGAACGAGGCCGCGCTCCGCACCGGGTCGCAGGTGCCCGTGAACGACCCGATCCTGCTCGTGTCGGCGATGGCGTCGGTGACCGAGCACCTGGGCTTCGGCATCACGGCCGGCACCGCGTACGAGCACCCGTACCCGTTCGCCCGACGCATGTCGACGCTCGACCACCTGACCAAGGGCCGGGTCGGTTGGAACGTCGTCACCGGGTACCTGCCGAGTGCCGCGCGGAACATGGGCCAGACAGACCAACTGTCGCACGACGACCGGTACGACGTGGCGGACGAGTACCTCGAGGTCCTCTACAAGCTGTGGGAGGGCTCGTGGGAGGACGACGCCGTCGTCGCCGACCGCGAAGCGGGGGTCTTCACGGATCCGGCGAAGGTGCACCCGATCGAGCACCACGGCACGCACTTCGACGTGCCGGGCATCCACCTGTCCGAGCCGTCCGTGCAGCGCACGCCCGTCATCTACCAGGCGGGCGCGTCGCCGCGCGGCATCCGCTTCGCCGCGGAGAACGCGGAAGCGGTCTTCGTGGGCGCACCGACGCTCGAGCAGCTCGCGTCGACCGTCGCGAAGGTCCGGGACGCCCTGGAGGCAGCTGGTCGCGACCGGTACGCCGCCCGCGTCTACACGCTGCTCACCGTGATCACCGACGCCACCGACGAGCTGGCCCAGGCGAAGTACGAGGACTACCTGTCGTACGCCTCGGAGCTCGGCGCCCTGGTGCTCAACTCGGGGTGGATGGGCGTCGACCTGTCGCAGTGGGACCTCGACGAGCCCCTCGGCGACGTCGAGTCGAACGCGATCCAGTCCGCCGCGGCGAACATCGCTGCGGCGACGGGCGAGGACGGCTCGACGTGGACGATCCGCGACCTGGCGCGGCACACGGCGATCGGCGGGCTCGGCCCGGTGGCGGTCGGTGGGGGAGCGACGATCGCCGACCGGCTGCAGGAGATCCAGGAGCTGACCGACGTCGACGGCTTCAACCTGGCGTACGCGGTGACCCCGGGCACGTGGGAGGACGTCATCGAGTTCGTGATCCCGGAGCTCCGTGCCCGTGGGGCCTACCCGGAGGAGTACGGGTCGGGGTCGCTCCGGCAGAAGCTGCACGGCCGCGGAGACCGGCTGCCCGACGAGCACCGTGGGGCGTCGTTCAGGATCGGGAGCCGGGCGGTCGTAGGCTGATCGGGTGATCGAGTCGTCCGTGGTCGTGCGTCCTGCGACCCCGGACGAGACCGACACCTGCATCGACCTGTGGGCCGCGGCCGTGGCTGCCCGTGACGGCGCCGCCGAGGACCCCGCTGTGCGGGAGCGCGCGCGGCAGAAGTTCGGGGCGGAGCACGTCGCCTGGTTGGTGGCTCCCGGCCCGGACGGTGCAGTGGACGGCTTCGTGCTCGTGACGGCACCCGGCACCGGGCGGTCGACGGACCCGGCGGACGCCGCCTACCTGTCGTTGCTCGCGGTGCGCCCCGGGGTGCAGGCCCGCGGGGTCGGACGGTCGCTGCTGTCCGAGGCCGTGCACGACGCCCGTGCTGCCGGACACCCACGCGTGGTACTGCACGTGCTCGGCGACAACGACCGGGCGGTGCGACTGTACGAGGCGGGTGGCTTCGTGGCGACGGGGGACGAGTTCGCGCACGCGCTGAGCGGTGGGACGACGCGGGTCTACGCCACCGACGTCCAGGTCGGGTAGGTCGCCGAGCGCCCGTCGCCCGACGACGTCCGGGTGATCCGGCGCTGCACCCACGGCAGGACGTACTCGCGGTAGTAGCGGAGTTCCTCGCCCAGGCGGGCCCGGGCGGCACCGGCGTCCGCTGGCTCGACCGGCGCGGGGCCGTCGAGCACCGCGTGCAGCGCCAGGTCGGCGACGCGCTGGTGCCCGGTGGCGTTCATGTGCAGCCGGTCGTCCGACCAGAACTCCGCGCGGCCGAGGTGCGGGTCGCGGGAGACGTCGACGAACGGCAGACCGCGGCGTCGGGCGAGGGTGCCGAGCGCTTCGGCCCAGGCGTCACCGCGGCGGTTGATGAGGGAGCCGAGGGGCAGGCGGGCGCTCGGGTCGGCCGGGCTGAGGAGCGCCAGGCGGGCCCCGGTGGCCTCGACGCGGTCGGCGGCTGCCTCGACCTGCCCGATGAGCGCGTCCACGTCGAAGCGCGGGCGCAGCA
This sequence comes from Curtobacterium sp. MCSS17_011, assembly GCF_003224275.1. Taxonomy (NCBI): domain Bacteria; kingdom Bacillati; phylum Actinomycetota; class Actinomycetes; order Micrococcales; family Microbacteriaceae; genus Curtobacterium; species Curtobacterium sp. MCSS17_011. Next base: position 66,747 of record NZ_QKLE01000005.1, on the reverse strand, counting down.
GGTCGTTCCCGCCGGCGCAGAAGGTGATCAGCGTCGGTGCCGGGTCGAGCGCGAGGGCGGCCCCGAGCTGGCCCTCGAGGACCCCGGCGAGCAGTCGGCCGCGCACCGCGAGGTTCGCGTACGAGACGTGGGCGTCCGAGGCTCCCGCCATCGCGCTCGCGAGTCGTCCGGTCCAGCCGGGGAACGGAGCGGGTCCGGCGTCGCCGATGCCCTCCGAGAAGCTGTCGCCGATCGCGACGTAGCGGATGGTGTCGTGCATGCGCCCATCATCGTGCACACGCCTGTGCAGGTTCCCGGCACACGGCACACGGCACTCGGCACTCGGCGCGAGCTTCGTGAGCTTCGTGAGCTTCGTGAGCAGAAATGGTCGGGTCGCCGTTCGGCACCCGACCATTTCTGCTCACAAAGGGCTCGTCACCCCCAGCGAACCCTCACAGCACCGCCTTCGGCACCCGGTGCAGGGTGACGGCGCCGACGGCGGCGAAGGGGTGCAACGGGTCCGGGGCGGTGGAGCCGGTCGGCCCGCCGAGCTTCGAGTCCCCGACCGCGCTGAGCACCGCGTAGGCGTCCTCGGCGATCCAGCCGTGCTCGTCGACGAGGAACGCGAAGGCGTCCTCGTACCCGCGCCGGACGCTCTCCTGCACGGGGTCGCCGAGGCCGACGAACAGCCACGCGTCGTCGGTCTCGATGCGGGGTGCGCGGAGCGCCGGACCGCCCTTGACCAGGTCGACGGAGACGATCGCAGTGCCCTGGGCCTCGATGGCGACGAACGAGGACTCGCCCTCGGCCATGAGCGCATGGATGTCCCCGATCGACAGCAGGGCGCCCGGGACACGGACGGGCAGGTAGACGGTCGAGCCGGGGCGGGCCTCGGTGACGTCCATGTTGCCGCCCTCCGGGTGCGCCGGCATGATCGTCGAGTTCTCGCCCTCGGCCGGGGCCGTCCCGATGCACCCGATCATCGGCCGGACGGGGAACCGGTGCCGGTCGGACACCTGCACCGTGCCGTCGACGACCGGACAGCGGCGGGCGAAGACGCGATCGCCCATCACGTGCTGCAGCGCGCCGGAGCCGGGCAGGGACACCGACCAGCCGTGCGTGGTCAGCTCGATGGCGTGGATGGTCACCACGAGGGTGTCGCCGGGTTCGGCGCCCTCGACGAACACCGGGCCGGTCACCGGGTTGATCGGCGACTGCAGCTGCGCCATGTCGTGGTGCTGGTCGAGCTCGGCGTAGACGGCGTCGGTGGTCTCGAAGCCGATGGTCTCGCCGGTGCCGGGGTGGATCCGCAGCACCGGCTCGCGGTCGGCTGCGAACCCGGGGACGCCCAGGGTGTTCGGCAGGTGGTGGTCCGGGGTCATCGTGCGTCCTCCGTCGTCGGTTCTGCTTCGGAGCCGACCTCGGTGGAACGGCCGGTGCGTCGGTAGTACAGGAACACGGCCGCGCCGACGATCAGCCAGATGATCCCGCCGACCTTCGCCTCGACCGCGGCGTTCAGCAGGACGTACCCGATGATCAGGAACCCGATCAGTGGCACGACCAGGTGCAGCAGCCAGTTGCGCGACTTCCCCTTGACGACGTGGTGCACGAAGACGGACACGTGCAGGAGCATGAAGCCGAACAGCGCGCCGAAGTTCACGAGCGACGAGATCGTGTTGATCTGCCCGACGAAGAACAGCACGAGGATCGCGGAGAGCACCGACACGACGATGATCGCGTTCTGCGGCACCCGGCGGCCGTTGAGCTTGTGCAGGAACGCGGGCAGCTGACGGTCGCGGCTCATCGAGAAGAGCAGACGGCTCGTCGCGGCCTGTGCGGCCATGGCGTTCGCGATGCCGACGGCGAGCACGTTGACGGCGAAGAACGCGGTCGCCCAGCCGCTCGACGAGGCCTGCTCGACGATGGTGAAGAAGGCGTTGCCGGCCTCGCTGTCCGGGAACGAGTCCCGCCCCGCGGCCAGGGCGGATGCGAGCCAGGTCTGCAGGATGAACAGGAACGCCACGATGACGAGCGCCAGGATCATCGCCGTTCCGGCTCCGCCACGACGGCCGGTCGACTCCTCGGACAGGGTGGAGATGCCGTCGAAGCCCAGGAAGCTCAGCACCGCGATCGACAGCGCCGAGGCGATGAGCGGCGCCGACACCTTGGCAGGGTCCCAGATCTGCTCGGTGCCGAAGGACGCGTCGGGGATCGTGCCACCGGTCAGCGCGACGATGGCGATGACGACGAAGATCGCGACGAAGACGAGCTCGATGAGCAGGAAGATGCGGTTCGCGAGCTTGAGTGAGGACACCCCGGCCAGGTTGATGACGGTGTTGATCGCGACGAACACGAGCGCCCACAGCCAGCGGGGCGTGCCCGGGAAGATGCCGACCATGCTCTCCGCGGCGAACACGTAGAGCAGCGTCGGGACGAGCAGGTAGTCGAGCAGGATCGCCCAGCCGGCGAAGAAGCCGGCGGTGGGGTGGATGCCACGGCCGACGTACGAGAAGACGCTGCCGGCGAGGGGGATCGACTTCGCCATCTGCGCGTAGGCCAGGGCGGTGAAGATCATCGCGACGAGGCCGACCAGGTACACCAGCGGCACCATGCCGCTGGAGGCGTTGTAGACGGTGCCGAAGATCGCCCACGGGGCGATCGGGACCATGAAGACCAGGCCGTAGATGAGCAGGTCGGTGGTGGAGACGGAGCGCTTGAGCTCCTGCTTGTAGCCGTAGGCCTCGAGCTGCTGCTGTGCGGAGAGCTCACTGTGCTGCTGCGACATGTCGGGTTCCGTTTCGGGTGGAGGGACGGGTGCAGGGGGCGGTGCTGGGGAAAGAGGAGCGGGTGGTGTCGTCGGGAAGGCGGGTGCGGCCGTTGTGGGTGGGGACTTCCGGTCTGGAGGCGCGGGGCGGGTCCGTCCCGCGCCTCCCGAGAAGGTGGTGGCCGGGTCAGGCGTCGTCGTGCGCGGCCAGGAAGGCCGCGACGACGCGGCGGAACTCCGCCGGCTGCTCCAGGTGCGAGCAGTGGCTCGCACCGGGGAAGACGTGCTGCCGGACGTCGGCGATCCGCTCGACGAACGGGGCCCACGTGGCGGGGGTGGCCTCGTCGTGCTCGCCGGCGACGACGAGCGTCGGCACGGCGACGCGGTCGAGCCGGTCGACGATGGTCCAGTCGCGCATCGTGCCGATGACGTGGAACTCGTTCGGGCCGTTCATCGTGTGGTAGACCGTCGGCTCGCGCTCCATCTGCTCCTCGGAGTCGACGAAGTCTTGCGGCATCGGGACCACGCGGCAGACGTGCCGCTCGTAGAAGACCTGCGTCGCCGCCAGGTACTCGGGGTCGTCGACCGTGCCGGCCGTCTCGTGCCGGGTCAGGGCGTCCTGCACGTCGGCGGGCAGCTGCGCGCGGAGCTCGGCGGCGCCGTCGACCCAGAGCTGCATCGACGCGGGGGAGTTGCAGATCGCCAGCGACCGGAGGCCCGCGGGCTGCTGCACCGCGATCTCGGCGCCGAGCATGCCGCCCCACGACTGTCCGAGCACGTGGTGGTCGCCGAGCCCGAGGTGCTCGACCAGGGCGGTGTACTCGTCGACGAACAGCTGCGGCTGCCAGGTGTCGACCGGGGCGTCCGGGCGGTGGCTGCTCCGGCCGCAGCCGAACTGGTCGTGGTGGACGACGGTCCGGCCGGTCTCGTCGGCCAGGGCCGCGAGGTTCCGGAGGTAGTCGTGGGCCATGCCGGGCCCGCCGTGCAGGACGACGAGGGGCAGCGCGCCGGTGACCGGGGTGTCGGGCGTGGTGACCCGGTACCAGGTCTCGCCGTCACGGAACGGCATCGTGGATTCGGTGATGCTGGACATGGGGGTCAGCATGGAGCGGAAAAAGGTCCCACGCAATACCTTTTCTGCTGCCTTAACGTGGTCGTAACACCGCGAAGGGGGTCCGTGTGTCCGATCGTGCGACCGAGACGCGCGTCGACGAGGTCGAGGACCGCCTCGTGACGGCCGTCGCCGTGGGTGAGTACCTGCCGGGTGCGAACCTGCCGCCGGAACGCGAACTCGCCGGCCTGCTGGGCGTCGCCCGGGTCACCGTGCGCGGTGCGATCGCCCGGCTCGTCGAACGGGGACTGCTCGAGACCCGTCGTGGCCGGGGCGGCGGCACGTTCGTCCGCACCGAGTGGCCGGACGACTCCTCGGACACCGTCGGGCGGGTGCTGCTCGCCCGGTGGGAGGCGATCCAGGACACCGCCGACGCCATCGCGCTGCTGCACGGGGCGCTCGCGACCGCCGCCGCGGAACGGGTCACCCCGGACGACGCCGCCCTCATCCGTGCACGGCTCGAGGTGTTCCGCGACGCCGCCTCTGGCCTCGAGAAGCAGCAGGCCGACGCCGTGCTGCACCGGACGATCATCGACGCCGCGCGGAACGACGCCCTGCGGACGGCGCTCGCCGGGTTGGAGGCGCAGATCTCCATCGCCGCTCCGGCGCACCTGTGGGGCACGGCCGAGGGCATGGCGGAGATGGAGACCCGCGCGCTCCACGAGCACGAGTCGCTGGTGGACGCGGTGTGCTCGGGGCGGGCGCCCGAGGCGGGCGTGATCGCCCGGCAGCACGTCGGGATCGACGTCGAACTGCTCGAACGGGCCGTGCGGCGGACGGGGCAGGTGCCCCGGCACTGAGTCGTCAGTGCACGGCGGGTGCCGGCACCGGGTAGACGTCGTCCGGCATCGGCCACGGCGCCCACTTCGGCCGCGGCGCGTACACCAGGTACGGCTGCGGCGTCGGGTAGCTGACGAGCTCGAGCGTCGACCCCCACGGCGTGCGGGTGTACACGAAGCGGTTGCCGGCCCCCGCCTCGTCGCCGCGCAGGTCGCGCGGGTCGGAGTTCCGGGTACCGCCGGCAGCCTCGACCCGGGCGAGCGTCTCGTCCAGGTCGTCGGCGTACATCGCCAGGTGCTGCCACCCGAGGTCGGACGGGTGTGCGGCGTTCCGCTGCTCGGGCCCCAGGTACTCGAACAGCTCGAGCCCCGGCCCCTCCGGCAGCGCGAGCATCCGCATGGCCCCCTGCGCCATGGTGCTCGGGATGCCGAGGTAGCCGTGCGCCTCGGAACTGCTGTTCGGCGTCTCGTCACGACGCCGCATGTCGTACAGGACGACGGCGTCGAACGCCGCCTCGAAGAACTGCGTGGCTGCGTCGATGTCCGGCACCGTGACGCCCACGTGGTCGATCCTGATTCCCCTGCTCATGGTCGATTCGTACCACCGGCGGTCCCCGCGGCTCGGGTCGGGGCGGGGTCCGTGCGGGGTCGGTGCCCATCGATGCGGCAAGCCGCAGCGCGGGTCTCCTGCCCGGTTCCGGAACGGTCGTTCCAGGACGGGGTGCGGGACACACGACCGTTACACGAGGGAAACGGCGGGGGCGAAGTCGCTCCGTAGCTTCGTGCTCAAGCACGCACCGCCCCGCTTCCCACTCCCTCGGAGGACGCCATGGCTACCGACATCGCGACACCAGTCGCCGCGCCCCACGCCCCCACCACGACCTCCGCTCCCGCCCCAGCGGGCGCCGGCGTCGTCAAGCCCGGGTACGACCCGGCGCTCACGAACGAGGACCTCGCCCCGCTGCGCGAGCAGCGCTGGACGAGCTACAACTTCTTCGCCTTCTGGATGTCCGACGTGCACTCGGTCGGCGGCTACGTCACCGCCGGGTCGCTCTTCGCCCTCGGCATCGCGAGCTGGCAGGTGCTCATCGCCCTGGTGGTCGGCATCCTCATCGTGCAGGTGTTCGCGAACCTGGTCGCGAAGCCGTCGCAGCGCACCGGTGTGCCGTACCCGGTGATCAACCGCGCGGTGTTCGGTGTGCTCGGTGCGAACGTCCCCGCCATCATCCGCGGCCTCATCGCGATGGCCTGGTACGGCGTGCAGACCTTCCTCGCCGCCCAGTCGCTGAACATCATCTTCCTCAAGTTCATCCCGGCGTCCGCAGGGCTGCTCGACCACTCGTTCCTCGGGCTGTCGGCCCTGGGGTGGATCTCCTACGCGATCCTCTGGGTGGCGCAGGGCGCGCTGTTCTGGATGGGCATGGAGGCCATCAAGCGGTTCATCGACTGGGCCGGACCGGCGGTCTACGTGGTGATGATCGCGCTCGCGGTCTACCTGGTCAGCCAGGCGGGCATCGCCAACATCTCGTTCACCCTGTCGGTCGGCGAGCCGCTGTCGTTCGGGGCATCGATCCCGGTGATGCTGTCCGCGGTCGCCCTGGTGGTCAGCTACTTCTCCGGCCCGATGCTGAACTTCGGTGACTTCTCGCGCTACGGTCGGTCGTTCCGTGCGGTCAAGCGCGGCAACTTCTGGGGGCTGCCGATCAACTTCCTGTTCTTCTCGGTCCTGACGGTGCTCTGCGCCAGTGCGACGGTGCCGGTGTTCGGCAAGCTCATCACCGACCCGATCGAGACCGTGCAGGCCATCGGAGCACCCTTCGCGATCCTGCTCGGCGGCCTGACGTTCGTCACCGCGACCGTCGGCATCAACATCGTGGCGAACTTCATCAGCCCCGCGTTCGACTTCTCGAACGTGGCACCCCGGAAGATCTCGTGGCGGGCCGGTGGCATGATCGCCGCGGTCGGCTCGGTGCTCCTCACCCCGTGGAACTGGTACGGCAACGACCAGGCGATCCTGTACACGCTCGGGGTGCTCGGTGCGCTGATCGGCCCGCTGTTCGGCATCCTCATCGCGGGCTACTACATCGTCGGCAAGCAGCGCATCGCGATCGACGACATGTACTCCACGAGCCGCACCGCCCGGTACTGGTACCGCGGCGGGTTCAACCCGAACGCCATCTGGACCCTCGTGGTCACCGGCGCGGTCTCGGTGGCGAGCGCGGTCCTGCCCCCGGCACTCGGCGTGCTGCCGTGGCTGGCGAGCTACAGCTGGTTCATCGGGTGCGGCTTGGGCCTCGTCGTCTTCTGGGCGCTCGAGCGTGCCCGGCCGAGCATGCCCGTGCTCGACGCGGACGACCCCTCGGTCGACGACGGCGCGGCCGTCGGTCGCGCCTGACCGCCGGCGTCGCGGCCCGTCCTCCACAGGGCGGGTCGCGGCGCTCGGTCGTCCACAGATCCACACCACGGCCGGGAGGCCCGCCCCGCCCCCGCCACGATGGTCACCACCCGGCGTCACCCGTTCCACGGCTCCACTCGCTCCACCGGAAGGACCCCGATGCGCATCCGCGTCGTCAACCCCAACACCACCGCGTCGATGACGCGGTCGATCGGCGTCGCCGCCCGTGCGGTCGCCGCTCCCGGAACGCTGATCGAACCGGTCGAGCCCACCATGGGGCCGGCCTCGATCGAGAGCCACTACGAAGAGGCCCTGGCCGTGCCCGGGTTGCTCGAGCAGATCGCCCGCGGCGAGCAGGACGGGGTGGACGCATTCGTCGTCGCCTGCTTCGGGGACCCGGGGCTCGACGCCGCGCGGGAGCTCGCGACGGTGCCGGTGATCGGGATCGCCGAGGCCGGGTTCCACGCCGCCGCGATGCTCGGCCGCCGGTTCGGCGTCGTCACCACCCTGGCGCGGACGACCGGCCGCGCCCACGAGCTCGCCCAGCGCTACGGCTTCGCCCCGCTCGTCACGGAGATCCGGGCGTGCGAGATCCCGGTGCTCGAGCTCGACGACCCCGAGTCCGGTGCCCGTGCGCTCGTGATCGAGGAGTGCCGAGCGGTCGTCGACGGGGGAGCCGACGCCGTCGTGCTCGGGTGCGCGGGCATGGCCGACTTCTGCGCCGAGGTCTCGCTGGCGATCGGGGCACCGGTCGTCGACGGTGTCGCGGCGGCCACGGTCCTGGCGGAGTCGCTCGTCCGGCTCGGGTTGTCCACGGGCAAGCGCGGCGAGTACGCCCTGCCGCCGGTGAAGGCGATGTCGGGGCTGCTGGCGGGCTTCGAACGCCACTCGGCGGCGGTCGCGACCACAGGGGCGGGCGCGTGACGGGCCTCCCGGCGGGCGACACGGCAGACGTGGTCGTCCGCGCGCAGCGCGCCTGGGTCGACGGCACGTTCCGCCCGGCCGCGGTCGTCGTCCGCGACGGTCGGGTCGCCGGCGTCCTGCCGGTCGACGCTGTCGTCGACACGGTGCAGGAGCACACCGTGCCGGACGGGCAGGTGCTGCTGCCCGGGCTCGTCGACACGCACGTGCACGTCAACGAGCCCGGACGCACCGAGTGGGAGGGCTTCGCGTCCGCGACCCGGGCCGCTGCGATGGGCGGGGTCACCACGATCGTCGACATGCCGCTCAACTCGATCCCCGCGACGACCACGATCGAGGCGCTCGCCGTCAAGCGTGCGAGTGCCGAGGGCCGGGTGGCTGTCGACGTCGGGTTCTGGGGTGGCGCGGTCCCCGCGAGTCTCGGGTCGCTCGACGCCCTGCACGACGCCGGCGTCTTCGGGTTCAAGTGCTTCACGGCGCCGAGCGGTGTCGACGAGTTCCCGCACCTCGACCCCGAGCAGCTCCGAGCCGCGATCGCCGAGGTCGCCCGGATCGACGCCCTGTTGATCGTGCACGCCGAAGACCCGGAGCACCTCGTGCCGCACCGGGCGCTCGGTGGCCGCTACGCCGACTTCCTGGCCACCCGGCCCGTCGCCGCCGAACGGTCCGCGATCGCGCAGGTCATCGACGGCGCGCGGGCGACCGGTGCGCGGGTGCACGTGCTGCACCTGTCCGACGCGGGCGCGCTGCCGATGCTCCGTGCCGCGAAGGGCGACGGCGTCCGGATCACGGTCGAGACCTGTCCGCACTACCTGTCGTTCGAGGCGGGCACGATCCCGGACGGCGCGACCGCCTACAAGTGCTGCCCACCGATCCGTGACGACGCCAACCGCGACGCGCTGTGGGCGGGCGTGCTCGACGGCACGATCGACCTCGTCGTGTCGGACCACTCGCCCTCCACCGCCGACCTGAAGACCGACGACTGAGGTCTGGCCTGGGGCGGGGTCGCCGGTCTGCAGGTCGGGTTCCGCGCGGTGTGGACCGAGGCCGAGCGCCGAGGGATCCCGCTCGAGGCGCTGCTGCCGCTGTTCACGACCGGTCCGGCCGCCCTCGTCGGGCTGCGCGACCGCGGGGTGATCGCTCCCGCTGCCCTGGCGCACTTCGCCGTGTTCGACCCGTCCGCCGAGTCCGTCGTCGACGTCGCCGGGCTCGAGCACCGCAACCCGGTGTCCGCGTTCGACGGGCTCCGCGTGCGCGGCAGCGTCACCGAGACCTGGCTCCGCGGCCGTCGCATCGCCACGGCGGACGGCGGTGTGGTCGGCGTCGAGGGGCAGCTGGCCGGACGGCCCGTGCTCGCGGCGGAAACACCCCTGTAACGATCGTTCCGGTATCGTCGGATCAGGAACGGAAGGAACCAGCATGCTCCCAGTGAACCCACCCGCCCGTCTCCTCATGGGGCCCGGTCCGATCGACGCCGACCCGCGCGTGCTCCGGGCACTGTCGACGCCGCTCGTCGGGCAGTACGACCCGTGGATGACCGCCACGATGAACGAGACGCAGGCGCTCTACCGCCGCGTGTTCGGCACCCGCAACGACGCGACGCTGCTCGTGGACGGCACGTCGCGCGCGGGCATCGAAGCGGTGCTGGTGTCGCTGCTCGCCCCGGGCGACCGCGTGCTCGTGCCGGTGTTCGGCCGGTTCGGGCACCTGCTCGCCGAGATCGCCGGCCGTGCGGGTGCCGAGGTCCACACCATCGAGACCGACTGGGGCCAGGTCTTCACGCCGTCCGCCATCGAGTCCGCGGTCGCCCGCGTCCGTCCGAAGGTGCTGGCGGTCGTGCAGGGCGACACCTCGACCACGATGAACCAGCCGCTCGACGAGCTCGGAGCGATCTGCGAGCGGTACGGCGTCCTGCTCTACACCGACGCCACGGCCACGGTCGGCGGCAACCCGCTCGAGGTCGACGCCTGGGGGATCGACGCCGTGAGCGCCGGGCTGCAGAAGTGCCTCGGCGGCCCGTCCGGCAGCGCACCCGTCACGCTGTCGCCGGGGGCCGTGGCCGTGCTCGACGAGCGGCGGAGCGTCGAGGCCGGCATCCGCGAACCCGGTGACGACGTCGCTGACGAACCGATCCGGTCGAACTACCTCGACCTCGCGATGATCCTCGACTACTGGGGCCCCCGCCGCCTGAACCACCACACCGAGGCCGCGTCGATGCTCTACGCCGCCCACGAGTGCGCCCGCATCCTGCTCGAAGAAGGCCGCGACGTCGTCGTCGCCCGCCACGAGACCGCCGGGCGGGCGATGCTCGCCGGGGTGCAGGCCCTCGGGCTCCGGGTCTTCGGTGACGTCGCCCACAAGATGCACAACGTCGTCGCCGTCGAGATCCCGTCCGACGTCGTCGGCGACCAGGTCCGCGGTGCGATGCTCGACGACCACGGGATCGAGATCGGCACCTCGTTCGGGCCGCTGCACGGACGGGTCTGGCGAATCGGCACCATGGGCCACAACGCCCGGAAGGACACCGTCGTCACGACCCTGGCCGCGCTCGAGCACACCCTGCGTCGGGCCGGGCACGCGGTCCCGCACGGCGGCGGGGTCGACGCAGCGCTCGACGCCTTCCACGACGACGCAGCCGCGGTCGCTCCCGCCGGGGCCGAGGTGCTCGCGTGAGCGCCGTGCCCGTCCTGAGCGCGACCGCCGTGGCCACCGCCGACGCTCAGCTCGTCGCCGGCTGGTGCGACGAGCTCGCCGCCCTCAGCGCCGAACCGGGGCGCATCACCCGCGTCTACCTGTCGCCGGAGCACGCCAGGGCGAACGCCCTCGTCGCGCGCTGGATGCAGGACGCCGGACTGTCCACCTGGCAGGACGCCGCCGGCAACCTGCGCGGTCGGGTGGCGGGCGCGACGCCCGACGCCCCGGTGCTGTTGCTCGGCTCGCACCTGGACACCGTGGTGGACGCCGGACGGTACGACGGCGTCGTCGGGGTGCTCATGGCGATCCGCACGGCCGCGCGGCTCACCGCCGACGGTCCGCTGCCCGTCGCGCTCGAGGTCATCGCGTTCTCCGACGAAGAGGGCACGCGCTTCGGCAAGGCCCTGCTCGGTTCGTCCGCCGTCGCCGGGGTGTGGGACGACGCCTGGTGGGACCTGACGGACGGCGACGGTGTCTCGCTCCGGCAGGCCTTCACCGACTTCGGCCTCGACCCGGACCGCGTCGGCGAGGCCGCGGTCGACCGGGCCTCGGTGGTCGGCTACCTCGAGGCGCACATCGAGCAGGGTCCGTACCTCGAACAGGCCGGGCAGGCCCTCGGGGTCGTCACGAGCATCGCGAGCGCCCGACGGTTTTCGGTCGAGGCCGTGGGCGAAGCCCGGCACGCCGGCGGCACCCCCTACGAGCGCCGGCACGACGCCCTGCTCGCCGCCGCCGAGGCCGCGCTCGCGGTGGAACGCATCTGCCGGGCCTCGCACCAGGTCGGCACCGTCGGCACGATGACCGTCGAACCCGGAGCCGTCAACGTCGTCCCCGGGCTCGCGCGGTTCTCCGTCGACCTGCGCGGCGAGTTCGACGACGAGCGCGACGAGGTCTGGGACGAACTCACCAAGGCCTTCACACTCATCGGTGAACGGCGCGGGGTGAGCATCACCCCGACCGAAGTGCACCGTGCGCCCGCGGTGTTCTGTTCGCCCCGGCTGATGGACGCCGTCCGCGCCGGCATCGTCTCGACGGGCGAGACAGCGCCCATGGAGCTGTTCTCGCGGGCCGGCCACGACGCGATGTCGCTCGGGCTCGTGACCGACGTGGCGATGCTGTTCCTCCGCAACCCCGACGGCATCAGCCACCACCCCGACGAGTTCGTGTCGACGCCGGACATCGCCCTCGGCCTCGACGCCCTGGCCGTCGCCGTCGAGCGGGTGGCACGCGCATGAGCACCGCCGGCCCCGACGTCCGCGCCCGGATCGACTCCGTCTGGGAGCAGCTCTCGCCCGCCGAACGACGCGTCGCCGCCATGGTCCGGCACGATCCGGAACTCCTGCTCGTCGGCACCTCCGCCGAACTCGCGGCCGAGTCCGGCACCTCGAAGGCAACGGTCTCGCGACTCGTGCGGTCCCTGGGGTTCCAGGACGCGGCAGAGGTCCGTCAGAACCTGATGTCCGCACGGGGCTCGGGCCTGCCGTGGGTCGCTGAGGACGCCGCCCACGTCGACCAGCGCGCGGTCGAGGCGCGCAACCTCGACGCGGCCTTCGCGTCGCTCGGCCGAGCGGACCGCCCGCGGCTCGCCCGTCGGATCGTCCGCGCCCGCCGCGTGCTCGTCCTCGGTGAACGCGGCGCGTACCCGATCGCGCTGCAACTGCGGTCCCAGCTGGCGCAGGTGCGGTCCGACGTCCGGGTCGGTCCGTCACCCGGGCAGCGGCTCGGGGAAGAGGTCGCCGACCTCGACCGGCACGACCTCGTGGTCCTGGTGACCGTGCGTCGGCACACCGCCGGGGTCGAGCGGATCGTCCGGCACTGCGTCGACTCCGGGGCGGACGTCATCGTCCTCGGCGACCCGACGGCCGCGGTCATCGCCGCCCCCGCGACCACCGCGATCCTCTGCCCGGTCGACTCGCCGTCGGCGTTCGACTCGATGGCCGCGCTGTTCGCCGTCGTCGCCGCGATCACGAACGACGTCTACGACGCCTCGGGTCCCGGTGGCCGGGTGCGGGTCGACGCCGTCGCCGCCGCCTACGACGCGCTGGGGGAGCTCGCCGCGCCCTGATCGCCGTCCGACCCGGCGCGCAGCTCGGCACGCAGTTCGGCGGCGAGCGAGGCGTTGCGGTCGGCGATGAGCCGCGGCATGTACCTGGCCAGCGCGAGCACCTCAGCCAGGCGGCCCAGCGGGCCGAGCGGAGCGCGGAACGTGATGGTGTCGACCATGCGCGTGCCGTCGGCCGACGGCTCGAAGCGGTGCTCGTGGTGGAACCGGGCGAACGGCCCACGCACCTGTTCGTCGACGAACCGGTGGGGTGCCTCCAGGGCGGTGATCCTGCTCGTCATCCGCCAGACGATCCCGAAGTGCCGCGCACGCCAGGTGACGGTCTCGCCCAGGCCGATCATGCCGGCAGTCGTGCCAGCGACGGCGCGTTCGTCGGTCGCTGCCATCGATCGCTCGTGCGCGCCGATGTCGAGCGACAGCGCGAAGGCGCGCTCCGGCGGCACCGGCAGGTCCGTCACGACCCGGAACGAGACGGTCACGACGTCGGCCAGACCGTCGGGTCCAACCGGTCGTCTTCGTGCAACGCGGCGGCGAGCAGCTGGTCGTGCCGGCTGCCGCGGTGCAGCACGCTCGACCGCGTGCGTCCTTCGAACCGCAGACCGAGTCGTTGGGCGACCGCGGCCGACGCGGTGTTCGTGGCGATCGCGCGCCACTGCACCCGGACGAGACCGAGTCCCTCGGGGGGACCGGCGAAGGCCCACTGCAGCACGCGCTCGGCGGCCTCGGTCATGATGCCGGAGCCACGACCGTCCGGGTGCATGGCGTACCCGATCTCGGCGGCCCCGTCGGCGAAGGCGAACAAACCGACCGTGCCGAGCAGCCGGAGGTCGTCCGCGCGCCGGATCCCGAACTCGTACCGGCTGTCCGCCGCCCAGCCGGCCACGACGACGTCCGTGATCCAGTACCGTGCCTCGGCGTGCCCGTACGGCACCGGCACCGGGGTGGACGCGATGACGTCCGGGTCGTTGGCGTAGGCCACCACGTCGTCGGCGTCGCCGAGCTCGGGGACCGAGAGCACCAGTCGTTCGGTGCGGAGGGTGACGGGCTGCACGGGTCGAGCCTAGCCACGACGGCGCGGGCGGTAGCGTCGGGGGATGACGTTCGACGCGCTCCCGTTCCCGGTCGTCGACGGCCACAACGACCTGCCCTGGGAGCGCCGTGACAGCCACGACTCCGGTGTCGAGGGCATCGACACCGAGACTGACTCGCTGCACACCGACATCCCGAAGCTCCGTGCCGGCGGCGTCGTCGGGCAGTTCTGGTCGGTGTTCGTGCCCGCGGACGACCCGGACCCCGTGACGACGACGCTGCAGCAGGTCGACCTCGCGCACCGCATCATCGAGCGCTACCCCGACGACCTCGCGCTCGCCCGCACCGCCGCCGAGGTCCGTGCCGCCGTCGACTCCGGCCGGATCGCGTCGCTGCTCGGCGCAGAGGGCGGGCACTCGATCGGCGACGACCTCGCGGTCCTCAGGACCCTCGCCCGGCTCGGCGTCCGCTACATGACCCTCACCCACAACGACGACACCCCCTGGGCCGACTCCGCGACCGGGGAACGGGCGCACGGCGGTCTGACCGACCGCGGGCGGCAGATCGTCGCCGAGATGGAGCGGATCGGCATGCTCGTCGACCTGTCCCACACCGCCCCGGCCACCATGCGGGACACCCTCGACGTGGCGACCCGGCCCGTCGTGTTCAGCCACTCGTCGACCGTCGCGATCGACGACCACCCGCGGAACGTGCCCGACGACGTGCTCGCCCGGCTGGCCGACAACGGCGGCGTGGTGATGATCACCTTCGTGCCGAAGTTCGTGTCGCGGGCGTGGGCGGACTGGGAGGAGTCGGGCATGTCCGGCGAGCCGCCGCTGGTCACGGTGTCGGACGTCGCCGACCACGTCGAGCACGCCCGCGACGTCGCCGGTGTGGCGCACCTGGGCCTCGGCGGCGACTACGACGGCACCCCGGTGCTGCCGCCGGATCTGCGGGACGTTTCGCGGTACCCGGTGCTCGCGGCGGAGCTCGTCCGGCGTGGCTGGGGCGAGTCGGACCTGCGAGCGCTCGCCGGGGGCAACGTGCTGCGGGTGCTCGAGGCGACCGACGAGCGGTTCGCCCGGACGGCGTTCGTGCACTGACGCGGTGGGTTTCGCGCCGCGAAAGCGACTCTCCTCGGCGCTGGTCGTGCTCACTCCCGCGAAAGCGACAGATGTCCGCGAACCTTCCGCGGACACCAGTCGCTTTCGCAGGCCGGGACCCAGGTGTGGAGTCACGACTCGCGTCCGGAGCGCACGCGCCGTCACGGACAGGACCGCCTGGGGTCCGGTCGCTAGGATCGGGCGCACACCGCGCCTCCAGGAAGAGCGATGCGCGACCTGAGCTGCGAAGGACGGACCGGATGAGCGGCACCATCTACGAGAACATCTCCCAGGCGTTCGGCAACACCCCCCTCGTCAAGCTGAACCGGCTGCCGAAGGCAGGCGGCGCCGAGGTGCTCGCCAAGCTCGAGTTCTACAACCCGGGGGCCAGCGTCAAAGACCGCTTGGGCGTCGCGATCATCGACGCCGCCGAGGCCGCCGGCGCGCTGCAGGCCGGCGGCACCATCGTCGAGGGGTCGTCCGGCAACACCGGCATCGCCCTCGCCCTGGTCGGCGCCGCACGTGGCTACCGGGTCGTCATCACGATGCCCGAGACGATGAGTGTCGAGCGCCGCGCGGTGATCCGTGCGTACGGTGCCGAGATCGTCCTGACCCCCGGGCCCGAGGGCATGAAGGGTGCGGTCGCCAAGGCCGAGTCGATCGTCGCGGAGACCCCGGGCGCGATCCTCGCCCACCAGTTCGAGACGGCTGCGAACGCCGAGATCCACCGGAAGACCACGGCGGAGGAGATCCTCCGCGACACCGAGGAGCACGTCGACGTGTTCGTCGCGGGCGTCGGCACCGGCGGCACGATCACCGGCGTCGGGCAGGTGCTCAAGGAACGCGTGCCCGGCGTGCAGATCGTCGCCGTCGAGCCGAAGGACTCGCCCCTGCTCTCCGAGGGCAAGGCGGGTCCGCACAAGATCCAGGGCATCGGCGCGAACTTCGTCCCCGAGGTCCTCGACCAGAGCGTCATCGACGAGGTGTTCGACGTCGAGCTCGACGACGCGCTCCGGGTCGCCCGCGCCCTGGCGACACAGGAGGGCATCCTGTCCGGCATCTCGTCCGGCGCGATCGTCCACGCCGCCCTCGAGATCGCGGCACGTCCCGAGAACGCCGGCAAGCGGATCGTCGCCATCGTGTGCGACACCGGAGAGCGCTACCTGTCCACGGTGCTCTTCGAGGGGCTCACTGCGTGAGTCGTCCCCTCCGACGAGGCGTGCTGCGGACCATCCGTGAGGACCTGTCCGCAGCACGCCGAGGTGACCCCGCTGCCCGGGGTGACCTGGAGAACGCGATCATCTACTCCGGGTTGCACGCCATCTGGACGTACCGGGTGGCCCACCGCCTCTGGAACGCACAGGGGCTGCCCGGGTCCCGGTTCGCGGCCCGGCTGCTCGGGCAGGTCGCACGGTCGGTCACCGGCATCGAGATCCACCCCGGCGCGCGCATCGGCCGCCGGTTCTTCATCGACCACGGCATGGGTGTCGTCATCGGGGAGACCGCGGTCATCGGTGACGACGTGCTCGTGTTCCACGGTGTCACCCTGGGCGGACGCGGGGGCGACCACGGACCGGGAGCCCGACGGCACCCGGTGGTGGGGGACCGCGTGGTGCTCGGCGCCGGGTCGTCGTTGATCGGGGCGATCACGATCGGTCCGGACTCCGTCGTCGGTGCCAACACCGTGGTCACCAAGGACGTGCCGACGGGGTCGGTGGTCACCGGGGTCGCCGGGACTCCGCGTCCCCGGTCCGGGCACGAGGGCGTTCCGACGCTCTGACCGGCAGCGCCTGCGCCTGCGCCTGCGCCGGCCGAGCCGAGCCCGCGGGCCGCGCCACGCGCGCAAGACACCGGTGTTCGCGCGTTGCACCGCGGCGTGCGGGTGTTCGGAGCGCGAACACCGGTGTCTTGCTGGTCACCGGAGCGAGCGGGCGAGCGTCAGCTCTTCTCGCAGGCGATGCCGTCCTTGTCGCGGTCGAGCTTGGTGTTCGCCTTGTACAGCGCGTCGTCCTTTTTCACCGTGCCCTTGAGCGCACGGTAGGTGGTCTTGCCGCCGGAGACGACCTTGTTCTTCTTGACGGACTTCTTCGCGATGCCGCCCGAGTACACCTTGTGCACCGCGGTGCAGTTGGCGTAGGACTTCGGCGCGGCCTGCGCGGTCGAGGTCCCGCCGACGACGACGGTGGTCGCGAGGACGGCGGTGGCGGCGGCGATGCCGAGGGTACGGATGATGCGCACGGGTTCCCCCTGGAACTGGTGGTGATCGCTGGAGCGACCGCCGCGTCGGGTGCGCGGCGTGGTGATCCTACGACGTGATCGACACTCACGACCTGCCCCCGAACGGGGTTCCGTGTCGGCGGCCTGCGCCATGCTGATCCCATGGACGGCGAGCAGCTGCACGAGATCGCGAGCCGCACGGCCCTGGGGCTGCCGGCGGCCGTCGAGACCCAGCCGTTCGGCGAGGGCTCGGTCGTCTACAAGGTCGTCGGCAAGATGTTCGTGATGGTGACCGAGGTGCGTGGGACCCCGATCGTGAACCTCAAGTGCGCGCCGCCGCACGGGGCGGCGCTGGTGCGCGACCACGACGAGATCACGCCGGGGTGGCACATGAACAAGCGGCACTGGATCACGCTGATGCCGGGCGACGGCATCGACGAGACCCTGGTCGAGGACCTCGTGGCGAACGCGTACGACCTGGTGGTCGCCGGGCTGCCCGTGGCGAAGCGTCCGATCGACCCCTCGCGCGGCGTGCTGCCGGGCTGACCGGGCGCAAGGGCTCGACGAGCTCGACGAGCTCGACGAGCTCGACGAGCTCGACGAGCTCAGGCCCGCGCGGCGACCTTCGACAGGTCCTGGACGACCTTCGGTGCCAGGCGCTCGCCCGAATCGAGCACGGCCCGTGCACGCTCGGGCGACAGGTCGCTGAAGATCTCACCGATGGTCATCCCGTGGTCGGGCCGGTGGGTCACCTCGATCGGGTCGCCCGCCGCGACCGAGCCGGACTTGACCACGCGGAAGTACGCCCCCGGCCGCCCCTCGTCGGCGAACCGCTTCACCCACCTGTCGATCCCCATCCGCCGGGCGAAGGTGCCGCAGGGCGTGCGGGGGATCGTGACCTCGAGTTCCAGGGTCTCGCCGATCCGCCAGCGTTCCCCGGTCACGGCCCCGGTGACGTCGATGCCGCTGGTGCGGAGGTTCTCGCCGAACAGGCCCGGCGTGACCTCGCGGTCGAGCAGGTCGGCGAAGTACGCGGCGTCCTCGTCGGCGTAGGCGTAGACGGCCTGGTCCACACCGCCGTGGTACTTGCGGTTCGCCTGCACGTCGGCGCGCAGGCCGAGGGGTCGGACCCGGACGCTGCCCGTGACCGGACGCTTGTCGATCGCCGTGACACCGATGATGCCCGAGTCCGGCAGCAGGCGGTCGACGCGGCAGACGGCGGTGACGAGCGGCATGGAGCAACTCTGGCGCACCCGGGCACGGTGCGCCAAACCCCGATGGGCAGCCGGGTCCGTCTGGGTTGCTCTTGACGTCGTGTGTGACGAAACGGGTGCGACCCACGTCCCACCGGTGACCACACCACGAGGAGCCGACATGACCCGCACTGCCGCAGTGCCCAGGAACGCCCACGCGCACGTGCTCGCCCTGGCGCGTGTCCGGTCGCTCGCCGCCCGGCCGGTCGGACCGCTCAAGGTCGTGCCGGCCCACCGGCGTACCCAGCCGTTCACCATCCACCACCAGTAGAAGGAACGCGTGCACCACCAGTCCCTCGCCGAGCTCGACGACGCGGTCCTCGCCGGCCGGTCGTCCGACGGTGACGTCCGGGCCTTCGAGGTCCTGATCCGTCGCCACACCCCGCTGCTCCGCGCCTACGCCCGTCGGACCCTCGGCTCCACCGACGAACTCGACGACGTCGTGCAGGAGACCTTCATCACCGCCTGGGACCGCCTCGACAGCCTCGAGGACCTCGCGCGGGTGAAGTCCTGGTTGATGCGCATCCTCAGCCGGAAGTGCCTGGACCGCATCCGCGCGCGTCGCATCCACGACGACGTCACCGAGCTCGAGGTCGCGGCGCCCGCCGACGACGCACCCGACCGGGTCGCCGAGGCTCGCTCCCGCGAGGACGCGGTGGAACGGGCGCTGGCCGAACTGCCCGAAGCCCAACGACGGTGCTGGATCATGAAGGAGGTGCTCGAGTACCGGTACGAGGAGATCGCCGCCGAACTCGATCTGCCACCGTCGACGGTCCGGGGACTGCTGTCCCGAGCGAGGAAGAACATGATCCGACTCATGGAGGGATGGCGATGACCGACCACGACGGCCTGCGGCCGGACCTGCCCGACAGCCCCGAAGCACTCGACGCCCTCGAACCCGGAGACCTGGACGGGCACTCGATCGACGAGCTCGCCGACTACCTCGACGCGGGCATGCAGCCGGCCGACCCGAGCATCGACGACTCGCCGGCGTGCCAGAACGCCCTGGCCGCGATCATCCGCGTCCGCCACGCCTCGCTCCGCTCGCTCGAGGCGGCTGCGCGCGACGAGGCCCCGGCAGACGAGTCCTGGATCACCGGCGTCCTGGCGAACATCTCGATCGAGTCCCGCTCCGGACGTGACGTCCCGCTCCGCCCGCTGTCCGAGACCGAGCGTCCCGTGATGACCGAGGGTGCCATCCGCTCGCTCATCCGGCGTACCGGTGACGAGGTCCCCGGGGTCCTCGTCGCCCGCTGCCAGCTGGACGGTGACGTCACGGAGCTGGCATCCCCGATCCGGGTGGCCGTCGAGATCGCGATCGCCGCCGGTCCGTCGATCCCCGCGACCGCCGAGCTGGTGCGCACCGCCGTGGCCGGTGCCCTGGCCGAGCAGACCGACCTGCTCGTCGAGGCGATCGACGTGGTCGTCCGCGACCTGCTGCCGGACCCCGAGCCCGGCACCGACCCGGAGGCGGCCCGATGAGCACCACCGACGAGACCCTCGCCGCGATCGAGTCCGCCGTCCTGCAGGTCCCCGGGGTCGACGATCTCTACCGTTCCCGCCCGACGGTGGCGAGCGCCGTCCAGGCGGTCCGCAGCATCGCCACGAACACCGGCCCGCTCCGGGTCGTCGTGGACGACGACGCCCTGCGCGTCGTCATCGGCACCGACGGCTTCCGCCCGGCTCCCGAGGTCGCCCGCGCCGTCCACGACGTCGCCCTGGCGACCGCCGCCGCGCACGGCCTGGCGCTCAGCCGCGTCGACGTCCGCGTCGCCCGGGTGGGTTGACCGCGACCACGAAACGGACGGGAGGCCCGTGGCGGATCCGCCACGGGCCTCCCGTCCGTCTGCCGGTCGCCGTCGCGACCCGCGCCGATCAGTAGAAGTTGTTCGCCTGCGAGTGTGCCCACGCGGCGCAGGGCGTGCCGTACGCCGAGCTGATATACTGCAGGCCCCAGGTGATCTGGGTGGAGGCGTTGGTGCGCCAGTCCGACGCGATCGTGGCCATCTTCGAGCCGGGGAGCGCCTGCGGGATGCCGGTCGCGCCGCCGTTCGCGTTGACGGCCTGGTAGTTCCAGCCGGACTCCTTGGTCCACAGGTTGTCCAGGCACCGGAACTGGTCCGCGCCCCAGCCGTAGTCGGACGACGCGAGCGAGGTCGCCGTGGCCTTGGCGCCGGCGACGGTGTTGCCCGCGGCGAGCTTCCGGGCGGCCTCTGCTGCTTCGGCGGCCGCCCGCCGCTCGGCTGCGGCCTTCGCGGCCGCCGCTGCCTTCGCGTCGACGTCCCGCTTGTCCTGCGTGGCGCTCGCCTGGGCGACGTGCGTGGTCGATGCGACCGTCGTCGAGATCCGGTTCGTCAGCGCCGCGCCGGACAGGTCCGGGTAGTCGCTCAGGGCATCGACACGCTGTTCGAGCGCCGAGGTGTCGACCTTGCCGTTCGCGGTCTGCATGACGGTCTTCGCCGTGGTGATCGTGGCGGCTGCCTGGGCACGGTCGAGCGCGGTGCCGCGCAGGGCGGGCTGCGCGGTCGCCGAGGCGCTCGCGGTGCCGGTCGGCATGCCGAGGGCCTCGCCGATGGCGGGCTGCGTGCCGACGGTCATCGCGCCACCGGCGACGGCGAGGACCGCCGCGCCGCCGGCGATCAGCGTCGCGCGGTGCCGCAGGGCCCGGCGCATCCGGCGGGTCGGGGTGTCCAGGGCCTCACGTCGGGTCGAGGCGGTGGTGGTGGGGAGCTCAGGAGTGTGTCGCATCGGTTCCGCAGGTCGGCGGCTCGGTGGGAAGGGACTCCTGCTGCGCGACCGAGATCGCGAGCCCGTACCGTCGTGCGGCCGTGCCGTCGGGTGGCACGCCGGGGGTCGGCGGTGCCGGTGACACCGTCGGCGACGACGGGGGAGTCCTCGAGCCGGTGAGGACCGGACGGTGGTGTGGGGCCCGTCCGTCCGCCGGGAGCAGCCGTGGGGTGGCCGCGGTCAGGCGGAGCCGACACCATGACCGGTCAGACTGGGCAACGCGTCCAGGAACGCTGGCAGAACGGTCCGTCCACCGCTTGGTAACGGTTCGGTAACGGTCGTGCGCGGCCTAGAAGGTGTGAGGTTCCTGGGCGTGCTCGCCCTGGGCGACGCGCTCGAGCGCGGCCAGGGCGCCGGCGATCGCCTGGACGTCCGACTCGTCGAGCTCGGCGATGAGTTCGGCGACGATCCCGGTGCGGTTCGCGCGGGCCTGCTCGACCGCTTCGATGCCCTCCGGTGTCGCCGTGACCATGAACGCCCGGCCGTCGCGCGGGTCGGCCTCGCGCTGGATGAACCCGCGCTGCTCGAGTTCGGTGAGGATGCGGGTCATCGTGGGCTTCGTGACCACCTCGATCCGCGACAGGTCGCCGGGGCGCAGGGGTCCGTGCCGTTGGATCGACGCGAGCGCCGACACGATGCCGTACCCGAGCGAGGCCGAGTCGGTACGGGCCCGTCGGTTGATCCGACCGACCGCGGCGGCCAGGCGTGCGGCGACTTCGGTACGGTCCGTCGGGCGGGGGTTCATGTGCTGCTCCGGGTGCCTGGTTCAGGTGGTCGCCAGCGATGCTATCGGTCCGCGCGACCCCGGGACTGGCAGCGTCACGCGCGTGCTCCGCGCACCGACCGGGAGGCCCGTGGGACGTCGACCGCCCGCCTCGCGTCGCGAGACGGGCGGTTCCTGTACACGGGTACAGGCAGCCTCAGTGCTTCTCGCCCGGCAGCTGGTGGATCGCCTCGGTCGCGAGCTCGGCCGCGACGTTGTCGCCGGATTCGGTCGCCGCGCGCAGACGCCGGAAGTCCTCGGTCATCCGGTCCCAGTCGACCAGCTCGTCGAGGTTCGGCAGACGCAGCCGGAACGCCAGGCCGTCCATCGTGTCGCGGCACACGCGCTGCAGGTTCTCGTTGCCGCACTCGGCGACGTACAGGGCGAAGACGTCGAGGGCGTCGTGGTTGACGGCGGCGACCTCGTGGGCCTCGAGCTCGATGATCGTCCTGTCGAGCTGCGCGAGGATCTTCTTCCGGGCCGCCGACCCCAGGCGCGGGACCGCGAGTCGGACGACGCCGCCGAACAGCACGCCGAGGGTCTGCATCGCCTCGATCACCTCGGCCGGGTCCGGCGTGGTGACGCGGGTGTACCGGTTCGGGGCCATCTCGATCAGGCCGGCGCGGGACAGCTGGCTCAGGGCCTCGCGGATCGGCGTGCGGGAGACACCGAGCCACGCGATGAGCTCGTCGTCGTTGAGTCGTTCGCCGGGCAGCAGCGTGCCGTCCATGATCGCGTCGTGGATCTTGTGGCGGACGGTGTCACGGAGCAGCTGGTGCTCGGTCGGGGCGCTGCGGGGGACCGGCATGCGTTCTCCTTCGGGGGGCGGTGGCGTCGGGGCGCCGGGCGAACGGGCACGGTCGACATCGCACGTGCTCGCATCACCGTACCTGATATGACAACGGCGTTGCGGTCGGTCACGCCCGTGCCAGTGTCCGCGTGTCAGGTACCGGTTCCGGTGGGTCCGCCCCGCTCGCCGAGCAGGCGGATCGTCGCCGGGTCCTCGGCGCCGCCGTACCAGCGGTCGAGCACGGCGACGAACGGCCGCGGGTCTGCGGAGACCCGCGCGAAGAGCGTCATCGACGACCGGAGCTTCACCGCGTCGATGCCCCCGAGCAGGGCGTCGGCGGAACGAGCCGGAGCGTTGTCCACGACGTCGGTCGCCGCGAGCAGGCGGGCCCCGAGCACCGGGTGCGCCAGGTAGGCACGGGCTTCGTCCGCGCCGGTGATGCCGTAGCGCTCGGCCGTGGCACTCCGCCCCAGGCCGGCCAGCTGGGGGAACACGAACCACATCCAGTGCGACGACTTGCGGCCCCGACGGAGTTCGTCGAGCGCGACGTCGTGCACGCCCTGCTGGGCCCGGACGAAGCGCCCGAGGTCGAACGGGTCGTCGGCCTGCGCGTCGTTCTGTGCGTCCGTCACCGGACGACCCCGCCCCAGCCGTACCGCACGGTCGTGCCGTCGACCACGAGCAGGGAGTCCGGCGCACGCTCGAACAGCCCCGGCATGCCGACGGCGTCGGGCAGGTCGCCCTCGAGCCGGTCGAGCGTGGCTGAACGGGTGGTGAGCTCCGGGTGCTGTCGCTGCCAGAACAGGGTCTGCGTCAGGTACCGCGCGTGGATGCCGGCGCGGGTGGTGAGCTCGGCAGCCAGCGGGGTGTCGACGACCTCGCCGGCGGTCACCCGCACCGAGGCCGCGTGCTTCGGCCTGGCCGCACCGGTCGGGCGTTCCTGCCGGAGCGACCGCGCCCACCGCACCGGGTGCAGTGCGCGGGTCGGGTGCCGGACGGAGCGGTGCGCCACCGCGTCACCGCGGCGACGGGAACGTGCGCGCGCGAACGTGTACGGCACGCCGAGCAGCGCGTGCGCGGCGACGATGGCGGGCACGTTCGCGGTGTCGACCGTGCGGTAGGTCACCCCGCGCCGCCCCTGGTCGTCCACCGTGAGCACCTCGATCGTGACCTCGGTCATGGTGCCGAGCCGCCCGGCGGACGGGAACGGCGGCACCCGGGTCTCCCGGAACACGTACGCCGACAGCCCCACCCAGGCGCTGCCGTCGACCACGTCCGGACGGGTCCCACGGGGGACGAGCCGCTGCAGCGACGCCGGGTCGTGCCGCCAGTGCGCGAACACGATGTCCTCCCAGGCGTGCTGGGTGACCGGGCGGTGCAGGAGCGGCACCGACGCGCGGGTCGACGACGGCTGGTTCACGGCTTCGGTGCGTGTCGACCGACACGCACGCCCCAGAGGACCAGCGGCGCCTGCAGCGGGAGTCGCAGCACCGAGACCAGTCGGCTCGCCCGGCTCGAGCGGGGGTGGTCGAGCAGGTCGTTCGCCATCTTCACGTTCGCCGGGAACACCGCCGCGAACAGCGCCGCTGCGGCCCACCCCGAGGCTCGCCGGGTGGCGGGGAACGCGAGCCCGGCGGCGATGCCGAGTTCGGCCACCCCGGAGGCCAGGGTGGTCAGCCGCGGTGGCAGGGCGTCCGGCACGATCCGGTCGTACCCGCGCGGGCGCAGGAAGTGGGTGACACCGGCAGCCCCGAGGATCACCGCCAAGAGGGTGGCAGTGCGGTCGGCACGTCGGACCCGGTCACGTCGTCGCATGCGCCCCATCGTGCTCGTCCGTCCTCGGAAGCAGCCGCAGACGCCGCCCGGGTCGGTGCGGGCTCAGGTCCGTGCGGGCTCAGGTCAGTGCGGTCGCCACGAGGTCGAGCACCGCCGTCGCCACCTCGGCCTTCGAGCCGGAGGTCTCGCGCACGACCTCGCCACCGGGGACCAGGACCTCGATCGCGTTCTCCTCGCGCTCGAAGCCGGCCGACCAGCCGACGTGGTTCACGACGAGCAGGTCCGCGGGCTTCCGGCTGATCTTGGCGCGGCCGAGCTCGATCCGCGCGTCGCGGTCGGGTTCGGTCTCGGCGGCGAACCCGACGATGATCTGCCCCGTCCGCCGTGCCGCCACGAGGTCGGCGAGCACGTCCGGGTTCCGCACCAGCTCGAGCGTCATGCGCTCGCCCTGCGAGTCCTTCTTGAGCTTCTCCGTGAGCACCTCGGCCGGACGGTAGTCGGCAACGGCGGCGGTCATCACGACGACGTCGGCTTCGGTGGCCGCGGTGTGCACGGCCTCGGCGAGTTCGAGCGCAGACCCGACGGGCACCACGGTCGCGTCCAGCCCGGCGGTCAGCGAGCCCTCGACGTTCGCGGCGACGAGGGTCACGGACGCGCCCCGACGCACGGCATCGGCGGCGATCGCGATGCCCTGACGGCCGCTCGAGCGGTTGCCGACGAACCGCACCGGGTCGAAGGGCTCGCGGGTGCCGCCCGCGCTGACGACGACGCGGACGCCGGCCAGGTCGCCCTGTTCGCCACGGGCTCCGGTGCCGGCCACCGAGCCGTCCGCGTCGCGGCGGCCGGCCGGTCCGGGGTGCTGGTCGAGCACGGCGAGCGCGGCGGCGACGATGTCCTCGGGCTCCGCCATCCGACCGATGCCCGCGTCGTCGCCGGTGAGCGCGCCGACGACCGGGCCGACCAGGTGGACGCCGCGGTCACGCAGCGTGGCGACGTTCGCACGGGTCGCGGGGTGCTCCCACATCTGCGGGTGCATCGCCGGGGCGACCACCACGGGTGCCTCGGTCGCGAGCAGTGTCGTTCCGAGCAGGTCGCTCGCCAGGCCGTGCGCCATCCGGGCCAGCGAGTCCGCGGTGGCTGGGGCGATGACGACCAGGTCCGCCCGGCGACCGAGCGCGACGTGGCGCACCTCGGCGACGTCGTCCCACACGCTCGTGGTGACGGGGTTGCGGCTGAGGGCCTCGAGCGTCGGCAGTCCGACGAAGCGCAGGGCGCCCTCGGTCGGGACGACGTGGACGTCGTGGCCGCGCTTGACCAGGTCGCGGACGACCCCGACGGCCTTGTAGGCGGCGATGCCCCCGGTGATCCCCACGATGACGGTCAGGGCGCGCTCTGCTGCTGCGTTCACCTGGCTCACGCTACCGGGGCCACGTGCGAGGATCGACGGCATGTGCACCGTCGTCGTCCGCGTCGACCCCGGGTCCGCGTGGCCCGTCACCGTGCTCGCCCTGCGGGACGAGTCGCCCGAGCGTCCGTGGGACCCGCCCGCTGCCTGGTGGCCGGACCGCGACCCGGACCTCCGTGGTGTCCGTGACCGCTCCGCCGGTGGTGCGTGGCTCGCCGCGTCCGACCGAGCCGGCCTGGCCGTGGTGCTCAACCGCGCCGAACCCGTGACGAGCGTCGACGGCACGTGGACGACCCGCGGCGTGGTGCCGGTGGACGCCGTCGCCGACGACCTGCTGCCCGGACACGACGGCACACTGCCGACCACGCGGGCCTTCAACCTGGTGCGTGCAACGGCCGAGGGCGCCTCGGTGCTGACCTGGGACGGCGAACAGGTCAGCACCACCGACCTCGGCCCCGGCGTCCACATGGTCACGCACGGTGCGGCCGACGACCCCGCGGCGCCGCGCATCGGTCGGTGGCTCGAGGCCTTCCGTGCCGTCGACGCCCCGGCCGGCCCGCCGGTGCTCGGTCCGTTCGACGAACTCCGCACGGTGGACTCCGGTGGCGACGCCGGGGACGGCTGGGGTGGCTGGTTCGGGGTGCTGGCGGAGTCCGCAGCGCTGCCGAGCGACCACCCCGACGCGATCCTCCGCGACGTGCACGAGGCCGAGGGGCACATGACGACACTGTCCATCGTCGCTGCGGCCATCGCGCCGGGCCGCACCGTCCTGCAGCACGCTCGCCTGACGGAACCCGGTCGGCTGGACGGATCGGTCGAGCTGCACCGCGCCTGACGCTGGCCGGCGAGCGGTGCGACGCGCGGGCCGCGAGACGCCGGCGTGGCACCGAGACGCCGCCGGATCCGGCGGCGTCTCGTGCGTTCCGGGGCGTCGCGGTGTGACGCCGGCGTCTGGTGCGCGGTCCCCACCATCGGACGGGAGGCCCGTGACGGCGTGACCACGGGCCTCCCGTCCGCCTGTCCCCGCGTCCTCGACCGCGCGAGACGCCGGCGTCTGGCGCCGCACTCAGAGCGGCGGGCGCGTCCCGGTGAGGTCCTCGGCGACGGCCCAGAGCGAGCGGGCGAGGTCGGCGCTCCGCGCGGACCCGGGGATCGAGACGGTGGTGGTCGGACCGGTCATGCCGAACGGACCCGAGGGGCCGTAGTAGGCGCCGCCGACGGCGTTCGGCCCGACCGCCGCGTACAGCAGCGGCTCGGTGCCCTGCTCGACGGCCTGGGTGAAGGGCAGCGCACGGTTGCTCGACCGCACCGGCTTCGACCGACCGAGCGAGCGTCCCGCGGCCTCCAGGTTCGTCCGCGTGTAGCCGGGGTGGGCAGCGGTGCTGACCAGGGGCACGTCGGCCTCGACCGTCAGACGGTGCAGGTGCAGCGCGAGGAGCAGGTCGGCGAGCTTCGACTGCGCGTAGGCGCGCCAGCCGTTGTAGCCGCGCTCCCACTGCAGGTCGGCGAAGCGGATCCGGCCGGGGATCGCGGCCAGGCTCGACATCGTGACGACGCGGGGTGCCTGGGTCAGGGGCCCGTCGGCGAGGGGTGCTCGGGCGCGGAGCAGCGACGGCAGCAGCAGGTTCGTCAGGGCGAACGGGCCGAGGAAGTTCGTGCCGAACTGCAGCTCGAAGCCGTCGACGGTCTCGAAGCGTTCCGGTGGGGCCATCACGCCGGCGTTGTTCACGAGGACGTCGATCGGGCGCTCCTCGTCGACGATCCCGGTCGCGAAGCGACGCACGCTCGCCAGGTCGGCGAGGTCGAGTTCGCGGACCTCCACGTCGGCCGCGGGGTGGGCGGCGCGGATACCGGCAGCGGCGGTCTCGCCCTTCTCGGTGCTCCGGACGGCGAGCACGACGCTGGCGCCGGCTCCGGCGAGGCGCAGGGCGGCCTCCTGTCCGGTGCCGCTGTTGGACCCGGTGACGACGATGCGACGTCCGGTCTGGTCGGGGAGGTTCGGCATGCGGGCGACCGTACTCGTGTGGGCTGGCCGACCCCGGCCCGACCCGGTGCGCGCGCACTGACGTCGTGCTATGTTTATGCAAACGCATGGAAGTGCGACCAGGAGGACACCATGAGCAACGCATTCGGCACCGACCGTCCCTCGGACGTCCCGCCGCCCGCACCCGACCGGATCGGACCGCTGCAGCTCGGCCTCGACACCTTCGGCGACGTCACCGAACGCGCCGACGGCAGCCTGCACTCCGACGCGCAGAGCATCCGCGACGTCGTCGACCAGGCCGTCCTCGCCGACCAGGTCGGCGTCGACTTCATCGGTGTCGGGGAGCACCACCGCGCCGACTTCGTCGTGAGCGCCCCCGAGGTCGTCCTCGCCGCGATCGCTGCCAGCACCGAGCGCATCCGGATGGGCTCCGCGGTTACCGTGCTGTCCTCCGACGACCCCGTCCGTGTCTACGAGCGCTTCGCAACCGTCGACGCCCTGTCGAACGGTCGCGCCGAGGTCATCCTGGGTCGTGGCTCCTTCACCGAGTCGTTCCCCCTGTTCGGCTACGAGCTGAGCGACTACGAGGTCCTGTTCGAGGAGAAGCTCCAGCTCTGGGCGGCCCTGCGCGGCGGCGACGCCGTCACCTGGTCCGGCACGAAGCGCGCGGGCCTGGTCGACCAGGATGTCTTCCCGAAGCTCGAGCACGGCGCCATCCCGACGTGGATCGGTGTCGGCGGCTCCCCGCAGTCGGTCATCCGCGCGGCGTCGTACGGCCTGCCGCTGTTCCTCGCCATCATCGGCGGGCAGCCGGCCCAGTTCGCTCCGTTCTCCCGCCTGTACCGCCAGGCCCTCGCGCAGCTCGACCTGCCGCAGCAGCCGATCGCGATGCACTCGCCGGGCTTCGTGGCCGCCACCGACGAAGAGGCCGCCGAGCGCTACTGGCCGTACCACAAGGCCGTCACCGACCAGCTCGGCCGGGAGCGCGGCTGGCCGCCCCTCGACGTCGCCGGGTACCGAGCGAGCCTGTCGGCCGGCGGGTCGCTCTACGTCGGGTCACCGGAGACCGTCGCCCGGAAGGTCGCGCGCAACATGCGGATCCTCGGCGCCTCGCGCTTCGACATGCGGTACGCGACGGGCCGTCTGCCGCACGCCGACATGATGCGGTCGATCGAGCTCTACGGCACCGAGGTCGCACCCCGCGTGCGCGAGCTGCTGGCGCAGCCCGTCCCCGTCGCCTGACGGACGCGGGCTCGGTCGGGGTCCCCGCTCCGCAAGACACCGGTGTTCGCGCTCCACACCCCCCTTCGCGGGTGTTCGGAGCGTGGGCACCGGTGTTCTGCGTGCGGGTTCCGGCGAGCAGGTGCACGCGCGCGACGGCCGGGAGGCCCGGCTCGGCCCGCCGAGATCGGCTCACGGGGGCCGCGGGTACGGTCCAGGGCATGTCGTCACGCCCCGACCACGCCTCCCGTCCCGCATCTGGTCACGCCGCCGACTCCGTCGTCGAGCGCCGGTTCCGCGGCCGGATCATGGGCGTCGGGACCACCTCGGGCGTCCGGATCGTCGTCGGGATGTGGGACCGGTCGCCGTTCGGGCCGTTCACGGACGTGTTCCTCGAGCTCCCCGACGGCACCAGCGTGCTGCTCGCACCCGACGAGATCGTCGCCGCGTACGTCTCCGGCACCTACCGCTTCGACACCGTCTCGGCGGTCGACGTCCGCGCCCGCCGCACCGCCCGCGGGCTCGAGCTGTCCGCCGGGGCGCTGCAGGCCTCGATCGACGTCGGAGGCATCTCACCGCTCGGCCGGATCCTGCGCATCGTGCCGAAGCCGATCGCCCGCGACCCGCGCTGGCTCGCCGCGATCGACCCCGTGGCACGCCTGCTCGCGCCCGGGTCCGGCACCGCGGGTTCGGCGGGCAACGGTCGTCGCGAGTACTACGGCGTGACCGGGGCGCACGACGTCACCGGCGTACGGGGCACCTGGGCGGGGGAGCCCCTCGGCGAGTTGGCGCCGCTCGACCCGCCCGTGGCGTTCGGCTTCGCCTCGATGCCGAAGATCCCGCAGGTCGTCGACGTCGAGACCACCATCCGCGAACCCGCCTGACCCTCGCGGGAGCCGTTCTCCGGTGCGTGCGTGCGCATGTTCCGACGATCCGCGCGTCGATCGACTCGTGTTCGGTCGCCCGATGCGCCTGCATCGGTTGCGTGTGCATGCAACGACGTTCCACCTGTCGATCGACGCGCGCGGTGTCGCTTCCTGCGCACGCATGCACGGTCCGATGGCCGTGACGCGCCGGGCCGGGGCGGTGTGGCGGAGGTGCGCCGGGCCTCCAGGCCGACCGCGACCGGACCACCTGGACGCGCCGGGCTGACGCGTCCAGCGCCGGAGGGGCACACTGGTCGGAACGGTACGGCCCCGTGCACCGACGGTCGCACGTCGCACGGAGCGGGGCGCATGACGCAAAGGAGCACCATGACCGACACACAGACGGACCAGCGCGCCGCCATCTCGGACATCGTCCACGGCGCCCACACGGCACTGCTCACCACGGTGAGCGAGGACGGGAACCTGCACGCCAGGCCCCTCGCGGTGCAGGACAAGACGTTCCACGGGACCCTGCGGTTCCTGGTGCAGGACGGCAGCGAGAAGGTCGAGGACATCGCGCGGAACCCGCACGTGAACGTCTCGATCGAGTCGCAGGGCGGGTACCTGTCCATCGCCGGCACCGCCACGGTGACCCGGGACGACTCGGTGGTCGACGAGCTGTGGTCCCCGTTCGCCGAGGCCTGGTTCCCCGAGGGGCGCCAGGACCCGTCGATCCGGCTGCTCACGGTCGAGGGGGTCTCGGTCGAGTACTGGACCCAGGACACCGGGCCGGTCGGCAGCCTGGTGCAGATGTTCAAGGCGGCGCTCGGCAAGCAGAGCCAGCCGGACACCGGCGACCACGGCACGATCGAGCTCTGAGGCGCGACGCCTGACGCACAACGCACGACGCCGTCGTCCTGTCCGGACGGCGGCGTCGTGCCATGCCGGTGCGCGGTGCCGCGGCCGGCACCTGCCTCGGCTGCGCGTCAGCCGCTCACGGAGGGCCGAGCAGCCACAGCACCGCGACCAGCACCGGCTGCCCGGCCAACGCGGCGGTCACCAGGGTCCACCGCATCCAGGGCTTCGCGACCAGCTCCGGCGACCCGAACAGCGGCGCGAGCGGCATCAGCAGCCGGGGGGTCGAGGCCATCGGCAGCGACACCGCGAAGATGTACAGCGCGTACGCGGCCGAGTACAGCACCGTCGTGGGCCCGAGCCGCAGCGTCGACCGGCGGAGCAGCCAGATCGGGTAGGCGACGAGCAGGAACACCACGATCAGGATCCCGCCCACGCCGAGCCAGCGGCCCGCGATGAGGAACCACGGTGTCAGCGGCACGAAGTCCACCCGGCCGATGAAGTTCACCCACCAGGACATCTCGGTCTCCAGGTAGGCGTTCGGCGTCCCGGTGACGTGCGACGCGATCACCGGCCAGGCGAGCCCCGCGGCGACCATGGTCAGCCCCGCGGCGACCACCCGTACCTGCTCGCGGAGCGGGAAGCCCTCGAACACCCGGCCGGTCTCCCGCCGCGCGCGGACCCACCGCACGAGCGCGACGACGCCGAGCACGAGCGGGATCGCCAGGGCGCCGGGGCGGGTGAAGGCCGCGGCGACGCCGAGTGCCGTCAGGAGTCCGTAGCGCCGACGTTCCAGGGCGAGCAGCGCCCCGAACGACAGCGCGAGGAACATGCTCTCCGCGTACCCGACCTGCAGCAGGAACGACAGCGGACCGCAGCTGAAGAAGAAGACCGCCCACATCGCGGCGGCGTGTCCGGCCCGGTCCCGCACCAGGCGGTGCAGCAGGAATGTGGCGAGCAGTCCGGCGACGATCGCGACGAGCGGGGCGCCGAGTTCGAACGGCACCCCGGTCGAGGCGGTCAGCGCACGGATGGTGAAGGGGAACGCCGGCAGGAAGGCCCAGGCGTTCTGTGCGACGTTCCCGGCGGCGTCGAGCGGCAGTGCGTCCGGGTACCCGTGCAGCGAGATCTGCTCGTAGTACTGCCCGTCCCAGGCCACCAGGA
The DNA here is from genome assembly GCF_003224275.1 of Curtobacterium sp. MCSS17_011. Taxonomy (NCBI): domain Bacteria; kingdom Bacillati; phylum Actinomycetota; class Actinomycetes; order Micrococcales; family Microbacteriaceae; genus Curtobacterium; species Curtobacterium sp. MCSS17_011. Next base: position 34,829 of record NZ_QKLE01000005.1, on the reverse strand, counting down.
AGGCACCGAACCCGTGCTCGTTGCCCCAGATGGCGTTGCCCGGAAGCGCACGACCGATGAGCGGGTACGCGAGCGCGAGCCACAGGGTCGACAGCACACGACCGCCCGTCCAGACGAGCAGGACCGCCGCCCACGCCGGCAGGGACGTCACGGCGTCGAGGACGCGCCGTCGCCCGGCGGACGAGCGTCCGGCGACCACGCCGGCACTGTCGGTGCGGCTCACGCGCGAGTTCCTCGGCGTTCGGGTGGTCGGGTCGGCACCCGGCCAGGGTAGTCGGCCCGAGCATGAGGACCGCACGGAACTGCGCCTGGAGGCCCGTCCCGCGTCGTGCGTGTCGCCTCGCGCCCGGTGGGGGGCCGGTGCGGCGTCCGGCGGGTGGGCTGTGCCGCGCACGGTGTCGCGTCCGGTGGGCGGCCCGTCCGTGACGGCGCGGGCGTCCGCGGGCATAGTCTCGGTGGGCGATGACGACGACGGCGACGACACCCAGACGACGGACGGGCAGCACGGCGGTCGCCGTGCTGGTGGCCGGGACCTTCTTCATGGAGCTCCTGGACGGCACGATCCTGGCGACCGCCGCTCCGGCGATGGGGCGCGACCTCGGGGTCGACTCCGCCGCGGTGGGCGTCGCGATCACCGCCTACCTCGTCACCCTCGCGGTGTTCATCCCGGTGTCCGGCTGGCTCACCGACCGGATCGGCTCGCGGACGGTCTTCGCCGGGGCGATCGCGCTCTTCACGATCGCGTCCGCTCTGTGCGCGCTGTCCACCGGGCTGGTCGAGCTGACGCTGTGGCGCATCCTGCAGGGCCTCGGCGGAGCGCTCATGGTGCCCGTCGGCCGGCTCGTCGTGCTCCGGAGCGCCGGCCGGGAACAGCTCGTCACCGCGATCGCCATCCTGACGTGGCCGGCCCTCGCCGCACCGATCATCGCGCCGTTCATCGGCGGGGTCCTCGTCGAGACACTGACGTGGCACTGGATCTTCCTCATCAACATCCCGCTCGGCGTCATCGCCTTCGTCGCCGCCCTGGTGCTCGTCCCGCAGGAGCGTGCGGCGCAGCGCGTGCCGTTCGACTGGTTCGGGTCGCTGCTCGCCTGCGTCGGGCTCGGCTCGCTCGTGGTGATGGCCTCGCTGCTCGCGCTCGACGCCGTGCCGGTCACCGCGGTCGTCGTCTCCGGGGTCCTCGGCGCCGTGTGCTGCTGGCTCGCGATCCGGCACTTCCGCCGCGCCCCGCACCCGATCATGGGACTCGACGCCTTCCGACTCGAGACCTTCCGGGTGTCGCACGCCGGCGGCAGCCTGTTCCGCCTGGCCGTGTCCGCGGTGCCGTTCGTGCTCCCGCTGCTGTTCCAGGACGCCTGGGGCTGGAGCGCCGTGCTCGCCGGGTCCGCGGTGCTCTGGGTGTTCGTCGGCAACCTCGGCATCAAGCCGATGACGACCCCGTTCCTCCGCTGGTTCGGCTACCGCCCGGTGATCATCGTGTCGTCGGCCGTCGCCGCGCTGACCGTGGTCGCGATGGCGTTCATGACCGAGGACACCCCGTTCTGGCTGCTCGCCGTGCTGCTCGTCGTCAGCGGTGCCGCCCGCTCCGTGGGCTTCACAGCGTACAACACCATCGCCTTCGCCGACGTCGAGCAGGCCGACATGACCCCAGCGAACACGCTGTCGTCGACCCTGCAGCAGACCGCCGCGGGCTTCGGCGTCGCCGTCGCCGCCGTGGTCATCCGCGCGGCCTCCGGCCTGGGTGGTGACGGACCGTACACGGCCGCGTTCTGGGTCATCGCCGCCCTGCTCGTCGTCGCCTGCGTCGAGGGGATCCTGATGAGTCGCACAGCGGGCGACACCGTCCGCCCGGTCCGCCGTGTCCGTGCCTGATCCCGCCGCTGTCCGTTTCCGTCACGGTCACACGGACGAAACCCGGCAGGCGTTACAGTCTCAGCAACCGTCCGCGATCCCCGAGTACGGTGACCGCGGCAGGGTGACCGGAACACCCGGACAGGAAGGCAGCATGGCCGCGCCAGAGCAGCAGAGCACGATCGCACCAGAGCAGACCGTGCAGCCCACGCAGCTCCGTGTCGTCAGCTACAACCTCCGCGAGCACACCGCGAACGGCGAGCTCGCTGCACTGGCCGAGGCCTCCGAAGCCGACGTCCTGTGCGTGCAGGAGTGTGACAGCAACGACCTCGCACCGTCGATCGGCGGCCTTTCGCTCGCCGCGTCGACCCGTACCAACCGACTCGGGCTCGCCATCTACAAGCGCGACGACCGCTTCGAGGTGCAGGACTTCAGCATCCACTCGCTCCAGAAGTCGCTGCACGACCGGGTCCTCGCACCCGCGCACGAGCGCCTCATCGCGATGCACCTGCGTGACACCGAGGCCGACGCCGAGGTCGTCGTCGCCTCGTTCCACGCCTCACCGCTCACCGCGACGAACTCGCTGCGCCGCAAGCAGATCGAGGCGGCGCACCAGTTCCTGCGCGAACTGGCGAAGGACGTCCCCGCGGTCATGGTCGGTGACTTCAACTACCCGTGGTTCCAGACGAACCTGCGCCGCAAGATCGAGCAGCACGGCTTCGCCCTCTCGCTGTCCGACCAGCCGACGTACCTGCGCTACCGCAAGTTCACGGGCCACTTCGACTTCGCGACCAGCGTCGGCCTGCACATCGCCGGCGTCGAGACCCTGCCGGCCGGCATCTCCGACCACCGCCCGATCCTGGTCCGTGCCCACTACGAGCACCCCGGCGAGACCGGCGCCGTCACCACCGTCGAGGCCCCCGCAGCCTGACCCGGCGCCACCGGGCGACATGCCGCGTGCACTCCGCCGAGTGGTCACAAACCGTCGCCTGTGGCTTCGTCGGGCGACAGTTCGCGACCGCTCGGCGGGCGTGAGCGGGGAGTCGTGGCCACTCGGCGGACGACGCGGGGCGGGTGCCGAGGGTGCATGACCTGCCGCCGGCTTGTCGCCGAGCGGTCACGACCTGCCGCCGGCTTGTCGCCGAGTGGTCACGGACCGTCGCCTGCGGGCCAGCCGGGCGACAGTTCGCGACCGCTCGGCGGACGTGAGCGGGGAGTTGTGGCCACTCGGTGGACGACGCTGGGCGCGTCCGTCGGGGCGGCGACGCACTGGAGGCCCGGTGCCGGTCTCGTGGACCGGCGCCGGGCCTCCAGGCGGGGCGTTGCCGAGTGGTCACGAACCGTCGCCTGCGGCTTTGTCGGGCGACAGTTTGCGACCACTCGGTGGACGTGAGCGGGGAGTCGTGACCGCCCCGCACCGTCCCGACCGCCCGCCCCGCCCCGCACCGTCCCGACCGCCCGCGTCAGCGACGCAGCGTCGCCCGAGCCAACCGGTTGCCGATGAACTGGCCGAGCTGCACGATGACGACGATCGCCGCCACCGAGACGTAGACCACCCACCAGTCGTAGCGCTGCGAGCCGTAGGTGATCGCGTACTCGCCGAGTCCGCCGCCGCCGATCAGCGCGCCCTGTGCCGTCATGTCGACGATGCCGATGTAGATGAACGTGTAGCCGAGGATCAGGGGGCCGAGGCCCTCGGGGATGAGCACGGTCAGCAGGATCGAGACGGGGTGCGCACCCGAGGCCCGAGCGGCCTCGACGACGCCCGGGTCGACCGACAGCAGGTTCTGCTCGACGATCCGGGACACCGCGAAGGCCGCGGCCAGCGAGATCGCGAAGGTCACCGCGGGGACACCGATCGTGGTCTGCACGACGACCCGCGACAACGGGGCGATCGCGGCCAGGAAGATCACGAACGGGATCGGGCGGATCAGGTTCACGAACACGTTGAGCACCGTGTACGCCGTGCGGTTGCCGAGCACGTTGCCCGGCCGGGTCGCGTAGAGCAGCAGGCCGAGCGCGAGGCCGATGACCCCGGCGATGACCAGCGAGACGAGCGACATCACGATGGTGTCGCGGATGGCCGCCAGGAAGACGTCGAACGTGTCGATCACGCTCTGGAACGAGTTGTTGTTCACGCGGCGGCCTCCTCGTCGGTGGTGACGCCGTCGGCGCGGAGTGCGGCGATCGCGCGGTCGATGGCGCCGGGCGCACCGGGCGCACCGGACGCACCGGACGCACCGGACGCACCCGACCCGCCGGGGCCGCCTGGCCCGCCCCTGGCGTCGCTCAGCTCGTAGGTGAGCGACCCGATCCGACGCTCCCGGATCTCGCCGACCCCGCCGTAGACGAGCTCGGCGGTGACCCCGGCGGCACGGAACGCGGCGTCGATGCGGTTCTGCAGCCCGGCCTCGTCCGTGATCTGCACGGTGACGAGCCGACCCGGGTGGCGGTCCCGCAGGCGCCGGAGCGTCTCGGGGGAGGGCCGGTCGTGCAGCGCGGTGCGCACGAAGCGCTGCGCGGCGCCGGTCTTCGGCGTCGAGAACACGTCGTACACGTCCCCGACCTCGACGACCCGGCCCTGCTCCATCACGGCGACCCGGTCGGCGATCTGCCGGACGGCGTCCATCTCGTGGGTGATCACGATGATGGTGACGCCGAGCTCCCGGTTGACCCGGCGGAGCAGCGCGAGCACCTCGGACGTGGTCTCCGGGTCGAGGGCGCTGGTCGCCTCGTCGGCGAGCAGCAGGTCGGGCGACGCGGCGAGGGCGCGGGCGATGCCGACGCGCTGCTTCTGCCCGCCGGACAGCTGCTCCGGGTAGGCGTGGGCGCGCTCAAGCAGGCCGACGAAGTCGAGCAGCTCGGCGACCCGACGGTTCCGCTCGGCCTTCGGCACGCCGGCGACCTTGAGCGGGTACGCGACGTTGCCGGCGATCGTGCGGGACCGGAACAGGTTGAACTGCTGGAAGATCATCCCGATGTTGCGACGCGCCAGACGGCGGTCCCGCTCGGGGATCGCCGTCAGCTCGCGGCCCGCGACGGTCACCGTGCCGGAGCTCGGCAGCTCCAGCGCGTTGACCAGGCGGACCAGGGTGGACTTGCCGGCACCGGAGTACCCGATGACGCCGAGGACCTCTCCCTGGTGCACGTCCAGGGAGACGTCCTCGACGGCCACCACGGTCTCGCCGGTGTCGGCGCGGCGGTAGTGCTTCGAGACGCCGCGGAGTTCGACGAGGACCGGCACTACTGCTTGGCCGCCTTCGCGTCCTGCTCGACCTGGGCGAGCTCGTCCTGCAGCTTCGTGGCGCTCTCGTCACGGGCGACGGCCTCGGGCAGGTCCTTCGCGAAGGCCTGCTGCACGGCGTCGTCCTGGAACAGCTCCGCCAGGTCGAGGTAGGTCTTGTTGCCCTTGTCCTCGTCGCGGACGGCGAACACGTTCACGTACGGGGCGGCGCTCGCGCTCGAGGGGTCGTCCTGGTAGATCGCGTCCGAGATCGGCAGGCCGGCGGCGGTGGCGAAGTTGTTGTTCACGACGGCGGCGGCGACGGAGCCCTGCTGCAGCGCGTTCGCGGTCTGCGAGGCGTCGAGGGGCTGGACGTCGACCTTCTTCGTCTCGATGTCGTCCGCGGTGGAGAACGCCGAGCCGCCGTCCTTCAGGGTGATCAGGTCGGCCGCCTGCAGGATCAGGAGCGCACGGGCCTGGTTGATCGAGTCGTTCGGGATCGCGACCTTCGCGTTCGCGGGCAGCTCTGAGGGCTTGTCGTACTTCGTCGCGTAGAGCGGCAGCGGGTAGACGGCTGTGGAGCCGATCGGCTGCAGGTCGTCGTTCGAGGTGACGTTGTAGTCCGCCAGGTACTGGATGTGCTGGAACTGGTTGATGTCCAGCTGGCCGTCCTTGAGCGCTGGGTTCGGCAGCGAGTAGTCGGAGAAGTTCGTCAGCTTGACGGTGACGTTGAGCTTCTCCTTCGCGAGCTTCGTGTAGGTGCTCCAGTAGCCGAGCGACTTGTCCGCGACACCGATCGTGACGGTCTTCGGGGCGGCGTCGCCGGCGGCACCGGCGTCGTTGCTCCCGGAGCGGACGGCTCCGACGATGACGGCGACGACGATCGCGACGACGACGATCGCGGCGGCGACGATCCAGCCGATCGGACGCTTGCCCTTCGGCTTCTCGGGCAGTGCGGGGGCTGCGGACATGCTGGTGCTCCTCGTGGGCCGTGCGTGTGGGGGAAGCCGCGGTGGTCCGCGGCGTGGAGACGAGTGTGACGTGCGGCCCAGCCCCGGGGCGAGTTCCGTTCCGCTGTGTTACATCGACGTCACGGAACACGTCGCGGACACGTCGCGGACGCGGCGCCGGACGCGTCACGGGTCGCGTTGGTTGACTCGGACCGTGCGCAGCATCGAACTCGTCCTCGGCCCGGAGTCGGACGCCGCCGTGCGGTCCGCGTGGCAGGCCCTGATCGACGCCGACCTGCCGAGCCTCGGGCGGCACCCGTCACCGTCGAACGCTCCGCACGTCACCCTGGCCGCCGGGGACACGCTGCCCGTGCCCGCGGGGTTGCGAACGCCGGTCCCGACGTCGATCCGGCTCGGCGGGCTCCTGCTCTTCCCCGCGGGTGCCGGTCGTTCGGTGCTCGTGCGTGCGGTGGTCGTCGACGCGGCGCTCACGACCTTCCACGGCGAGGTGCACGCGGTCGCCCCCGGCGGCGTCGAGACCTCGGTGCCCGGGCACTGGTCACCGCACGTCACGCTGGCCCGCCGGGTGCGTGACGAGGACCTGCCGCGCGCGGTCGCGGCGCTGCGCACCGTGGCGCTGCCCGAGACGCTCGACGTCGGCGGCGTGCGGCACTGGGACGGCGAGACGCGGACGATCACGCCGCTCGCGTTCACGTCGATCTGACCGCTGGCGGGGCTGCGTCGGGCGCGTTCCCGCATCCCGGAACCAGGTTCCGGACACAGCACCGTGCGATCCCGTGGTTCGGTGTCCAGAACCTGGTTCCGGGCGCGGCGAGCGGTTCGGCGAGCGGCGAGCAACGGAACGCTTGGCACGGCCAGGAGGCCCGGCTCAGGTCCCGAGAACCCGCTCGCCGAACGCGGATGCGAACGTCCGCTCCGGGTCGGACCGTGCGACGAGGTCGCGGAAGTCCGCGAGCCGCGGGTACAGCCCGGCGATCGCCGCGTGGTCGAGCGAGCTCATCTTGCCCCAGTGCGGTCGGCCGTCGAAGGCCGCGAGCCGGGACTCCAGGTCGGGCAGGAGCGCGGCGACCTCGGCCGGGTGCTTCTTCCAGGTGAACGCGATGCAGAGGACGTCCTCGCCCTGGGCCGGGCTGAGCCAGAGGTCGTCCGCTGCCATCGTCCGGAGTTCGCAGACGTGCAGGTGCGGCTGGATCCGGTCGGCCAGACCCCGGAGCGCGTCGAGAGCGGCCGCCGCGTGCCGCAGCGGGACGAAGTGCTCGCTCTGCACCTCGGACCCGTGGCTCGGGACGGACCCGATCGGGAAGTGCGGCAGGCGGTCCCACCACGGGCCGACCGAGCCGTCGCGCGCGGTCCGGTGGTCGTCGCCGGGCGTGCCGGGCAGGCGGCGTGCGCCGGCCAAGGTCTCCGGCACCGGCACGTCCTCGCCACCGTCGGGGACGCGCGACTTCACCAGGACCTCGGTGATCGCGTCGCCGAACACCGTGTAGGCGCACACCGAGTACGCGGCGGCGTGCACCTCGGCGACGTTCGCCGTGAAGGTGTCCCACGGGATCGCGCCGTAGACGTCCTGACGCATCCGGTAGGCAGGTTCGACGTCGAGGGTCACCCGGGTCACGATGCCGAGCAGTCCGAGGTGCAGTACGGCACCGTCGAACGCGGGGTTCGTCCGGTCGACCGTCCGGGCGGAGCCGTCCGGACCGAGCACCTCGAACGCGCGCACCGCGGTGGCGAGCGAGCCCAGTGTCGTGCCGGAACCGTGGGTGCCGGTCGCGACCGCACCCCCGACGGAGATGTGCGGCAGGGACCCCGTGTTGTGCAGGGCGAACCCGGCACGGTCGATGTCGGCTGCCACGTCGCCGTACCGGGTGCCGGCCCCGAGCGTCACGGTGCGGTGCTCGGCGTCGACGACCAGGTCGGTGGGGATGCCGGTCAGGTCGAGCAGGACCCCCGGGGTGTCGGCGACGTCGTTGAACGAGTGGCGGGTGCCCAGCCCGTGCACCCGTTCGGCATCCGCCACGACCTGGGCCGCCTCGCCGACCGACGACGGACGGACGACCCGTTCGGCCGTGTACGTGAAAGTGCCGGACCAGTTGAGTTCGCTCGTCGTCGACCGCATGCCGCCCACACTGCCATGCGGGCCCGCGACGGGGTCAGTGCACGGGCGGGGGCGTCGGCGCGCCTTCGGGCACCTCCGGCCGGCGGACGAACACCGACGCCAGGATGCCGAACAGGGAGATGATCGCGCCGACCATGAAGGCGGTGCTGACGCCCGAGGCGGTGGCCACCTGGACCCCACGGGCACCGGAACCCTCGACGGCGGTGGCCGCACCGATCGTCAGCAGCGTGACGAACAGGGCGGTGCCCGCCGCACCGGCGAGCTGCTGCGCCGTGCCGAGCACCGCGCTGCCGTGCGAGTACAGCTTCGGGGGCAGCCCGCCGAGCGCCGCGGTGAACAGCGGCGTGAAGGTCAGGGCCAGACCGATGCTCAGCACCACGTGCGCACCGAGGACGAACCACACGCTGGTGTCGACGCCGACGGTGGAGAGCGCCCAGAGCACGGCGCTGACGATGATCGACCCGGGGATGAGCAGCACGCGCGGGCCACGGCGGTCGTAGATGCGACCGACGATGGGGGAGAGCAGGCCCATCAGCAGGCCACCGGGGAGCAGCAGCAGGCCGACCTGCAGGACCTCGAGTCCGAGGACGCGCTCCAGGTAGATCGGCAGCAGGATGAGCGTGCCGAACATCGCCATGAAGCTCAGGCCCATTGCGACGATCGGCACCGTGAAGCCACGGGTGCGGAAGGTGCGGAGGTCGAGCAGGGCGCTGTCGGTGCGCTGCAGGCGCGTCTGCCGGACGATGAAGACCGTGAGGGCGACGGCGCCGACGACCAGGGCGGTCACCGGCACGAGCGGACCGGTCGCGCCGGCCTCACCGATGCTGGACAGCCCGTAGACGATGCCGCCGAACGCGAAGGCGGAGAGCACGACCGAGACGACGTCGATCGGCGCCTTGCGGGGCGTCGAGACGTTCTGCACCTTGACCATGCCGAGGACGAGCGCCGCGATCGCGATGGGCAGCACGAAGCCGAACAGCCAGCGCCACGAGAACGCGTTGAGGATCAGGCCGGAGATGGTCGGACCGATGGCCGGCGCGACCGAGATGACGATCGAGATGTTGCCCATGATGCGGCCACGGTGCGCGGGGTCGACGAGGGTCAGGACCGTCGTCATGAGCAGCGGCATCATGATCGCCGTGCCGCTCGCCTGCACGATGCGGCCGACGAGCAGGACGGTGAACCCCGGCGCGAGCAGGGCGATCAGCGTGCCGACCGAGAACAGGCCCATCGCCCAGACGAAGACGGGGCGGGTGTTGAAGCGCTGCAGCAGGAAGCCGGTGATCGGGATGACGACCGCCATGGTGAGCAGGAAGCCGGTGGTCAGCCACTGGCCGGTCGCGGCGCTGATGTCCAGGTCGTCCATGAGCCGGGGCAGCGCCACGCCCATGATCGTCTCGTTCAGGATGACGACGAACGCGGAGACGAGCAGCAGCCCGATCACGAGTCGGGTCTCGGCAGCGGACGGCTGCGAGACGCTTCCCGTGCGGGGGGCGGAATCGACGGCCTGGGTCATGCGGGTGCTCCTGGTGGGTCACGACGGGTGGAACGGGTGTGGCGCAGGACGCGCAGACAGGCCAACTCCCTGAGTGGATGCGATTATTCCGCTTCGCTCCGACATCCGCAGGTGAACGATCCGTGCCGAGCGCGCCGGACGCCGGCACCGCTCCCACGCACGTCCGCTCAGTGCAGGATCGCGAACCCGTCGGCGTCCCCGTGCGGCACGACCGACCGCAGGCTGACGTCGGTCACGGTCGCCGACGGTGGTCCGGTCCGCAGGCACTCCACCAGGGAGTCGACCGCGACCGACGGTCCCTCGGCCTCGACCTCGACGGTGCCGTCCCAGAGGTTCCTCGCGTAGCCGACGAGGTTGAGCCCGTCGGCCTTCCGAGCGGTCCAGTACCGGAAGCCGACCCCCTGGACCGTCCCCGACACCACGGCATGCACCCTCGTCACCGTCGTCATGTCCTCCACGCTAACCGCGGCGGGCCGTCGGGAGTTTTCGGCCCCGTGACGATCTGTTTCCGGCTCGTGACGAGCGCGTCGCGTCGACAATGATAGTGTCATCCCAACCCGAACACTTCGAGTCAGATTGACACTATCTCCACCATGGGCGAAGCAGGCATCCGCGTCGCGGTCTCCACCGTGATCGTCGCGCTGCGCCCGCACCCCGACACCGGGTCGCCGGCGCTGTGGATGCCGCTCGTCCGTCGCGTCGCCGAACCGTTCGAGGGTTCCTGGGCGCTCCCCGGCGGCTGGGTCGGCGACGACGAGGGGCTGGAGGACTCGGCGGCCGCCCGACTCCGCGAGACGACCAACGTCCAGCCGCGGTACCTCGAGCAGCTCTACGCGTTCGGCGACGTCGGACGCTCCCCGAGCCGGGTCGTGTCGATCGTCTACTGGGCACTCGTGCACCCGGACGAGGCGAACGTCGTGCCCGACGACTGGAACGTCCGGTGGTTCCTGGCCGACGAGCACCCGCCGCTCGCCTTCGACCACGATCGCATCGTCGAGTACGCCCTCTGGCGGCTGCGCAACAAGATGTCGTACTCGCGGATCGCGCAGGCGTTCCTCGGCGACCGGTTCACCCTCGCCGAACTCCGGGGCGTGTACGAGGCCGTGCTCGGCCGAGCGCTCGACCCCGCGAACTTCCGTCGGCAGGTCGAGAAGACCGACGCGGTCCTGCCGACCGACGAGACCACGAGCGGGGGCCGGCACCGTCCGGCCCGGCTGTACCGCTCGAACCCTGACCTGGCCTACGCGGACAACGGCCCGCTGCGGACCGGGGCCGATCAGCACCAGCAGCGGAACCGATAGGAAACCCCGTGTCCATCGCCACGACGATCGAACTCATCTCCAACGGCCGGGCCGGCGGCAGCACCTGCACGCCCGACCTCGCCGTGCCGACGTGGGACTTCGACTCGCGCCCCGGGTACGGCCCGGGGTCGTCGATGTCCGACGTCATCCCGACGAGCGCCCCGCGCCAGGGTGTGCTGCCCGACGAGTACAAGACGGCCCCGACCGACGAGCTCCACGAGCGCATCGAGCGGGCGAAGGCCACCCTCGGCGACCGGGTCGTCGTCCTCGGGCACTTCTACCAGCGCGACGAGGTCGTCCGGCACGCGGACTTCCTGGGCGACTCGTTCCAGCTCGCGAACGCCGCCCTGACGAAGCCCGACGCCGAGGCGATCGTGTTCTGCGGTGTGCACTTCATGGCCGAGACGGCCGACATCCTGGCGCGCGACGACCAGCGCGTGATCCTGCCGAACCTGGCGGCCGGGTGCTCGATGGCCGACATGGCCGACATCGACAGCGTCGAGGCCGCGTGGGCGGAGCTGACGGCGGTCTACGGCACCGAGCCCGACGCCGACGGCCGCGTCCCCGTGATCCCGGTCACCTACATGAACTCCGCCGCCGACCTCAAGGCCTTCTGCGGTCGCAACGGTGGCATCGTCTGCACCTCGTCGAACGCCGCGACGGTGCTCGAGTGGGCCTTCGAGCGCGGGCAGCGCGTCCTGTTCTTCCCCGACCAGCACCTCGGCCGCAACACCGCGAAGGCGATGGGCATCAGCACCGACCTGATGCCGATGTGGAACCCCCGGAAGCCCCTCGGCGGCAACGAAACGAGCGACCTCGAAGCGGCCAAGGTCATCCTCTGGCACGGCTTCTGCTCGGTGCACCGCCGCTTCACCGTCGACCAGATCGACCAGGCCCGCCGCGAGCACCCGGGCGTGCAGGTCATCGTGCACCCGGAGTGCCCGATGGCCGTCGTCGACGCCGCCGACCACGCCGGCAGCACCGACCTGATCCGGAAGACCGTCGCCGCGGCCACCGAGCCGACGACGTTCGCGATCGGCACCGAGATCAACATGGTGAACCGCCTCGCCGCCGAGTACCCGCAGCACACGATCTTCTGCCTCGACCCGGTCGTCTGCCCCTGCTCGACGATGTACCGGATCCACCCGGGCTACCTCGCCTGGGTGCTCGAGGCACTCGTCCGCGGCGAGGTCCTCAACGAGATCGTCGTCCCCGCCGACGTGCAGGCCGACGCCAAGGTGGCGCTCGAGCGCATGCTCGCCGCCAAGCCGCGCGGCTGAGACGCGGACCCGACCGAGCGAGGGAGACCACCGTGCACGTCGTCATCGTCGGCTCCGGCATCGCCGGGCTGACCGCAGCGATCCGCGCCAGTGCCCTGCACGACGTCACCCTGGTGACGAAGGGGGCACTCGCCGACAGCGCCACCGCCTACGCCCAGGGCGGCATCGCGGTGGCGCTCGGCGCCGACGACTCCGCGGCGCTGCACCAGGCCGACACCCACGTGGCTGCGGCGGGCAGCGCCGACGCCCGGGCCGTCGAGGTCCTGTGCACCGACGGTCCGGCTCGCGTCCGCGACCTGCTCGCCCTCGGGGTGCCCTTCGACCGTTCGTCGGACCCGGCGTCACTGGACCGGTACGGCGACGACCTCGCCCGAGGTCGTGAAGCCGCGCACGGCCGGTGGCGCGTCGTACACGCCGACGGTGACGGGACCGGGGCCGCGATCGAACGCACCCTCATCGCAGCACTGCACCGACGGCACGTCACGATCCTCGAGCGCACGAGCCTGACCGACCTGGTCGTCCGCGGCGGCGTGGTCGTCGGCCTCGACGTCCTCGACCTGCTCGGGGAACCCCGCCGGCTCGACGCGGACGCCGTCGTCATCGCGTCCGGGGGAGCCGGACACCTGTACCGCGAGACGACCAATCCCCTGGTCGCGACGGGCGACGGGGTCGCCGCCGCCTGGCGCGCCGGTGCCGTCCTCGCCGACCTGGAGTTCGTCCAGTTCCACCCGACCCGACTCGCAGTCCCCGGCGGGGGACTGGTCTCCGAGGCCGTCCGTGGCGAGGGTGCCGTGCTCCGCGACGCCGCCGGGCACCGCTTCATGACCGACGCGCACCCGGACGCCGAGCTCGCCCCGCGTGACGTCGTCGCCCGTGGGATCGCCGCCGCGGTGCGCGACCAGGGCGGCGCGCCCGTGCTCCTCGACGCCACCGGTCTCGACGCCGGGTTCCTGGTCTCGCGGTTCCCCGGACTCACCCGGGCCACCCGCGCCGCCGGGTTCGACTGGACCCGCGAAGGCGTCCCCGTCGCACCGGCCGCGCACTACTCGATGGGCGGCATCGCCACCGACGCCGAGGGCCGCACCAGCCTGCCCGGACTGCTCGCCGTCGGCGAAGCCGCCTGCACCGGGGTGCACGGCGCCAACCGGCTCGCCTCGAACTCCCTGCTCGAGGGACTCGTCTTCGCGGTCCGCGCAGCGGACGCGGTCGCCGCACCGCGACCCGGCCTGCTCCGCCTGCGCGGGGACGCCGGTCTCCACGTGACCAGCGTGCCCCGAGCGGCCGACGCGATCCGTGCCTCCCGTCCGACCCTGCCTGGAGGCGCGACCCACCTCGACGACGCGGGTACGGTCCGGCAGGCGGTCCAGTCCGTCATGACGGACCGCGTCGGGCTGCTCCGTGACGCCGTCGGGCTGGCCAGCGCGCGCCGCGAGCTCGACGCGCTGACCGCGCCGACCGGCGGCGGCGTGCGCGAGCACGAGGACCGCGCACTGCTCGACCTGGCCCGACTCGTCGCGCTCGCCGCCGAGGCCCGCACCGAGTCCCGCGGGGCGCACGCCCGCACCGACCACCCCGACACCGACCCCACCGCCCCGGCCTCGTACGCCTGGGTCGTCGAACACCCCGACCAGGCCGTCGCCCACCCCGACGACCCCGCCGTCGTCCCGCAGGAGGTACCCGCATGACCACCGACCCCGGCACCATCCCGCCGCACGCGCTGCGTCGCGTGATCGAGACCGCGCTCGAGGAGGACGCGCCCTGGGGCGACGTCACCAGCGAGACCCTGATCCCCGTGGAAGCGACCGCGACCGCGACCCTCGGCGCGCGCGAGCCGGGCGTGCTCAGCGGCGGGGCGGTGTTCGTCGCCGTGATGCACGCCGTCGACCCGTCGATCCAGGCGGTGGTGCACGTCGCCGACGGCACGCACTTCGCGGCCGGTGACGTCCTCGCGACCGTGACCGGGTCGGCGCGGGCCGTGCTGCGGGCCGAACGGGTCGCCCTCAACCTGGTCCAGCGCATGTCGGGCATCGCGACGGCCACCGCGGCCCACGTCGCGGCCGCCGCGGGCACCGCTGCGCGGATCGTCGACACCCGGAAGACGACGCCGGGCCTCCGAGCACTCGAGCGGTACGCCGTCCGGTGCGGTGGAGGACACAACCACCGCACCTCGCTCTCCGACGCCGTGCTCGCCAAGGACAACCACCTGGCGGTGCTGCTGGCCGGCGGGATCGGCATCGGCGACGCGATCGCCCAGGCCCGCCGGCGGCTCGGGCACACCGTGCACGTGGAGGTCGAGGTGGACCGCATCGACCAGATCGAACCCGTCGTCGCAGCCGGGGTCGACACGGTCATGCTCGACAACTTCACCCGGGACGAACTCGTGACCGGGGTCGGCATCGTCGCCGGACGCGCGCTCGTCGAGGCCTCGGGCGGAGTCTCGCTCGACACCGTCGCGGCGATCGCGGCGACCGGCGTCGACGTCATCTCGGTCGGGGCGCTGACCCATTCGGCGCGGGCGCTCGACCTCGGGCTCGACATCGACGTCGCGGTGCCGACCGGGGACTGACCGTGTTCTACCTGGACCGCGCCGCCACCACCCCGGTCCGCCGCGAGGTGCTCGAGGCGATGTGGCCGTACCTGACGGGGGTGTTCGGCAACCCCTCGTCGACGCACGGGGTCGGTGACGAGGCCGCGCGGGGACTCACCGCCGCACGGGCCGCCGTCGCCGGGGTGCTCGGGTGCCGACCCGCCGAGGTCGTCTTCACCACCGGCGGTACCGAGGGGGCGAACACCGCGATCAAGGGGATCGCCCTCGCCACGCCCCGCGGTCGGCACGTCGTCACGAGTGCCATCGAGCACGAGGCCGTGCTGGAGAGCTGCGCGTACCTCGCCCGCTTCCACGACTTCGACGTCACCGTGCTGCCCGTCGGGCCGGACGGCCGCGTCGACCCGGCGGTGCTGCGCGCGGCACTCCGCCCGGACAGCACGCTCGTCTCGATCGCGCACGCCGACAACGAGATCGGCACCGTGCAGGACGTCCCCGCGCTCGCGGCGGTGGCGCACGAGGTCGGGGCGCGGTTCCACACCGACGCCGTGCAGTCCGCGCCCTGGCTGCCGATCGGTCTCGGGGTCCTGGGCGTCGACGCGCTGTCGTTGTCGGGGCACAAGCTGGGCGCCCCGAAGGGCACCGGCGTGCTCGCCGTGCGCTCCGGCGTCCCGCTCGAGCCGCTGCTGCACGGCGGGGGACAGGAACGGGGGCGGCGGTCCGGCACCGAGGACGTGGCCGGTGCCGTGGCGGTGGCGACCGCCCTCGGGTTGGCGGCGGAGACGGTGCGGTCGGGGGAGGGTACGGCGACCACCGTGCGCGACGCGGTGCTCGACGGCGTGCTCGCCGCGGTCCCCGGCGCGTTCGTCACCGGGTCGCGGGAGCACCGGCTGCCCGGGCACGCGTCGTTCTGCTTCCCGGGCGTCAACGGCGAGACCGTCCTGCTCGAGCTCGAGCAGCGCGACGTGGTGTCGTCGTCGGGCAGCGCCTGTGCTGCGGGCAGCACCGAGGCCTCCCACGTGCTCACGGCGGTCGGGACCCCCGAGGACGTCGCTCGCACCGCGCTCCGCCTGACGTTCGACGCGGCCCTGACGGCCGACGACGTCCCGGTCGTCGTCGGGGCCGTGGCCGACGCCGTGGCGACCGTCCGTGCCCTCGCCTGAGGTGTACTAGACGTTCTACTCCATCTCTGGGTACGTGTCCCCCCTTCTGCGGACAACCGATCTGCGTCAGAGTGTCGTCATGGCAAACGCGATGATGACCCGGACACGACGGGACGACCGCTTCCGAGCGGTGCAGCTCCTGCCGGCACCGGCCACCCTCGTCGCGCTCGCCCTGGCAGCGCAGCACGACCTCGGCACGGCCCCGCTCGGGGTCATCGCCGTGGTCGGAGCGCTCGCGACCGCCGGGAGTGCCCTGCTCCCGATGGTCCGGCCAGCCGCCGCCCACCGGTCGATGCCCGCACCGACCGAGACGGACCGGTACCGAGAGGACACCGAACACCCTTGAGGTCCACCACCGTGCGGTTCCCCTGAACCGAGCCGCGCGGTGGACCCAGACCGGATGTCGGCCCCTGATCGACGTCCGGCGCGGGGCGCGACGTTCCCCCTGTCGTCGTGTCCCGCCGTACACCGCGATCCCGCCGTGGGTCGACGTCCGCACCCCTGAGCGGCGTCGGTTCCCCTGCAGCCCACGGCGGGATCCGGTTCCCCGGTAGCGTCGTCGCATGCCCTCGTACCGCGTGACCCTGGCGATCGGTGCCCTCGCGACCGGCACGGCACCGGACGCCGTCCTGCCCGCCGCCTCCGCCCTGGTGCGCGAACACGCCGTGGTGGAGGCCGAGGACGTCCGCCTGCTCCGTGGCGTCCCGTGCGCGGTCGTGCGCTTCGAGGCCGAGGACGACCGTGTCGCCGCGGCCGTCCGCGAAGCCGCTGTCGACGGGCTGCGGGACGTCGTGGAGATCCGCTCCGACGTCGTCACCCGGCGCGAGGGTGGTCGCTGGATCCCGGTCGCCTGACGGTCAGACGGTGTGCGTCGCCGGTTCGGGTGTCCCCGGCCAGACGTAGTCCAGGCCGTCCGGCACGTCCGGGAACAGTTCCCGGTAGTGCTCCGGTGCCTTCTGCACGAGCTTCGAGCGGTGTGACACGTGCAGGGCCTCGTCGTCGTTCCACGGCGGCATCGGCACCTCGCCCCGCTCGTACGCCGCCAGGTCCTCCGGCACGCGGCCCAGGTCGAGCAGGGTCTTCTCGAGACACGTGTCGGCGTACCCGCGCTCGGCCCAGACGCGGCAGGTCGCCTCCTGGTACGCCATCAGCGCCGGACGGTACCCGCGCCACATCGCCGTCACCGGGTGGTGCTGCCAGCCGTAGTCGGGGAGCGTCAGGGCGCGCATCACCTGCAGGGTCTCGACGCGCTGCTTGCCGAGCCGCCGGTCGTCGAGGACCTCGGCGGATGCCCGGAAGTCGGCGTACGGCAGGAAGGTCTGCATGGCGCGGACGCTACCCCGACCGACTGGCACGCGACACATGTCGTCACGAACGTGCCGCCCGCCCCGGCAGCGTGTGAGCATCGACCGCATGAGCGGAGAACTGGTCGTCGGCGTCAGCGGCAGCCCATCGGACCCCTCGCGGACCTCGACCCTGGTCGCGGCGACGGTGGCCCGGTTGGCCGAGGAGATCGACGGCGCCCGGACCGAGACGATCGAGATCGGCCCGCTGCTCGCCGACCTCGGGGCGGCGTCGGGTCGCGAGACGATGTCCGACCGCACCCGCCGGGCCCTCGAGACGGTGGAGGCCGCGGACGTGCTCGTCGTCGGCAGCCCGGCCTTCCGGGCGGCCTACTCCGGCGCCTTCAAGCTGTTCTTCGACTGGGTCGGCCAGTACGACCTCGTCGACACTCCGGTGCTCCTGACCGCCACCGGCGGCAGCGACCGGCACGCCCTGCTCGTCGAGCACCAGATGCGCCCGCTGTTCGGGTTCTTCCAGTCCACGACCCTGCCGCTCGGGGTGTTCGGGAACGAGCGCGACTTCACCAAGCGCGAGGGCGGCTACGACATCGCGAGCGTCGACCTGGAGCTCCGCATCGACCAGGCCGTCCGCCGGGCCGTGCCGCTCATCCGCGGGGGCTTCGCCACCGCCGGGGTCACCGACGTGCCCCGTCCCGCGGACTTCTGACCCGCGGTCCGCTCAGTCCGGCCGGTGACGTCGTCCGCTGCGCACGGGTCGTCGCCCCTGCGGCAGGGTCTCGACGACGAGCTCGTACGAGTTGCGGACGAGGTCGCCGACGAACGCCTCGGTGACGCCGGCCCCGCCGTGGAGCGTGATCCAGTGCTCCTTGTTCATGTGGTAGCCGGGCGTGACGGTGTCCCGCTCCTGTCGCAGGGCCTCGGAGTGCTCCGGCTCGGCCTTGAGGACCACGATGGGCTCTCCCGGGACCTCGGTGACCAGCAGGAACACCTTGCCGACCACCTTGAAGACCTCCCAGTCGGGGCCGAAGGGGTGCTCGTGGGTCACCGCGGGCAGACCGGCCGCGACCTCCATCGCGTGCTCCTGCACGGCGGTGCCGTCCAGGTCGTCGGTGCGGCTTGAGTCGCCGCCGTCGTGCGCCTGTGCAGAGTCCGTCCGCGGGGCGCCCGTCATCCGGCAACCGTCGCGAAACCGAGCACGGCCGCGGCGACGGAGAGGACGGCCAGCACGAGCGGCGGCACGACGGGTTCGTGGCGCCGGGCGTGCACGACGACCGCCCCGATCATCAGCACGGCGAGCCCGACAGCGGCGATCGGGGTGAGGACCTGTGCGGTCGAGGTGAGCAGTGGCAGGACGAGGCCCAGGGCGCCGACGACCTCGAGGGCCGCGATCAGCTTGACCGCGGCGGGGGAGAAGTCTGCGGCCCAGGGCATCCCGCCGTCGATCAGTGCCGATCGGGGGCGGACGAGCTTCATGACGCCGGCGCCGAGGAAGGCGAGGGCGAGGAGGCCGGAGATGATCCAGAGTGCGATGAGCATGGGGTGTCTTCCTGTTGGTGAGCGTGGTGCGCGTGGTGCGCGTGGTGCGCGGTGGGTTCAGTCGTCGTCATCGGGACGATCGGCGTCGGCGTCCCGCTGGTCGAGGTGGTGGTGCAGGGTGGCCGAGAGTGCCCGCATGGTCTCGAGCTGGTCGGGTGTGAACGCGTCGACGAACACCTGGCGGACCAGCCGGAGGTGTGCGGCGGACGAGCTGCGGAAGACGCTCGCTCCGGCGTCGGTGAGGGTGACGGCGGCGCCGCGAGCATCACCGCCGACGCGCCCCCGGAGCACGAGACCGCGTTCCTCCATGCGTTTGAGGTGGTGCGACAGGCGGCTGCGCTCCCACCCGATCCCCGTCGCCAGGTCCGACGACCGCAGGGTGCGGTCCTCGGCCTCGCTCAGGGCGAGCATCACCGAGTAGTCCCCGGGTGAGATCCCCGAGGTGTCCAGGAACGCCGTCGACAGTGCGCGCCGGACGCGCTCCGACGCCTCGACGTAGGCGCGCCACGTCGCCAGTTCGCTCGCGTTCGGTGATCGCCGTCCGGATCGGTGCTCGTCGGTTCCGTGCACGGGTGCCTCCCTCGTTGACAAGCCGACCCTATCCGCAGATGATTGACACGTCAATTACATGATTGACACGTCAATGAAAAGAGGGCCATCATGTCCGACTTCACCTTCGGCCTCGACACGTTCGGGGACGTCCCCACCGATGACGACGGCGCCCAGGTGGGGCACGCGCGGTCGATCCGGCAGCTCGTCGACGAGGCGGTCCTGGCGGACCAGCTCGGCGTCGACGTCTTCGCGGTGGGCGAGCACCACCGGCCGGAGTACTCGGTCTCCTCGCCCGAGACCGTCCTGGCCGGCCTGGCGACGGCGACCGAGCGCATCCGGCTCAGCTCGGGCGTCACGGTCCTGAGCTCTGACGACCCGGTCCGGGTGTTCCAGCGCTTCGCGACGGTGGACGCGCTGTCGAACGGACGGGCCGAGGTGATCCTCGGTCGCGGGTCCTTCACCGAGTCGTTCCCGCTCTTCGGCTACGACATGACCGACTACGAGGTGCTGTTCGAGGAGAAGATCGAGCTGTTCGCCCGGTTGCTGCGCGAGACACCCGTCACCTGGTCGGGCACGACCCGCGCGCCGCTCGTCGACGCAGACGTGTTCCCGAAGACCGAGCACGGGCTCCGGACCTGGGTCGGCGTCGGCGGGTCGCCGCAGTCCGTGGTGCGCACCGCCCAGTAGGGGTTCCCCCTGATGCTCGCCGTCATCGGCGGGCAGCCGGAGCGCTTCCTGCCGTTCCTGGACCTGTACCGCCGTGCCACGGAGGAGTTCGGGACGACCGCGCACCCCATCGGCATGCACTCACCCGGGTTCGTGGCCGACACCGACGAGGAGGCGCTCGAGGCGTGGTACCCGCACTACAAGGTCGTCCGCGACCGGATCGGCGCGCTGCGCGGATGGCCGCCGGTGACGCGGGCCGAGTTCGACCACGAGGTACGGTCCGGCTCGATGTACATCGGCTCCGCCGAGACCGTCGCCCGGAAGATCGCACGGACGGTACACGCGATGGGTGTCGGTCGGTTCGACATGATCTACACCTCGGGAGCCCAGTCGATGCGTGCCCGCCTGCGCTCCGTGGAGCTGTACGGCGGCACCGTGGTGCCCCGCGTGCGGGAGCTGCTGGCCGAGATGCCGGCGGGGCAGGCGACGGACGCGGCCTAGCTGCGATCGGGGGAGGGCTCGGCGGCCAGGGTGTCGCCGAGTCGGGTCAGCAGGCCCCGGAGCACGTCCTGCTCGGTCGCTGTCAGGCCTGCTGTCGTCTGCGCTTCCAGGGAGTCCCAGACGGCCGCGACGGGCTCCTCGAGTGCGCGGCCGGCCGCGGTGAGTGACACGAGGACGACCCGACGGTCCGTCGTCGAGCGCTCGCGGCTCACGAGTCCGAGCTTCTCGAGTCGCGCGAGCGCCTTCGCCGTGGTCGGTGGCTCCACGGACAACCGACGCGTCAGGTCGGCCTGCGACAGCGGGGCTTCCCTCCACAGCTCCATCAGCACGAACTCCTGGCCGGCGGCGAGACCGACGGCCTGCAGCAACGAGCCGGCGCGCTTCCGGTGTGCCTTGGCCACCGCGGGGATCAGTGAGCTGATCGGGGTCGCAGGGCGCTCGGGGCTGCCTGGGGAGTCCATCCGAGTCCTTCCGGAATAATCATTAGTCGGCTTAGGTTCTACCCGACGATCGAACACGAAGGAGTCAACCATGACGACACGATCCACCCCCACCATCGCCGTCTTCGCCGCCACCGGGAGCCAGGGCGGTGCCGTCACCGACGCGCTGCTGGCACGCGGCGCCACCGTGCGCGCACTCATCCGCGACACCGGTTCGGAGAAGGCCGCCGCGCTCGCCGAACGCGGGGTCGAGCTCGCCGGCATCGACGTCGCTGATGCCGCCTCGCTCGTCGCTGCACTCGAGGGCGTCGACGCCTGCTGGTTCATGACCACCCCACCCGGGGGCATGCAGGACGCCGACACCGCAGGGGAGACCGCTCAGGGCATCGCACTGGCCGACGCCGCTGCGGCGGCACGCGTGCCCCGCGTCGTCTTCAGCTCGGTCGGCGGTGCCGAGCGCGACTCCCACGTGCCGCACTTCGACTCGAAGTACCGCGTCGAGGAGCACCTGGTCGCCATGGGGCTGGTCACGACGATCGTGCGTCCGGTGTTCTTCATGGACAACTTCCGCTGGTTCGCTCCGACGACGGAGGACGGCACCCTGGTCCTCCGCCTGCCGTTCCCCGACGACGTCGTGCTCCAGATGATCGCCGCGCGTGATGTCGGTGCCGTGGCCGCCACGGCACTGCTCGATCCGGACGCCGTCCCGGCGACGATCGAGATCGCCGGCGACGCCCGTACCGGCAGCGAGATCGCCGCGGCCTTCGCCGAGCACACCGGCATGCCCGCACGGTACGAGGCACTGCCCCTGGCCGTGATGGACGGGCAGGACGACATGCAGGCCATGTTCCGGTGGTTCGCCGAGACGCCCGCGTACCAGGCCGACCTCGACCAGGTCCGCCGCATCGCGCCGGACACCTGGACGCTCGACCAGTGGCTGCAGGCCGTCCACTTCACGCCCACCCGCTGACGCCGCCGACGAAGCCCAGGGAGACACCATGCAGGCAGTGCAGTTCACCGCGTACGGGTCACCGGACGTCCTCGAGGTCGTGGACGTCGACGTGCCTCGCCCCGGGCCCGCCGAGGTCCTCATCGACGTCGCCGGTGCCGGCATCAACCAGCTGGACACCAAGATCCGCTCCGGGGCGATGGCGGCGGGTGCAGCGCTCGCCGCACCGTCCGGCACGGGGTTCGACGCGGCCGGGACCGTCATCGAGGTCGGCACCGACGTGACCGACGTCATGCCGGGCGACACCGTCTTCGGCACCGGACGGGACACGCTCGCCCAGCAGGCCGTGCTGGCCCGGTGGGCGCTGGTCCCCACCGGAGTGGACCCCGCCGACGCCGGCGGATGGGGTGTCGCGGTCGAGACGGCGAACCGGCTCCTCACCGAGATCGGCCTCGAGCACGGCACGCTCCTGCTCAGCGGCGCGTCAGGTGGCGTCGGTTCGGCGCTCGTGCAGCTGGCCCGGGCTCGCGGGCTGCAGGTGGTCGGGACAGCGAGCGAGCGGAACCACGCGTACCTCGAGGGCCTCGGAGCGGTCCCGGTCACGTACGGTCCCGGACTGGTCGAGCGGGTGCGCGCGGTGGCGCCGAGCGGGATCGACGGCGCGCTGGACCTCTCCGGCGCCGGGGTCATCCGTGACCTCGTCGCGCTCGTCGGCGATCCCCGGCAGGTGATCTCGATCTCGGACTTCACCGCTCCCGGGCTCGGCGCGCGCGTCTCGACGGGCGCGAACCGCACCACCGATCCGCGCGACGGCTTCGGCGAGGCCGCAGCCCTGCCGGGCTTCTCCCTGCACGTCGAGCGCCGGTACCGGCTCGACGAGGTGCGGGCCGCGCACACGGCCGCGGAACGCGGGCACACCGTCGGCAAGCTCGTCGTCATCCCGTAGGCGAAGGCGGTCCGGGACGCGTCGGGTGGCGGACGGGAGGCCCGTGGTGGATCCGCCACGGGCCTCCCGTCCGCCTGTTGCTCAGCCGAGCAGGGACGCGACGTGCGCGACCGCCAGGCGGTAGCCGTCGGCGCCCGCGCCGGCGATGACCGCCGTCGCGGCGGTGGCGACGTGGTCGACGTGGCGGAACGGCTCGCGCTTCCACGTGTTCGACAGGTGCACCTCGACGACGGGGACCCACAGGGCCTCCACCGCGTCGTGCAGCGCGACCGAGGTGTGCGCATAGGCGGCGGGGTTGATGACGACCGCGGCGAAGTCGTCGAGCGCCTCGTGCAGCCACTCGACCAGCTCGCCCTCGCGGTTCGTCTGGCGGAAGTCGGCCTCGAGCCCGTGCACGGCCGCCTCGGTGTGCACGATCGCCTCGATCTCGGCGAGCGTCACGGTGCCGTACTGCTCCGGGTCGCGGCGCCCGAGGACGTCGAGGTTCGGGCCGTTGAGGACGAGGATGCGCGACGCGTCGGTCATGGGCCGAGCGTAGCGAACCGGGGGAGCACTGCGCGGCTCGGACGATGCATGCGCTGGCTATGTGAACGGTCACAAATCGGTGTAACGTCGCCGTCCGGGTCGGCAGAGTTGTCGGCTGCAACACACTGACGTGGAGATGTGAATGGTTCTCGCTGCAGCGAACGAAGGGATCCGGCTCGACTTGGGCTGGGTCGACTACCTGATGATCATCGTGTACTTCGCGGTCGTCATCGGCATCGGGTTCACCGCCCGCAAGCAGGTCCGGACGAGCATGGACTTCTTCCTGTCCGGCCGCTCGATGCCGGCGTGGATCACGGGCCTGGCGTTCGTGTCCGCGAACCTCGGTGCCACCGAGATCCTCGGCATGGCGGCCAACGGTGCCCAGATCGGCATGGCCACCCTGCACTACTACCTCGTCGGTGCCGTGCCCGCGATGGTGTTCCTCGGCCTCGTGATGATGCCGTTCTACTACGGCTCGAAGGTCCGTTCCGTGCCGGAGTTCATGCTGCGCCGCTTCGGCAAGGCGCCGCACCTGGTGAACGCGATCGCGTTCGCGGTGTCGAACGTGCTCATCGCGGGCATCAACCTCTACGCGATGGCCATCGTCATCGAGGCCATGCTCGGCTGGCCGGAGTGGCTGGCGATCATCGTCTCCGCCGGCTTCGTGCTCGTCTACATCACCCTCGGCGGGCTCTCGAGCGCGATCTACAACGAGGTCATGCAGTTCTTCGTGATCATCGCCGGGCTCATCCCGCTGACGATCGTCGGTCTGCACCGCGTCGGCGGCTGGGACGGTCTGTCGAAGGCGATCACCGAGACCCAGGGCGTGCAGCACCTGCAGGCCTGGGCTGGCACCGGCTTCGGCGACGTCACCAACCCGATCGGCGCCAACTGGCTCGCCATCGTGCTCGGCCTGGGCTTCGTGCTCGGGTTCGGCTACTGGACCACGAACTTCACCGAGGTGCAGCGTGCGTTCTCGGCGAAGAACATGTCCGCGGCCCGCCGCACCCCGCTCATCGCCGCGATCCCGAAGCTCTTCATCCCGGCCATCGTCGTGATCCCCGGCCTCATCGCCGCGGCCGTCGTGGGCAACCAGTTCGCCGACGGCACGCTGACCTACAACGACGCGATCCCGAAGCTCATCCAGATGTACCTGCCGACCGGTGTGCTCGGCATCGCGGTGACGGGTCTGCTGGCGTCCTTCATGGCGGGCATGGCGGCGAACGTCTCGTCGTTCAACACCGTCTTCACCTACGACATCTGGCAGCGCTACATCCGCCCGAACATGCCCGACCTGCACTACCTGAAGACCGGTCGTTGGGTCACCGTCGTCGGCGTCGTGGTCGGCATCGCCACCGCGTTCATCGCGGCCCAGGCGTCGAACATCATGACCTACATGCAGACGCTGTTCTCGTTCTTCAACGCACCGCTGTTCGCCGTGTTCATCCTCGGCCTGCTGTGGAAGCGCATGACGACGCAGGGTGCGCTCTGGGGCTACGTGCTCGGCATCGTGACCCCGACGATCACCTGGATCGCCTACCTGGTCAACCCGGACCTGTTCGCCACCGCCACCGCGGAGACCCTGTACGGGGCGATCATCTCGTTCGTCACCGTGCTCGTCGTCGGCTTCGTCGTCTCGATGCTGACCAAGCCGAAGGACGAGAAGGAGCTCGGCGGGCTCGTGTACGGCGTGGGCAAGATCGACCTGCACGGTGACTCGGTCGCGACGGACACCGCCTGGTACCGCTCGCCCGCCCTGCTCGGCACCGTGGCGCTCGTGCTGTGCGTCGTCCTGTACCTCCCGTTCCTCTGATCCGCGAAGGAGACCACTTCTCATGAGTGACACCACCACCCCCGGCGCGATGACCGAGGAGCAGAAGGCAGCCCTCGTCCGCTCCACCCGCCGACTCGACCTGCGCCGCATCCTCGGCGGCCTGTTCGTGCTCTACGGCGTGATCACGACCATCGTCGGGATCGTGCACTGGAACACCGACCCCGAGAAGACCGGCGGGATCCACATCAACCTGTGGGTCGGGATCTCGCTGCTCATCGGCGGCGGCCTGTTCTTCCTCTGGGACCGTCTGAACCCGGTGCCCGCCGAGGACATCATCGGCCAGGCCGAGGCCGAGTCGCACCAGCGTGCCGCGGGCGAGGGACGCGAGCTGGCCTGAGGCCGCTCGGGTCGGGCGTCCCCGGCCTGACGCGGAACGACGAAGTCGCTGTCGGACGACAGTGACTTCGTCGTTTCCGGCCCCGTCGGCGAACGTCTTGACCGGAGCCGAACACGGCGGGTAGCATTGATATGTCGATCGGGTGCTGCTCGGTCGAAAGTGATCCTCGGATGTCCTGCAGCCAGCGCGGGCCCGAGGATTTGCGCTTTCAGGCGTCCGTCAGGAGACCAGGATCGGGCTCGTCAGTCCGTGATCCCCGGCGAGGCCGGCAACATGAGCCCCGCAGGCGATGTCCGCCAGCGCGAGGAGGGGCTCCTCGGACGGGTTGAGGTGCTCGAACCGCACTCCGTGACCGACTCCACGATCGCGGAGGGCATCGATCATCGCCCGGTCATCCTTGTCACGGGCGGGTCCGCGCGTCTCGAGGACCACGTGGCCGACCTTTCGCAGCTCGAGTTCGTGCACGAGGCGTTCGATGCACCGTCTTCGCCGACGTTCCGTCCGTGCCACGGCGCCGTCGTACCGGACCACGATGACGGCCACCGCACGCCGGAGGAGATCGAGCCACGAGATGCGCTGGGCCGGCAGCGCCTCGTACCAGTGCAGCTTCCGCATCCGCCGAGGGGTCGCCCGTCGAACCGCCTCCCGAGCTTCTTCCTCGCCGTTGATCCGCATGATCACCGCAGCGAGGACGTACGCGGCGTGGTCCCGCCCGCCACCGGGTTCTGACTCGTCCACGTAAGCCCGCATCAGACCAGAATATTGTGTACCGGTTGGTTTCCCCACGAAACGGTTGCGCGCTGGTCCAGGTGGGTCCAGGTTGAGCGTGACGAAAGGAACCGCCATGGACACGATGGTCTTCATCAACCTGCCCGTCACGGACCTCGAGCGCTCGAAGGCGTTCTACGAGGCGCTCGGGTACTCGATCAACCCGGCCTTCAGCGACGACACCGCGGCGTGCGTGGTCGTGTCCGACACGATCTACGTCATGATCCTGACGACGGCGAAGTTCGCGGAGTTCACCGACAAGCGGATCGCCGACGCCGACACGATCGAGGTCATCAACTCGCTCAGTGCCCCGTCGAAGGAAGAAGTGCACCGCGTCGTCGACGCCGCGGTGGCCGCCGGCGGCACCGAGGACCGCCCGGAGATGGACCTCGGCTTCATGTACCAGCGGAGCTTCACCGACCCGGACGGACACCGCTGGGAGTACGTGTGGATGGACGAGCAGGCGACGCAGGACGGCCCGCCCGCAGAGTGAGCCAGGCGCTGTCGGCGGCGCCCGCCAGGATGGTCGCATGAGCACCGAGCCCGTCGACGCCCCGCCCGTGCCCGACCTCGTCACCGGCGACGACGGCCTCGCTCGGCCGGTCTGGGCGTCGTCGGACGAGCTCCTGCGCGAGTACTACGACACCGAGTGGGGCATGCCCGTCCGCGACGAACGCGGGGTGTTCGAGCGGCTCTCGCTCGAGGCGTTCCAGTCGGGTCTGTCGTGGCGCACGATCCTCGCGAAACGACCGGCGTTCCGTGCAGCCTTCGCCGACTTCGACGCCGACACCGTCGCGGCCTTCGGCGAGGACGACGTCGCACGGCTGATGACCGACGCCGGGATCGTCCGGAACCGCGCGAAGATCCTCGCGACGATCACCAACGCGAACGCCACGATCGCGCTGCGGCAGGACGGCGGGCTCGCCGACTTCGTGTGGTCGTTCCGGCCGACGTCCACGCCCGAGCCACGGTCGTCCGCCGAGGTCCCGACGAAGTCGGACGAATCCCTCGCCCTGTCGAAGGCGCTGCGGAAGCGCGGCTTCGCCTTCGTCGGACCGACGACGATGTACGCCCTGATGGAAGCGCTCGGCATCGTCGACACCCACCTGATGGGCAGCCACCGGCGCGGCACCTCCGGGGTCTGGAGCTGACGGAAGAAAGCGGCAGGGGCGGGGTGCGCGGGCCGGGACTACTGTCGCGGCATGGCCGATGAGATCCGGATCGCGTTCCTGCTGTTCCCGCACCTGACCCAGCTCGACCTGACCGGTCCGGCGCAGGTCCTCAGCCGCGTGCCCGGTGCGTCCGTCGAGTACGTGGCGGCGACGCTCGACCCGGTGCCGAGCGACTGCGGCCTGTCACTCGTCCCGACGACCACGATGAGCGATGCCCGAGCGGCGGACGTGCTCGTGGTGCCCGGCGGCGACGGTGCCTTCGACGCGATGCTCGACCCGGATGTCGTGGCCTTCGTGCGGTGCCAGGCCGAGCACGCGGCGTGGATCACCTCGGTGTGCACCGGCGCCTTCGTGCTCGGCGCCGCCGGGCTGCTCGCCGGCAGACGCGCGACGACCCACTGGGCCTCGAAGCCGATGCTCGAGGCCTTCGGCGCGCAGCCGGTGGACGTCCGGGTCGCCCGGGACGGCGCCGTCGTCACCGCCGCCGGGGTGAGTGCGGGCATCGACATGGCGCTGTGGCTCGCGGCCGAGCTCGCCGGACGGCCCGCGGCCGAGGCGATCCAGTTGCAGATCGAGTACGACCCGCAACCGCCGTTCGACCACGGATCGGCCGAGCGCGCCGACGCCGCCGTCGTCACCCGGGCCCGCGCAGCAGCCGAGGAATCGCGCGGCGCGAGGGTGACCCGCGCAGCCGCAGCCGTCCTGCGCTGACGCGGACCTGCACACGGTCACGAATCTCCGCTGGCCTCCGCCGAGTGGTCGCGACCTGTCGATCCGGGCGCGGCCAGTCGACACTTCGTGACCGCTCGGGGCCATGCACGCGGGGTGTTGCGGCCGGGCGGTGAACCGAGCCGCCGTCCTGCGCTAGACCAGGGCTTTGCGCATCTGCGCCGACGTCACCTGGTACCCGAGCGCCGCGTAGAGCTCCTGCGCCCCCGTGTTGTAGCCGAACACGTTCAGCCCGATGCTCGTCGCACCGTTCTCGGCGGCGGCGCGGTGCCCGAGTTCGAGTGCCCGCCGGGCGTGCCCGCGGCGCCGGTGTGCCTCGTCGATCTCGACGTTGAACACCCACCAATCGGTGCTGCCCGGCGTGAGCGGTCCGATCCACAGGTACCCGATGACGGTGTCGTCCTGGTCGGTGACGTCCCACACGATGTGCCCGTCAGCGGGGGACCCGCCCGGGAACCAGCGGTCCCGCGACTGCTGCTCGTTCGCCTCGGCCTGCTCGCGGGTCTCGCCCGCCCGCATCCGAGACTCGACGTACTCGGCCATCGTGCGCTGGAGCCAGGCCGGCAGACGTGTGCCCGGCATCACGACCAGCCGCGTGTCCGTCATCGGTTGCCCTTGGAACCCCGGCTCGGCTTGCCGCGCATCTTGCCGCGACCGGGCGTGGGCCCCTTGCCGGTGTTCGACTTCTTGCCGCTGCCGGACTTGCCACTGCCCGGCGACTTCGCCTTGGCCTTGCCGCCGGCGCCGGCGCCGGCGGAGCCGCCCTTGGAACCCGACGTCCCCGACCCACCCTTGGCACCCGACCCGGCCTTGGTGCCGCCACGAGCCGGACGCGAGTCGTCGTCGCCGTCGCGATCCGTGCCTCCTGGCTGGCGCGAACTGTTGGCGGTCCGCCCGCGCACCACGCCGATGAACTCCTCGGTGGTCTCGGTGGCGTCCTCGTCCCGCCAGACCAGCGCGATGCGCGTGCCCTCGGCGTTCATGAGCGGACGACCCACCAGGTCCTTGCGGCTGGCGGCGCGGAACAGCGACTGGGGGAGCACGACGACGCCGACGTTCGCCTCGACCAGGTCGAGCGATCCGTCGATGTCGGCAGGCACCGGGCCGGCGTCGATCACGTGGACCTCGGCGTCGGCGAGGTCCACCTCGGCGAGTTCGGCGAGGGGGGAGTCCTTGGGCATCGCGACGACGGCCGTCTCGGTCCAGAGCGGGATGGCGTTGTGCTGCTCGGACATGGGCATGCGTGCGAAGACCATGTCGGCCTCGCCCGCCAGCGTGTCGTCGACGTCGTCGGCACCGATCGGCCGCAGCCGGAGCTCGACGGAGGGGAAGCGATCCCGCCAGACACGGGCCCACTTTGCGGGGGAGACCCCCGGCACGAAGGCGATGGTGAGAGCCGCGGTCATGCAGACGAGCATAGGGGCCGTACCCTTGTCCTCATGGCGCAGGAACAGACCATGAAGCCCGAGACGGCTGCGAAGAAGCTCGGCATCTTGCTGACGGCCGCTCCGGAGTCCTTCCAGAGCGCTCCCCTCACGCGGACCGCCTTCGACGAGCTCCGGACCGAGCCCCCGACCTGGCTCGAGGACCTCCGCCGCGACGGCCCGCACCCGCGACCCGTCGTGGCGCAGAAGCTCGGCATCTCCATCTCCGGCCTGAGCCGTGCGGGGATCGACGACGCACTGACGACGGCGGACATCAAGACGCTGCTCGAACAAAAGCCCGATTGGCTCGTCCGTGAGCGTGCGACGCAGGCCGCGGTGCACGCTGAGAACGCCCGCGTGAAGCAGGAGCGTGCCGCCAAGGCCGCTGCCCGCGCCGAGGACTGACCCCACCCGCTCCACTCCGCCGCACCGAGGACACCCCACGTGCACGAGACCGTCGCCGACGCCATGCTCGTCGTGCCGCAGTTCGCGTCCGTGTGCTGCATCGTCGGTGACCGCTACCGCCCGCGTCCGGGCGTGATCGTGCCGGCGGGCGTGATGCTCGTCGCGATGCTCATGCCCGTCGTCGACGCCGGAGCGGTGTGGACCCTGTTCGCCGCGACGTTGTTGCTGCTGCTCGCGCCGTTGCCCGTGATGCGTCGACGCCGCGCCGACGGGCGTCGCGCGGAGCCGATGGACGTCCACCGCGCGCTCTCCGCCGTCGTGATGGCGGGGATGCTGCTGATGGGCCACGCCACGGGCATCACAGGTGACCATGCGGGGCACGGCATCGCGCTGTCGGCGGTGCTCGGGGCCGGTGTGATCGGCTACTGCGCCTTCAGTGGCTGGCTGCTCCGCTACGAGTGGGGGCGTGAGGACCGTCGCGCGGTCCGCAGCGGCGAGGTCTTCGCGATGACCGTCGCCGTGGTCGGCATGACCCTGGCGATGTAGCGCGGTCCGGTCCGGTCCGCTGCGTCGCCGTCCGTCGCGCGCCGCCGTCAGTCGCGCGCGGCGCTGTCCGTGGAGGCGTCGGCGGCGTGCGTCACCCGCTGCCTGGCGGCCTGGATCGTGTCCTTGGGCACCGGCGGCACACCCCGCCGGATCCCGCGCAGGCCGATGACGAACAGGATCGCGGTCACGATCGCGAACACGACGAACGTGATCCCGGTCGCCGCCCACAGCGGCAGCACCAGGGTCAACAGCGCCACCGCGAAGCCGGCCAGCACGACCAGTGTGGTCAGGGCGAACCCGACGGCCACGCCGGTGAGCACCAGCCCGGTCTTCGCACCGCTCGCGCGCTCGCCGATCTCGCGCCGCGCCGAGGCGACCTCCTCGCGCACCGCCCGCAGCACCGGCTCGAGCGCCTTCTGCACGAGCCCGGCGGTCACGGTGTCGCGGAACGACGGCCGGCCGGGTGCTGCGGTGTCGTCGTGGTCGGTGCTGCTCATGGGGGTCTCCTGTCCGGGCGCGGCGGTCCGCGTCCCCTGACGGGACGCGACTGATCCGATGATCGTCACGCTGACGCGCCTGCGCCCGGTGCGTTCCCAGGTTGCGCAACGGACAGGAGGCCCGCCCCGCGTCGACGACGCAGGACGGGCCTCCTGGAGTGGCCGGGTGCGGTGCCCCTACTCGGTGACCTCGTCGAGGTCGTCGATCCCTCGGGCGGCGGCCGCCGCGCGGCGGGCACGCATCGACGGGGCGACGAGCGCGGCGAGCACGGCCACGACCGCGACCCCCGTGCACGCCCAGAACCCGATCGTGAAGGCGTCGTCGGTCGGCAGCCCCTGCGGCGTGCTGTGCGAGGCGATCAGCGCTGCGATGACGGCGGTGCCGACACTCGAACCGATGGTGCGGACGACCGTGTTGGCGCTGATGGCCTCACCGGTCTGGTTCGCGGGGACGCTCTCGATGATGGCGTTCGAGCAGGCGGCGAGGGCCATGCCGATGCCGATGCCGGTCAGGATGCCGGAGGCCACCACCTGCCACAGCTCGGCGTGCGCGATCGCCGGCAGCAGGAACGCGGCGACGATGGCGAACCCGCCGATGAGCATCGGTGGCTTCGGGCCGACCTTGCGCACCAGGATGCCGGCGATCGGCCCGGCGACGACCATCATCACGACGGTCGGCAGCAGGAAGAGCCCGGCCTGGGTGACGTCCTTGCCGAAGCCGTAACCGGTCGCGGTCGGCAGCTGCAGGAGCGTCGGGACGAGGACGAAGGTGCCGAACATGGCGAACCCGAAGACGAGTGCGACGACGTGGGCGGTCCAGACCCCGCGGACCGCGAAGAGCCGGACGTCGATGAGCGGCTCGGCGACCCGGAGCTCGACGAGGACGAACACGACGAGTGCGACTGCGCCGAGGATCAGCAGGCCGATGGTCTTGCCGTCGCCCCAGCCCCAGGTCTCGCCCTCGCTGACGGCGAGCAGGATCGCGACGAGCGACACCGCGAGGACGAACGTCCCGGCCGTGTCGAGGCGGCCGGGCTTGCGCACGGGCGACTCCGGCATGCCGAAGATCGCTCCGAGCAGCGCGATGACGACGAGCACGGCGGGGAGCCAGAAGAGCCAGTGCCAGGACAGGTGCTCGACGATGGGTCCGGCGGCGACGATGCCGACACCGGCACCGATGCCGAAGATCGCGGACAGCAGGCCGATCGTGACGCTGACCTTCTCCTTCGGCAGCTCGTCACGGACGATGCCGATCGACAGCGGCATCACGGCCCCGGCGGCGCCCTGCAGCGCCCGCCCGACGATCAGGACGCCGAGGTTCGGAGCGAGGGCGGCGAGCACGGCGCCCACGAGCAGGATCGACAGCACGACGATCAGGACCTTGCGCTTGCCGATCATGTCGCCGAGGCGACCGAGGATCGGCGTGAGCACCGAGGCGGAGAGCAAGTAGGCGGTCAGCACCCAGCTCGTCGCACTGGTGGAGGCGCCGAGGTCCTGTCCGATCGTCGAGAGCGCCGGCGCGACCAGTGACTGCAGGACCGCGAAGGACAGGCCGCCGAGGGACAGGTAGACGATGATCGCCGTGCTGTTCGGCCGGCGTCCGCCGGTGGTGGGGTGCGAGCCGGTCCGTGGGCTCTGCATGGTGTCGGTCATCGTGCTCCGTGTCGTCGTGGTCGTCGATGTAAACAATTGCTGACATGACGAGCGTACAAGGTCGGGAGGCCATGTCAACGCTTGCTTACATCCCTGTGGGGACCGGTAGGCTGCGCTCCATGAGCAAGGACGCCGCGGCCACCCGACTGCTGCTCGTGCAGGCGGCCCGGCGTCGGTTCGCCTTCGACGGGTACCGCGCGACGACGGTGCGCGACATCGCCGGGGACGCCGGGGTGAACGTCGCCCTGATCAACCGGTACTTTGGCTCGAAAGAGGGGCTGTTCCGCGCCTGCCTGGACCGCGTCGTGCGAGACCTGGGGGCCGAGGAGACGAGCGAGCAGGGCCTCGAACGCGCGCTCTCGGGCATCGTCATGCACATCGTGCGGGCCCCGACCGACGACGACTCCCTGCAGTTGATGCTCCTGCTCCGGTCCTCCGGTGACGAGGGTGCCGACGCCATCCGCCGCGAGACCCTGCGCCGGTACGCCGAACGACTCGCGGGCACGGTCGGTGGCGCGGGGTCGGACGAGATGCTCGTCCGCGCCGAGATCGCGCTGGCGGTGGTGCTCGGGATGTCCATGCTCCGGCAGTCCACCGCGGTGGAGCCCCTCGCGTCCGCCGACGACGCCCTCGTGTCGACAGCGCTCGAGGACGCCCTCCGCGCCCTGCTCGAACCGGCGCGGTAGCGTCGAGCCGTGTCCGACCGTCCTGCTCGTCGCCCTGACGCCGCTCCGCGCCTGGACGAGGTCGACGAGCGCATCCTCTGGACCCTCGCGGCCGACGCCCGGATCCCGAACAACCGACTTGCGGCTGCCGTCGGGATCGCGCCGTCGACCTGCCTGGCCCGCGTCCGTGCGCTCGAGGACGCCGGGGTGATCCGCGGCTACCGAGCCGAGGTGGACGTCGCCCGGCTCGGGTTCTCGATCGAGGCGATGGTGTCCGTCCGGGTGCACGCCGCTGCCCGCCACGAGCTGCGGGACTTCGCGAAGCGCCTGCTGCAGGTGCCCGTCGTGCAGGACGTGTCGTTCCTGGCGGGGGACAAGGACTTCCTCGTGCACATCGCGTGCGAGTCGACCGAGCAGCTCCGGGACTTCGTCGCCGACGAACTCAGCGGCGACCCCTCGGTGGCGACGACGCAGACGAACATCGTGTTCGAACGCCTGGTCGCGGACCGGGCCACCCAGGGCCGCTCCTTCGACGAACTGCGGCGCTGGCGGGCCTGACGCACGGACCCCCGGTCAACGCTCCGGGGTCAGCGCTGCCGGGTCATCGGGATGTGCGGGATGCGGTCCTCCAGGTACTCGTCGCCCGAGCGCACGAAGCCGAAGCGGCCGTACCACTGCTCGAGGTGCGACTGGGCGCCGAGTGCGATGCTCGGCGAGCGGGACTCGGCGACCGCGGCTTCCATGAGCTGCCCGGCGAGTCCCTGGCCGCGTGCGTGCTTCGCGGTGGCGACCCGGCCGATGCGCTCGGTGCCGTCGGACTCACGCAGCAGGCGGAGCGTCGAGTCCACCGAACCGTTGCCGGCCCAGAACTGCACGGTGCCGGGCTCGAGGTCGCGGCCGTCGATGTCGCCGTACGCGGCTTCCTGCTCGACGACGAAGACGTCCTGCCGGAGCCGCAGGATCTCGTGCAGCGTGACGATGTCCAGGTTGCGGGTCGGAGCGTTGAAGATCGAGACCACGGACGGCCCTTCCTGAGAATTTCTTTCGAAACGGGGTGTGTTCCGGACCGGATCGGCGTACATTGCCGGTCAACCACTCTACGTGCGCAGCCGAGATCAGGAGGTGAGCGCATGGACCACCCGTTGCGCGCACCCTGGCGCGCCGCACTCCGCATCGTCCTGCTGGGCGTCGGGATCCTCGCTGCCCTCGTGCTGCTGTCCCTGCTCGTCGGCGCGCGACCGGCCTCCGCCGCGACGACCTCGGCCGTCCCGACCGAGCAGCGCGGCCTCGTCGGCAGCGTGGTCGACGGCGTCGGTGGCACCGTGCAGGGCGTGACCGGTGAGGTCGGCAAGGTCGTCGGCGGCGTGACGGACCCCGTCCGCAAGGCCGTTGCACCTGTCTCTTATACACATCT
>NZ_QKLE01000049.1:0-5389 GCF_003224275.1 Curtobacterium sp. MCSS17_011 | reverse complement strand
GAGCAGGATCGCGACCAGGGCGATCATCGAGCCGACTTCGAACACGACGGGGAGCTCGGGCATGCGGAGCCTTCCTTGCTGGTGGTGGGGCGGGCAGCTTCGTGAGCGACCCGCACCAGTCTCCGGCATGATCCGGGCGGTGGCGAACCCGGGAGGTTCGTGCTGCGGACAGAGTTGCTCGTCAGCGCTCGGAGGTCACCGCGTCCGCGACGGCCCGTGCGACCTCGGCGGCGGGGGCCTCGGTCGCGTCGATGACCTCTGCCTCGGCGTGCAGCCAGTCGCGCGCCGCCTCGGCGTAGGCGTCGACGTACGCGAACCGGAACGTCGACGGCCCCATGACCGGATCGTTCTGGATCCGGTCGCGGAGCGTCGACTCGTCGACGTGCAGCACGAAGTGCCGGACCGGGATGCCGTGAGCGGCGAGCCCCTCGGCGATCTCACGCCAGTAGGCCTCGACCAGGACCGTCATCGGCATGATGAGCGGCCCGCCCACGTAGTCGTGCACCCGACGAGCGGTCTCGACCACGAGCGGCCGCCACGGGTCCCAGCGCTGGAAGTTGTCGCTCTCCGGCAGCCCCGGCGTGACGTCCATCAGCACCTCGCCGACCTTCTCGGCATCGAGGATCCGCGAGCCGGGCAGCAGCGGCTGGAGCAGTCGGCTCGTCGTCGTCTTCCCCGCCCCGTGGGTCCCGTTCAGCCAGACGATCACACGACGAACCTAGTGGTGTCGCCGCCCGGCTCCCCGGAGGTGGTCATCGGCGCGTGCCAAGGTCGACCCGTGCAGAACTCCACGACAGTCGTCATCGCCGGATGCGGCGACCTCGGGACCGAAGCCGGCCTGCGCTTCGCCGACCAGGGCCACCACGTGATCGGGCTCCGCCGCCGTGCCGAGCTGATCCCCGCACCGATCACCGGCCGGAGCATCGACCTGCGCCACGAGGTCCCCGAGATCCCCGCCGACACGAGCGTCGTCGTCGCGGCCTTCGCCGCCGGCAACCGCGACGTCGACGAGTACCGCGCCACCTACGTCGACGGCCTGCGCAACGTGCTCGACGGCATCGAGGCCTCGGACGCCGACCCCCGGGTGCTCGTCGTGTCCTCGACCGCGGTCTACGACGTCGCCAACGGCAGCGAGGTCACCGAGGAGACCCCGGCGCACGGGGCGACCCCGACCGCCGAGGTCCTGGTCGAGGCCGAGGTCCTGCTGCGGGAGCGTGCTCCCGGCGCCGTGCTGGTCCGGCTGTCGGGCGTCTACGGCCCCGGCCGCGAGCGACTCATCGACCAGGTCCGGTCCGGGTCCGCACGGCTGGCGCCGGGCACCTCACCGCACACGAACCGCATCCACCGTGACGACGCCGCCGCCGCACTCGTGCACCTGGCGACCCTGCCCGACCCGGCGCCGCTCTACCTGGGGACGGACGACGAGCCGAGCCGGTTGGACGACGTGCTGCGGTTCCTGGCCGACGAACTCCACGTCGCCGAGCCCCCGACGGGCGACGGTGACGCGCGACAGGCCGGCGGCGACAAGCGCCTGTCGAACGCGCTGCTCCGGTCGACGGGATGGACACCGCAGTACCCGACGTTCCGCGAGGGCTACCGCGCCGTGCTGGCGGGTCCGGGCACCCGCCACCCGTGACGCGCACGGGAGCCGCCACCTGACGGCCGGGAGGCCCGTGCGGACGCGGCCACGGGCCTCCAGTCCGTCAAGCGGTCCGGTCCACTGCGCGACGCTCGCGTCCGCCCCGGTGCGGCAGGAACGTCTCGTCCCGCAGGGACTGCTCGATCTGTTCCAAGGACTTGCCCTTCGTCTCCGGCACCCGCAGGAACACCAGGACCCACCCGAGCACGTTGAGCGCGGCGTAGACGAGCATCGTGCCGCCCAGGCTGATCCAACCGGTCAGGGTCAGCGCGGTCGAGGTGACCAGCAGGTTGGCGCCCCAGAGCACCATCGCGTGCAGGCTCGTCGCGGCGGCCCGGATCCGCAGCGGGTACATCTCGGAACCGACGAGCCACCCGACGACCTGGATGCCGCCGGCCTGGAAGAACATGAACGCCAGGATCAGCACGAGCGTGAGCACCGGTGAGGGCTTGCCGTCCTGCGCGTAGAAGAGCACACCGAACAGGCCGATGCTCACCGCCGCTCCCGGCAGCATCACGAGGGTCAGCCGTCGACGCCCGATCCGGTCCACCAACCGCGACCCGACGAACGTCATCACGAGGTAGACGACCCCCACACCGACGTTCGCCCACAGGGAGTAGACGTGCGGGAACCCGGCGTCGGTGAGGATCGTCGGCGTGTAGTAGATCATCATCTCGAGGCCGGTCAGCTGCGTGAACGCGGCGACGATGAGCCCCGCGATCAGGGCCGGCCGGACCCACGGCTTGCGCAGCTGGGCCCACTGCCCGGAACCGGCGCTCGGTTCGGCCTCGTCGAGCTTGCGGATGTCGTCGAGCTCGTCCTCGGCGGCATCGTGGTCCGGGCGCAGCCAGCGCAGCACCCGTCGAGCCGGACCGATGCGGTCCTGCGACACGAACCAGCGCGGGCTCTCGGGCAGGCGGAGCATCCCGAGCAGCAGCACGATGGCGGGGGCGGCGGCGACCCCGATCATGAAGCGCCAGGACACGACGCCGTTCAGGGCCACCCCGACGATGGCGGCGGACAGGATGCCGACGCCGATCGCGCAGTTGAACACCGTGACCAGACTGCCGCGGCGCGGGCCCGGGGCGATCTCGGCGATGTACGTCGGGATCGTCTGGGTCGAACCACCCACCGCCAGACCGAGGAACAGTCGGCTGAGGATCAGGAACACCGGACTCGGCGACACCGCGGCGAAGAGGACGCCCAGGCCGAAGACGCCCGCGATGAGCAGGATGGTCCGCCGCCGGCCGATCTTCGCCGAGATCGGACCGGTGACGAGTGCGCCGAGGATCGCGCCGACCAGGATCGACGCCGTGATGAACTCCTTGACGGCGGAGCCGATCGAGAACTCCTTGCCGATCTCGATGAGCGTGCCCGAGATGACACCGGTGTCGTAGCCGTAGAGCAGTCCGCCGAGTGCCGCGACGAACGCGACCCGGGTGACGTGCCGCTTCGTGACGCGAGCCGTCTCGGCCGACCCCGTGTCCTCAGGGATCTCCGGGGGGACGCCGGGGACCCTGTCGTGCTCGTCCTCGTCGGTGGTGGTCGTCATCGCGTCCTCTCCGCGTCCTGTCCGTGCCAGGAGTGCCCGGGCCGGGCGTCACGGTAGGCGGACCACCACGAGCGGACGTTGAGGAAGCGTCGACCGCACTCAGTGGCCGCGGTGGTCCTGGATCGTCAGCCGCGGACCGAACGCCGGCTTGCGGAACCCCGAGCCGCCGATCAACCGCACGACCCGCTCCCGGTGCCCACGCCACGGTTCGAGCAGCTCGAGCATCCCGTCGTCGTCGACCGGCGCACCGGTGAGCGCCCACCCGACGAGCGCCGGCACGTGGAAGTCCCCCACGCTCGGCGAGTCCGGGTCGCCGTGGGAGCGCTGCGCCGTCTCGGCGGCGGTCCACCGACCCACCCCGGGGATCGACTGCAGCTTCGTGGACACGACCTCGCCCCCGCGGCCGTGCACCAGGGTGCGTTCGAGTGCCGGCGCGAGCTTCACCGCGCGCATCACGGTGGCCGACCGCCCGGGTTCGATGCCGGCGCGGTGCCACTCCCAGCTCGGGATCCGCGCCCACGTCGGAGCGTCCGGCGGCACCATCATGCCCGCGGGTGCGGGACCGGGCGCCGGGGTGCCGTGCCGCCGGAGCAGGTACCGCCACGCGCCCCACGCCTGGCGCGAGGTCACCTTCTGCTCCATGATCGCCGGCACGAGCATCGCGACCACGGTGTTCGTGCGGAGCAGCCGGAGCCCGGGCTGCCGGTGTCGTGCCGCGGCGAGGAACTCGTTGCCGGAGACCTCGAACGACGACCAGTCGTCGCCGCGTCCGAGCAGATCGGGGGCGTGCTCGACCGCCCACGGGGCTCCGCCGCCCCACGCCGACACCGCGATGGTGTCGCCGACCCGCCGGATCGCCACGGAAGCGGGACCGGAGGGCGTGCGCAGCGCGAGCCACACGACCCCACCGACCACCTGGAAGGCCGGGTCGCCGGAGCCGCGCTGCAGGGGCCGCAGGGTCGACGCGACGTCCACCGCGCCTCCAGGCCGGTACACCGTGTCGACGCGAGACGCGTCACCGGACGCACCAGCGTCGTCGACGGCGGCGGAAGCGAGCAGGGACACACGGGGATGGTAATGCGGAACCACCGTCAGTCATGATGGGCACTGATCCCCACCACCCGACGACGGAGCTCCCATGCGCATCGGCATCCTCACCTCCGGAGGCGACTGCCCCGGCCTGAACGCGGTCATCCGCGCGATCGTCCTGAAGGGCATCGCCATCTACGGACACGACTTCGTCGGCTTCCGCGACGGGTGGCGCGGGGTGGTCGACGGCGACATCGTCCCGCTCGGCCGGAAGGACATCCAGGGCATCGCGAAGCAGGGCGGCACGATCCTCGGCACCAGCCGCACGAACCCGTTCGAAGGCCCCAACGGCGGGGTCGAGAACATCTCCGCGACCCTACAGCGGCACGGCATCGACGCGATCGTCGCGATCGGCGGCGAGGGCACCCTGGCGGCTGCGAAGCGCCTGACCGACGCCGGGCTGAAGATCGTGGGCGTGCCGAAGACGGTCGACAACGACCTGGGCGCGACCGACTACACGTTCGGGTTCGACACCGCCGTCGCCATCGCGACCGAGGCCATGGACCGCCTGCGCACCACCGGTGAGTCGCACTCGCGCTGCATGGTCGCCGAGGTGATGGGCCGGCACGTGGGCTGGATCGCGCTGCACTCCGGCATGGCCGCGGGCGCGCACGCGATCCTCATCCCCGAGCAGAAGACGAGCATGGAACAGATCGCGAAGTGGGTGCGGGCCGCCTACGACCGTGGTCGCGCACCGCTCGTGGTGGTGGCCGAGGGCTTCGTCCCCGACCACGAGGACACGGCGCACACCGAGCGCGGGCTCGACGCCTTCGGGCGCCCGCGGCTGGGCGGCATCGGCGAGCGCCTCGCGCCGCTCATCGAGGAGATGACGGGCATCGAGACGCGGGCCACGACCCTCGGGCACATCCAGCGTGGTGGCACGCCGACCGCGTACGACCGGGTGCTGTCGACCCGGCTCGGGTTGGCGGCGATCGACTCCGTGGTCGAGGAGCGCTGGGGCCGCATGGTGGCGCTCCGGGGCACCGAGATCGAGCACGTCTCGTTCGAGGAGGCGCTCGGCGAGCTCAAGACGGTGCCGCAGGCGCGGTTCGACGAGGCCGCCATCATGTTCGGCTGAGCGGGGCTCGGGCTGTCTCTTATACACATCT
>NZ_QKLE01000048.1:0-6534 GCF_003224275.1 Curtobacterium sp. MCSS17_011 | reverse complement strand
AGATGTGTATAAGAGACAGGGGTGAAGACGCCGTCGTGTTACTTCGACGCCGCGGTTCTCGCGAGACGCCGCTGTATTCGGCGGCGTTTCGGGGACTCGGCGGCGTCCAACGCACACGACGGCGTCGTGCGCGCTCCGCCAGTCGCTGCTCACGAGCCCGGCTGGCGACGTGCGCTGATCGGCGCTGCACGGAACATCGGGAGCCCGGCCGCCGACAACACCGCAGCCCGCGCTCGTGCATCCGATGCCTCCCGCATCGTCCACCGCGCGAACCCACGCACCTCGGGCAGCCGTCGGAGCGCGTCCTCACGGTTCTTCTCGTCCCAGAGGGCCCGGGGGTCTTCGTACTTCAGGCGACCGTCGAACTCCCCGATCACGCCGGCGTCGGGCCACCAGAAGTCCGTTCTGAACCTGCCGCGCGGCGTCTCGAACTCGTGCTGCAACTCCGGAGCAGGAATTCCGAGGAGATGCGCGGTGACGCGGCTGATCGACTCCCCGGGGGATTCGGCCCGCGCATCGGCGAAGGCGATCGCCGCGTCTGCCTGTCGGCATCCACGCACGCGTCCGAGTGCTTCGAGTGCGTCGACGAGTCCTTCGCGGCGGAGCATGTCGCACTGGAGCACGTGGTCGAGGACGACGACGGCGTGGGTGAACGATTGCCGACGCGCGATGTCGAGGACCGTCCGCTCGAGTGACGTCGTCGGGATCCCGTCGACCACGACGCGCTCGCCGTTCCGGATCCGCCCGGTGTGACGGACGACGCCCCGACCGGTGTGCGTCTTGTC
The DNA here is from genome assembly GCF_003224275.1 of Curtobacterium sp. MCSS17_011. Classification (NCBI taxonomy): domain Bacteria; kingdom Bacillati; phylum Actinomycetota; class Actinomycetes; order Micrococcales; family Microbacteriaceae; genus Curtobacterium; species Curtobacterium sp. MCSS17_011. Next base: position 5,749 of record NZ_QKLE01000048.1, on the reverse strand, counting down.
GAGCCGGACGTCGATCACGTGCAACCGCCAGTCGGCAGCGTCGAAGTCGGGCAACCCCCACAGTGCCGCGGCCGACGTCCCCGAGACGACGCACTCGGACGCCAAGGACCCGTACCGCGCGCGGACGAACAGGCGCCGGCGTTCCAGGACTGAGAGCGCCTCCCACTCCGGACGTTCGACGGCGGCGCCGTGGAACAAGCGCACCGGCTCGTGCAGGGCCGACGGGACACGGACCAGGACGGTCTGGGCGAGCGTGTTCATGCCCGCAGCCTGGAACGCGACCATGCTGCGAGGTGACCCGCACGTCGGACCGGTGGAGAGCCTCCAGGCCGTTGCCGCTTGTGGAGGAGTCGCAAGACGCCGTCGTCTCCGAATCACGCCCGGAAAGCGTTGAGACGCCGCCGAATTCGGCGGCGTCTCAACGACACGACGGCGTCTTGCGGACCAGAACCGGCCCGGCCCGGAACCTAGCTGCGGTAGTTCGGCGCCTCGACGACCATCTGGACGTCGTGCGGGTGGGACTCCTTGAGCCCCGCCGCCGTGATGCGGACGAACTTGCCACGGGCCTTCAGCTCGGGGATCGTGCGACCGCCGACGTAGAACATCGACTGCCGCAGCCCACCGGTGAGCTGGTAGACGACGTTGCCGACCGAACCGCGGTAGGGCACCTGGCCCTCGATGCCCTCGGGGATGAGCTTGTCGTCGTTCGGCACGTCCGCCTGGAAGTAGCGGTCCTTCGAGTACGAGGTCTTCTTGCCACGGGTCTGCAGGGCCCCGAGGGACCCCATGCCGCGGTAGGCCTTGAACTGCTTGCCGTTCACGAACACCAGGTCACCGGGGGACTCGTCGGTGCCGGCCAGCAGCGAGCCGAGCATGACGGTGTCGGCACCGGCCACCAGGGCCTTGGCGATGTCGCCCGAGTACTGCAGGCCTCCGTCAGCGATGATCGGCACACCGGCTTCGCGTGCGGCGAGGGAGGCTTCGTAGACGGCGGTCACCTGCGGAACACCCACGCCCGCGACGACGCGCGTGGTGCAGATGGAGCCCGGGCCGACACCGACCTTGACGGCGTCCACACCGGCGTTGATGAGCGCCTGGGCGCCCGCGCGGGTGGCGACGTTGCCGCCGATGACGTCGATCGCGTCGAACGTCGGGTCGGCCTTCAGGCGACGGACCATGTCGAGCACGCCTTCGCTCTCGCCGTTGGCGGTGTCGACGACGAGCACGTCGACGCCGGCGTCACGCAGGGCCTCGGCACGCTGCCAGGCGTCGCCGAAGAAGCCGATCGCGGCACCGACGCGGAGCCGGCCCTCGTCGTCCTTCGTGGCGTCCGGGTACTGCTCGCTCTTGTCGAAGTCCTTGACGGTGATGAGGCCGCGGAGCTTGCCCTCGGCGTCGACCAGCGGCAGCTTCTCGATCTTGTGCTGCGCGAAGATGGCGATCGCCTCTTCGGGGTCGATGCCCTCCATCGCGGTGATCAGCGGGGCCTTCGTCATGACGTCGCGCACGTACGTGGTGGCCTGCTCGAACGAGGCCACGAAACGCATGTCGCGGTTCGTGATGATGCCGACGAGTGTGCCGTCCTGCTCGACGACCGGCAGGCCGGAGACGCGGAACTGGCCGCAGAGCGCGTCGACCTCGGCCACGGTGGCGTCCGGGGTGGTGGTCACCGGGTTGGTGATCATGCCGGACTCGGAGCGCTTGACCTTGTCGACGTAGGCCGCCTGGTCCTCGATGGACAGGTTGCGGTGCAGGATCCCGATGCCGCCCTGGCGCGCCATGGCGATGGCCATGCGGGCTTCGGTGACGGTGTCCATCGCGGCGGAGAGCAGCGGGACGTTGACGGAGATCCGCTTGGTGAGCCGGGACGCCGTGGACGCCTCGCTCGGGATGACGTCGGTGTGCCCGGGCAGCAGCATGACGTCGTCGTACGTGAGTCCGATGAATCCGAACGGATCCGGCTGGTCCATGGGTCCCCTTCGTGGGCGAGTGAAGTGTCGAGACACCGGGAACACGACGACGGGTTCCGGATAGGACATGGTAACGCGAGCGGCTGTCGCCGCATTCCGCCTGGAGGCACGGATCGCGCCCGCCTCGGAGCGTTCCTCCACAACGTCACAGTTCGGGTACGAATCACACAGGGAACGTGTTGGAAACACGGGTGTCACAAAATCCCCATAGGTTCCTCGTCATCCGAACGAGAGGCTCTTCCGTGGGATCCATCACTCCTCCGGGACGGGCGCAGCCGCGCCTGTTCCGCCTCCGCCACGCACGACGACGACCGGTCCTGGCGGCCGTGCTCGTCGCCGCGTTCCTGGCGACCTTCCTGATCGACTGGGCGGTCACCCTGCCGGCCTTCAGTGCCACCTCGGCACCGGCCACCAGCCAGGCGTGCACCGTCAGCCCCGACAACGGGTGCATCCAGGGCACGATCACCGACTCCGAGCGTGAACCGGCCGAGGGCGTCGACGTCGACGTGACCGGCCCGAGCGGCTTCGACGAGACGGCCACGACGAACGCCGACGGCCGCTGGTCGGTCAGCGTCGACACGGCCGGCGAGTACACGGTGAGCGTCGACCAGGGCACCCTGCCGAAGGGGCAGTACCTGACGAACGCCGCCGACGCCGACCGCAAGGTGCAGGCGACGCTGAACGCCAACGTCGGGCAGATCTTCCAGCTGTCCGACCAGAAGGGCGCGACCACCTCGGCCGACTCGTCGAGCGTGAGCATCCAGCGCGCCTGGCAGCAGTTCGCCTCGGGGCTCCGGCTCGGGTTGCTCATCGCCCTGGCGTCGATCGGGCTCTCGCTCATCTACGGCACGACGGGGCTGTCGAGCTTCTCGCACGGTGAGCAGGTCACCCTCGGCGGTCTGCTGGCGTACGTGTTCGCCAACCAGCTCGGCTGGAACATCTGGGTCACCGGGATCGTCGTCACGCTGTTGTGCGCCGCGACCGGGTACCTGCAGGACGCCGCGATCTGGCGGCCACTCCGGCGCAAGCGCATCAGCCTGACGCAGCTCATGATCGTCACGATCGGTCTGTCGATCGCCGCCCAGTACGCGTTCCAGTACTTCTTCGGTGCCTCGACGGTCCGCATCCAGCAGGGCAACCCGGAGACCGTCCGGTTCGCCGGTGTCACCCTGACGGTGCAGTCCTACGTCGCCATGGGGATCGCGCTCGTGGTCCTCGTCGCGACCGGACTCTTCCTGGCGAAGACGCGCTTCGGCCGGGCGACCCGCGCCGTGTCGGACAACCCGGCGCTCGCCGCGGCCTCCGGCATCGACGTCGACCGGGTGATCCGCTTCGTGTGGACGCTCGCCGCCGGCCTCGCGGGGCTCTCCGGCGTGATGCTCGGACTCGTCCTGAACGGCGTGAACTGGCAGACCGGGCTCCAGCTGCTCCTGCTCATGTTCGCCTCGGTCACGCTCGGTGGCCTCGGCACCGCGTACGGCGCCCTGGTCGGCTCGATGATCATCGGCGTCGTCGTGGAGCTCACGAACCTGGTGCTCCCCGGTGACTTCAAGTACGCCACCGCCCTCGTCATCCTCATCCTCATCCTGCTGTTCCGGCCGCAGGGCATCTTCGGCCGCGCCGAGCGGATCGGCTAAGGGAGCACGCGCATGGACTACATCCTCAACCTGCTGTCCTCGCTCACCCAGGAGGCACTCGCCCCGACGACGGCGGCGTTCGCGCTGGCCGCGATCGGCCTGAACGTGCACTTCGGGCTCACCGGCCTCGTGAACATGGGCCAGGCGGCGTTCCTGCTGCTCGGTGCCTACGGCTTCGCGATCTCGATCACGAACGGACTGCCGTTCGTGATGGCGGTCCTCATCGCCCTGCTCGTCGCGATCGTGTTCGCGATCATCCTCGGCATCCCGACCCTGCGGTTGCGCGGCGACTACCTGGCGATCGTCACGATCTCCGGCGCCGAGATCATCCGCATGGTGGGCCGCTCGAGCCTGCTCACCTCGACCACGGGCGGCTCGAACGGCATCACCGGGTCGAGCTACCGCGACCCGTTCACCGCCCTCAGCCCGCTGCCCGACGGCACCACCACGATCCTGTGGTTCACGTACGCGAACAACGGCGTCAACGGTTGGTGGATCCGCATCGCCGCGTGGGCCATGGTCGCCCTGTTCACCCTGGTGCTCTTCCTGCTGATGCGCAGCCCGTGGGGCCGCGTGGTGAAGGCCATCCGCGAGGACGAGGACGCCGTCCGCTCGCTCGGCAAGAACGTCTACTCGTACAAGATGCAGGCGCTCGTGTTCGGTGGGGCGCTCGGTGCGATCGCGGGCATCATCTACGTGCTGCCGAGTTCGGTGCAGCCGGACGCCATGGGCCGCTCGATGACGTTCTTCATCTGGACGGCGCTCATCCTCGGTGGTGCGGCGACGGTGTTCGGACCGGTGCTCGGAGCCGTGCTCTTCTTCGTCGTCCGGCTCTTCATCCGCACGCTCGCCGGCGACTTCATCCCCGACTCGATCATGAACGCGCAGCAGGCCGAGCAGTTCTCGTACGTCCTCGTCGGCGTCGCGCTCATGCTGCTCATCGTGTTCCGTCCACAGGGGTTGCTCGGCAACAAGAAGGAGCTGACGTTCAGTGTCTGAGACCTACGGCCACCCCAAGGCCGACCCGATCCTCACCGTCGACGACGTCACCCGCCGCTTCGGGGGCATGACCGCCGTGGACGTCGACCACCTCGAGGTCCAGCGTGGTTCCATCACGGCCCTCATCGGCCCGAACGGCGCCGGCAAGACGACGTTCTTCAATCTGCTCACCGGGTTCGACAAGCCGAGCCCGGGTGCGAAGACGCAGTTCAACGGCGCCACGCTGCAGAAGACGAGCGCGACGCACATCGCGAACAAAGGCATGGTCCGCACCTTCCAGCTGACCAAGGCGCTGTCCCGGCTCACCGTGATGCAGAACATGCTCCTCGGTGCCCGTGACCAGCCCGGCGAGAACTTCTTCGCCGCCCTGGTCAAGCCGGTGTGGGCGAAGCGGGAGCGCGAGATCACGGCCAAGGCCGAAGACCTGCTCGCCCGGTTCAAGCTCGACACGAAGGCGGACGACTACGCCGGCTCGCTGTCCGGCGGGCAGCGCAAGCTGCTCGAGATGGCCCGGGCGCTGATGTCCGACCCGACGATGATCATGCTCGACGAGCCGATGGCCGGTGTGAACCCCGCGCTCACCCAGTCGCTCCTCGGGCACATCCAGTCCCTGCGCGACGACGGCATGACCGTGCTCTTCGTCGAGCACGACATGCACATGGTCCGGCACATCTCGGACTGGGTGGTCGTGATGGCCGAGGGCAAGGTCGTCGCCGAGGGCCCGGCGGACACAGTGATGGACGACCAGGCCGTGATCGACGCCTACCTCGGTGCGCACCACGACACCGACCTGGGTGACGACTCGCTCCTCACCGAGGAGACCTTCGAGGAACTGGCGGAGGAAGTCGCCGAAGAGGACGCAGCAGAGGAGACGACCCGATGACGGACGCAACGGACCCCACGAACGCGAGCAGTGCCTCCAGTCCGTCCCCGGCGGCCACGCTGGAACGCGAGCCGGTGCTCAGCGCGAAGAACCTCGTCGCCGGCTACCTGCCGGGCGTGAACATCCTGAACGGCTGCGACCTGGACTGCTACCCGGGCGAGCTCATCGGCATCATCGGGCCGAACGGTGCGGGCAAGTCGACGCTCCTCAAGGCGCTGTTCGGGCTCGTGTCCATCCGCGAGGGATCGGTGACCCTGCAG
>NZ_QKLE01000047.1:0-7330 GCF_003224275.1 Curtobacterium sp. MCSS17_011 | reverse complement strand
GGTGTCGGCGGTCGTGTCGACCCTGCTCGACCTCGACCGGTCGTACCTGGCGATCCAGGGCCCTCCCGGCACGGGCAAGACCTACGTCGGCTCGAACGTCGTCGCCCGACTCGTCCGCGAGTACGGCTGGCGCGTCGGGGTCGTCGGGCAGTCCCACGCGACGTCGGAGAACTTCCTGACCGCGGTCGTGAACGCCGGCGTCCCCGTGGACCGGGTCGTGAAGGTGCCGAAGTCCGGCGCGACCGAGGATGAGCTCGAATCCGCAGCCTGGACCCCGGTGAAGAACGGTGCCGCGGTCGCCGCGTTCCTGTCCTCGTGCGAAGCCTCCGGTACCGGCGGTGTCGTCGGCGGCACGGCGTGGACGTTCGCGAACGAGTCCACGATCGAACGCCGTTCCCTCGACCTGCTCGTCGTCGACGAGGCCGGACAGTTCTCCCTCGCCCCGACCATCGCCTCGTCGGTCGCCGCGACCCGGCTCCTGCTGCTCGGCGACCCCCAGCAGCTGCCCCAGGTGTCGCAGGGCTCGCACCCCGAGCCCGTCGACGAGTCCGCGCTCGGCTGGCTCGCCGACGGCCAGCACGTCCTGCCGCCGGAGTTCGGGTACTTCCTCGCCCGCACCCGCCGCATGGAGCCTTCCCTGACCGAGTCCGTCTCGAACCTGTCCTACGACGGGCAGCTGGCCTCGATGGTCTCCGGCCGGCACCTCGACGGCTTCGACGCAGGGGTGCACCCCGTGCCGGTCGTCCACGCGGGCAACACGACGTCCTCGGCTGAAGAGGCCGCCCGGGTCGTCGGACTCGTCGGTGACGTCGTCGGCCGCACGTGGACGGACGGTTCCGACACGCGTGCCCTGACCGACGAGGACGTCATCGTGGTGGCGCCGTACAACGCGCAGGGGGCGCTGATCCGGCAGGAGCTCGATCGCGCGGGCTACACGGGCACCCAGGTCGGCACGGTCGACCTGTTCCAGGGTCGAGAGGCCGTCGTGTCGATCGTGTCCCTGGCGGCCTCGAGCGCGGCGGACATCCCGCGTGGACTCGACTTCCTGCTCATGCCGAACCGGTTGAACGTGGCGATCTCGCGGGCGAAGTGGGCTGCGTACCTCGTGCACTCGCCGGCGCTGAGCACGGGGCTGCCGCCGTCGATCGCGGGCTTGTCCCTGTTGTCCCGCTTCATCGAGCTGGTCAGCCCCCGCCGCTGAGCGGTGGGATCACCCCGACTCGACCGTGCCGATCGTCGAGCTGTAGGTCGCGACAGCACCGAACTGAGCGCCGATGATCGTGACGGACCACGCGGAGCCGTCCGGTGCGACGGAGTAGAGCACGCGTGCGCCATCAGGAACGGCAGCGAGCCCGGTACCGTCGGGCAGCAGGATCCGCTCCGGCGCGGTCATCCCGACGGACAGGGTCGACGGGTACGGACCGGTACCGAACGACTGCCGCATGACGAAGGCGAGCGTGCCTGCGCTCTGCGCGACAGCCGACCGCTCGGTCTCGGCGGTCATCGGAGCTGGCGGCGCGGCAGGTTCCGGCTTCGCTGCTGGCACAGCCGACTCCGCCGGAGCAGCGATGGCCGAGCGTTGCGGGGCCGCAACCGGGCCGACGGCAGCGCTCCGGCCGTCGAGGGGGAGTGAGAGCGCTGGCAGGTGGACGCCGCTACCCGTCAGAGCAGCCCCGATGACCGCGTACGCCATGAGCGCCGTCCCGACGCTGCCGAGGATCGCCCCGCCGCGACCGAATGCCCGCGCAGTGGCCGAACCCCATCGTGCGGTCTTGATGGCCTGCACACCGAAGACGATCGCCGAGATGCCGATGGTCGAGACGATGAAGCCTGTCTGGATCCCCGACTGCTGCGGCTCGACGAGCGCGATGACGACGCTGCCGAGGCCGAGCAGCATCGCAAGGGTCGCGAACGCCCAGGGCCTTGTTCGCCCGCGTGGCTTCGCGTTCAGCAGCGGTGACGGTGCGTGGAGTGTCGGCAACCGGCGAGTACCACTTCGCGAGGTCGCGGACGAGTAGTCCGGAGGGGACCAATCTCGTGGTCCTGGCCCGCCCAACGGCATCGTCGTTCCCCCGTCCGCTCAGTACGACGGACCCATCCTGGTGGGCGACACTGCAATGAGCGATCCCCAGAACTGGGTTGACCGGCTGGCCATACTGAACACTGCGGACCGGTACGATCTCGGGTTCCCGGCGCTTGATTGGTATGCCTATTCAAGCGTTCGTCGAGTGGCGATGGCGTGCCGCCGGCACCTGCCCCCGCACTCGCTCGGAAGGGGCATCAGTCGTCGCTGGTCGGGACGCCACCCTGCATCTGCATCCGCATCTGGGCGAGGACGTCGGCGTGCAGGAAGTTGGCTTCGGCCGCACTGGTGGGGTCGACCACGATGCCGAACTCCTCGGGCAGTGCTGACACGAGCTCGGACATCGGCACCGGACGCCCCTCGGCGTCAGGCAGGCCGGCGGCGAGTTCGCCCGGGTCGGTGAAGACGGGCACGAACGGCTTGTCGCGGATCAGGACGTGGGCGACGCTGCCGGCCTCCGGAGTGCCCGCCGGCTTCCAGGGGACCCACGCAGCGCTCCGCAGGAAGCCCGCCGGCGAGGCGGCCATCCTGCGTCGCAGTTCGGCGGCCGCGGTCGGTGGGGCCTTGTCGACGCCTCGGCCGAAGGCTGATCCGTTCGTCTCATCGGTACTCACGCCAGCCATGCTGTCACGGTCGGCGGACACGGCGGGGCCGAGCCGCGCCTCCAAGGCAGATGCCCGGCGCACGCGGACGTGCGCCGGGCATCGGAGCTGACGGTCTCAGTACGCGGCCGACTGCCCGCCGTCGATCGGGACGACCGTCGCGTTGACGTAGGACGCGTCGTCGGACAGCAGGAACGCGACCACGGCGGCGATCTCGGGCGCCTCGCCGTAGCGCTTCGTCGGGTTGACCTGGATGAACTCCTCGGCGGCCTTGCGCGGGTTCTCCGCGTCGAGCTGCTTCATCGAGTTCTCGACCATGGGCGTCCAGATGGCGCCGGGGGCGATGGCGTTGATGCGGATGCCGTAGCGGCCGTACTCGACGGCCGAGTTGCGGGTGAGCCCGACGACGCCGTGCTTGGCTGCCGCGTACCCGGACTGGTTGCCGATGCCCCGGATGCCGCCGACGCTCGCGGTGTTCACGACCATGCCGGAACCCTGCTCGCGCATGACCTTGAGCACCTTCTCGAGCCCGAGGAACACGCCGCGCAGGTTGATCGACACGACGCGGTCGAACTCGGCGGCGGTGAAGGACTCGGTGGGGTTCTGCTTGCCCTCGATGCCGGCGTTGTTGAAGAAGCCGTCGATGCGGCCGAAGCGCTCGGTCGTGGCGGTGACGTAGGTGTCGACCTGGGCCTCGTCGGACACGTCGGCGACGGTCGTCAGGACCTGCGCGTCCGGGGTCGCGTCGAGGACGGCGGTCTTCGTCGCCTCGAGTCCCTGTTCGGAGACGTCGACGAGGGAGAGCGCAGCGCCCTCTGCTGCCAGGCGGACGGCGGTCGCGCGGCCGAGGCCGGAGCCCCCGCCGGTGATGAGGACGACGCGGTCGGCGAAGCGGGTGGCGACGGTGGTGGTTTCGGGCATGGTGGGAGGCCTCCTGAGGTCTTCGACGGTGAAGGGCTCGGGGTCCGCGATGGGGCAGCGAGTCCGATCGATGCATCTGCATCGAGTTCGCTAGACTACACCTGTTGTGCAACGACACGGTCAGCAGGCGTCCAGCACCCGCACCATCGCGTCCCGCTCCGCCGGAGCCACCCACAGACGGTACTTCGCCTTCACCGTGACCTGGTGCTCGATGTACGTGCAGCGGAACGCCCTGTTCGCGGGGAGCCAGGTCGCGGCGTCGCCGGAGCCCTTCTGCGAGTTGGACCGGCCGTCGACGGCGAACAGGTTCGCCGGGTCGTTCGCCAGCGCCTGCCGCTCGGCCTCGGTGAGCTGCTGCGCCCCGGTGCGCCAGGCGTTCTCGAGCGCGACGACGTGGTCGATCTGCACGAGGGTCGAGGTCGTGTTGCCGCGCACGAAGTCCACCGTCGCACCGGTGTACGGCGAGACGAGGGTGCCGGTGAGGACCTTGCAGCGGCCCTCGCGGGTGATGTCGGCGAGGTCGCGGGCGAGGACGTCGTTCCGGGTGTCGCACCCGTTGCGGTCGACGTCGAGCCACGCGCTGCCGAAGTCGCCCGTGCGGTCGTAGCCGGTGCCCGCTGCCTTGCCCTTGACGGGCAGGTCGGCGAGCTGAGTGCGTGCGCGGACGGCGTCGGCGTCGGTTCCGCGGCTGACGGTCGGACTGGAGGCGGGGGTCGCCCCCGACGACGCCTGCTGCGGTCCGATGGTGGTCGTCTCCCCGGCCGTGGGGCCGCCCGCCGCGGTCGTGCCCGCCGCGTCGGCGTCCGGCCCGAGGACGCCGGACGCATCGAGCGCGTACCCGCCGACGGCGAGGGCCAGGACGACGAGGACGGAGGTCAGGGTGATGCGGCTGCGGCGTCGGCGGGACGTCATGCGGTGGGACTCCAGGTGGTGCGGGCGGAACGGTGGCGCGGGGCGGAACGGTGGTGCGGCGATGTGCGCAGCGGCTCAGGCCAGCAGGGAACGGATGTCGTCGGCGGTCAGGTCGTCGGCGAACAGGGCGTCGTCGTCGATCATCGTGGCGAACAGCTCGGCCTTGCGGGCAGCGAGGGCAAGGACCTTCTCCTCGATGGTGTCCTCGGCGATGAACCGCTGGACGCTGACCGACCGGGTCTGCCCGATGCGGTGGGTGCGGTCGACGGCCTGGGACTCGGCGGCGGGGTTCCACCACGGGTCGAGCACGAACACGGTGTCCGCCTCGGTCAGGGTGAGCCCGAAGCCGCCGGCCTTCAACGAGATGAGGAACGCCGGGGCGGTGCCCTGCCGGAAGCGCTCGATGACCTCGGGGCGCTTGCGGGTGGAGCCGTCGAGGTACTCGTAGCCGATGCCGCGGGCGTCGAGGGCGTCCGAGACCATCCGCAGGAACGAGGTGAACTGGCTGAACACCAGGGCGCGACGGCCCTCTGCCGCGAGCTGCTCGAGTTCGTCGAGCAGCAGGTCGAGCTTGGCCGAGGGGATCGGAGGTGCGGAAACGTCCGAGTCGCTCGGCGGCGACGACACCAGCGCCGGCGACAGCGCGAGCATCCGCAGCAGCGTCAGCGAGCGGAACACGATCATCCGGTTCTTGGACAGGTCGTCGATGAGGTCGAGGACCTTGAGCCGCTCCCGGTTGAGCGTGCGCTCGTACAGCTCCCGGTGCGCGGGGTCGAGCGTGACCCGCACGACCTGCTCCTGCTTCGGCGGCAGGTCGGCGGCGACGGCCTCCTTCGTGCGGCGGAGCATGAGCGGCCGGATCCGTCGCCGCAGCCGCGCGGTGAGCTCCTGCCGGGCCTCGCCACGCAGGTCGGGGGAGGCGAGGGGCTTCACGTAGTCGTCGCCGAACCGGGTCCAGGTCGACAGCAGCCCCGGCGCGACGATGTGGAACAGCGCCCACAGGTCGGTCAGACCGTTCTCGAGCGGGGTGCCGGTGATCGCGAACTTCACCGGTGCCTGCAGCTCCGACGCCACGCGGTGGGTCTGCGACTGCGGGTTCTTCACGAACTGCGCCTCGTCGAGCACCAGTGCCGACCACGGCAGGCCGGTCCATGCCTGCGCATCGAGCCGGAGGAGCGCGTACGAGGTGACGACGACATCGGCCTGCGATGCCGTCCGGGCGACGAGCCCCGGGTCCTTCAACGAGGTCGAGGTGACCGTGGCGACCCGCAGCGACGGTACGAACTTCGCGGCCTCGGCCGACCAGTTGCCCACGACCGAGGTCGGTGCGACGACCAGGAACGGGGGCGCGTCGGGCTCCGCGGCACGACGGGCGGCGACCATCGCGAGCACCTGCAGTGTCTTGCCGAGGCCCATGTCGTCGGCGAGCACCCCGCCGATGCCGTGCGTCACCAGGAACGACAGCCACGCGTACCCGGCGTGCTGGTACGGCCGCAGGTCGGCGTGCACGGTGTCCGGCACGGGGAGGTCACCCGGGGGAGTCGCCCCGAGCAGCCCCGAGGCGATCGCCTGCCACCGCTCGTCGTGCGAGGTCTCGTCGGCGAGCAGGTCGAACTCGGTCCACAGCCCCGCGTGCAGCGGCGTGACGGCGATCGGCTGGTCGGGCTCCCACTCGTCCAGGTCACGGGCCTCGTCGATGAGCTCCTTGAGCCGGTCGAAGGCGGGGTCGGCCAGCGACAGGTACGAGTTGTCCACGAGCTTGAGCCGTCGCTGCCGGCCGGCGAGTGCGGTGAGCAGCGGAGTGAACGGGATCTGCTTGCCGTTGACGCTGACGATGATGCCGAGATCGAACCAGTCGTGCTTGTCCGACGGCATCGTGGTGACGCGGATGTGCGGTCGACCGCTCAACCGCTCGTAGTCGAGCCGCTCGCCCTGCACGACGGTGCGGACGCCGAGGGACGGCAGCTCCGGCAGGAACTCGTTCGCGAACACCGCGACGTCGGCCCCGTCGATGGTGCCGTCCTGGAACCAGTCGAGTCCGCCACCGGGGCCTGCAGCCCGGACGGGAGGCCCGCCCAGCCCCGCGTCGTCGGCCTGCGGTGCCGAGGCGGCCGGCTCCACCGCCGCGGCCGGGTCCGACACGGCGACGTTATCGGCGGCGCGGAGCACGGACAGGTCGGGGAGCGGGCCGTGCAGGGACACCGGGTCCTTCCGGCCGTCAACGTGCCAACGCCAGTGCAGGTGCACGCGGTCGTCGGTGCGCGGGGCCCGGGCCGGCTCGAACGTCGCGGTGAGCACGAGCTCGGGCGGGGTGCGCTCGGGCAGCTCCACCGAGCCGTCGGAGCTGACCAGGCCGAGGGCACCGCGCAGCCGGGGCGACCAGTCGGCCAGGAACTCGTCGACCTCGGCGGTCGGCACGGTGATGCGGGTGCCGTCGAGGAGCATGCGTCGCTGGTCTTCCGGCACCGGCGCCGGGGTCGGGGCGACGGCGACGGTGAACTCGGGGCTCTCGCGGAACACGTAGACGCCGTGGTCGCCGATCATCCGCGCGGCTCCGGGAACCACGGGACGGCCGTCGAGCACCGCACTCGCCCCGATCACCACGGCGTCGTCGTGTCGCGCGACATCGAGCAGCACCTGGGCCTGCGTGCCGAGCACCGCACCGCCCTCGCGCTTCCCGGTGACGAACGCGATGTCGAGCGCCGCGGCCTGCTGCAGGAGCGGCCAGAGCAGGGGACTCCGGAAGTCGTCGAGGTGCAGCCAGTCGCTCTCGCCGGGCAGCCCTGCGAGCTGTCCGGCACGGTGCAGGGCC
>NZ_QKLE01000046.1:0-9929 GCF_003224275.1 Curtobacterium sp. MCSS17_011 | reverse complement strand
AGATGTGTATAAGAGACAGGTTGAGGGGGGACCGCTTGTGACGGAAGCCCGATCATACGACAGATGTCGCCTGCCTGCGAATCAGCCCAGAGTCAGCTGGTCGCTGCGGTGGACGGTCGGGGCGGACTCAGGCGCCCGCGCCGGCCCCCGCTTCGAGGTGCTCGGGCAGCTGGTGGCCCATCCGGTCGCGCTTCGTGTCGAGGTAGGCGGCGTTCTGTGCCGAGACACCGACGACGAGCGGCACGAGGGAGTCGACGGTGATGCCGTGCTCCTCGAGCTGGCGGCGCTTCTCCGGGTTGTTCGACAGCAGCCGCACCCGGGTGATGCCGAGGTCGGCGAGGATGCCCGCGGCACCCCCGTAGGCGCGGGAGTCGGCGGGCAGTCCGAGCGCGAGGTTCGCGTCGAGGGTGTCGAGCCCGTCCTCCTGCAGGCGGTAGGCCTTGAGCTTGTTGATGAGGCCGATGCCACGCCCCTCTTGCCCGCGCAGGTAGATGACGACGCCGCCCTCGGTGGCGATCGTGTCGAGCGCGGCGTCGAGCTGAGGGCCGCACTCGCACTTGAGTGACCCGAAGGCCTCGCCGGTCAGGCACTCGGAGTGCACCCGGACGAGCGCGCCGTCGGTGGGCAGCGAGCCGTCCGGCGATGCACCGATGATCGCGACGTGCTCCGCGCTCGTGACGAGGTCGCGGTAGGCCCGCATCTGGAACGTGCCGTGGGTCGTCGGGACGTTCGTGGACACCTCGAACTGGACCGGGCTCCCGGGTGTGGGGGAGGTCAACGCGTCGGTCATGTGGTGCTCCGGTCGTTCGTGGGCCCGTCGTCTCCGCGCCCGGGTGTCGCGTCGAGCTGCTGCTGGCGGTCGTGCTGGTCCTCGTGCTGCGGACGGTGCGGTCGGGCTCGGACCAGCAGGTCGGGGCCGAGGCTGGTGGTCGATAGTACGTCCAACCGCCGACGTTCGGAGATGCTTCCCACGCCCAGGTCGCCGAGCGCCACGCGGGGTCCGCCGAGCAGCACCGGGGCGATGTACACCAGGTACTCGTCGACGAGTCCGGCGGCGATGAGCGCCGAGGCGACCGTGGGACCACCCTCGACGAACACCGAGTGCACGCCGTGCCCGCGCAGTGCACCGAGCGAGGTGGCCAGGTCGTGTCCGGGCAGCGTGACGAGCCCGCGCGGGTGCCGGCGGACCGCGGCGTCGGCGGGCACCGGGCGGTCACCGAGCACCACGGCGAGCGGCTGGTCGGCGAGCAGTTCGCCGGCGTCCCCGCGCGCGGTCAGGCTCGGGTCGTCGGCGAACACCGTGCCGGTGCCGACGAGGATCGCGTCGTGGGCGGCACGCTGTTCGTGCACGTGCTGGCGTGCGGCTGCGCCGGTGATCCACTTGCTCGTGCCGTCGGCAGCGGCGGCACGCCCGTCGAGGCTGGACGCCCACTTGACGGTGACCCACGGCCGGCCGAGCCGGACCGAGAGCAGCCACCGCTCGAGGAACGCCTCGGCCTGGTCGGCCAGGACCCCGGAGACGACCTGGACCCCGGCGGCACGGAGCCGTTCGGCGCCGCCGTGCACGTCGGCTCCGGGATCGTCGATCGCGTAGACGACCCGGGCGATCCCGGCGTCGAGCAGTGCCACGGCGCACGGCCCGGTACGGCCGACGTGGTTGCAGGGTTCGAGGGTCACGACCGCCGTCGCGCCGCGCAGCAGTGCCGGGTCGACCTTGGCCATCGCGTCGACCTCGGCGTGCGGGGTACCGGCGCCCTTGTGCCACCCCTCGGCGAGGACCTCGCCGGTGGGGGAGAGGATCACGGCGCCGACGCGGGCGTGATCGCCGACGACGGGCCCGAGGGCCGCGAGTTCGAGCCCGCGGCGCATTGCCCGGACCTCGGTGGGTCGTGCCGTGTCGCTCACGGGCCGAGCCTACCGGCGGCGGTTGGGTGACACGTCACCACGGTTGTGAGCGCGCTCAGGCGACGGGCCAGGGGAGCTCGGAGGCAGGAGTGCCGTCGGCGCGTCGCAGTGCGGTCCACGCCGCCGTCGGGCCGCCGTCCCGGTCCGGTACCCGAGCTGCGCCGAGGCCGGTGTACGAGAACCCGGCCGCGCGGGCGACCGCCGCCGAGGCCGTGTTGCCCTGGTAGCACTCCCAGTAGACGTCCGGCGCATCCTGCTCGAAGGCCCAGCCGACGACGAGCCGGACGGCGTCGTGCATGAGTCCGGCACCCCGGGCAGACGGCGCGAGCCAGAACCCGAGGTCACGGCCGGCGGTGCGGTAGCTGATGATGCCCGCGAGCCACGTCGAACCGGCCGGTCGGATCGCCCACGTGTACTCGCGGTCCGAGGCCCACCCCGGTCCGACCAGGGCGTCGACGAAGGTCCGGGCATCCTGCTCGCGGTACGGCGTCGGGACCGTGGTCCACCGGACGATCTCCGGGTCCTGGCAGGCCTCGGTGATCGCCGCGGTGTCGGCGCGGGTGGGCAGGTCGAGCCGGACCCGCGCCGACTCGAGCGTGACGGGCTGCACGATCAGCCGCGCGATCGCGGGACGAACCCGATGCGGTCGTAGACGCGGGCCAGTGTCTCCTGCGCGATCGACTCGGCACGGGCGGCGCCGATCGCCAGCAGCCGGTCGAGCTCCGCCGGGTCGTCGAGCAGCTCGAGCGTGCGGGCGCGGACGGGTTCGAGCTCGGCCACGACCGCGTCGGCGACCTCGCCCTTCAGGTCGCCGTAGCCCTTGCCGGCGAACGATTCCTCGAGCGCGGCGATCGAGGTGCCGGTGAACGCCGACAGGATCGACAGCAGGTTCGTCACTCCGGGCTTGGCCAGGCGGTCGGCCCGGATCTCGCGCTCGGTGTCGGTGACCGCCGACTTGATCTTCTTCGCGGTGCGCTTCGGGTCGTCGAGCAGGCGGATGAGGCCGTTGTCCGACGCTGCGGACTTGCTCATCTTGCTGGTGGGGTCCTGCAGGTCGTAGATCCGCGCCGTCTCGGTCAGGATTCGTGCCTCGGGCGTGACGAACGTGTCGCCGAACCGTGAGTTGAAGCGTCCGGCCAGGTCGCGGGTCAGCTCGACGTGCTGTCGCTGGTCGTCACCGACCGGCACGACCCTGGTGTCGTAGAGCAGGATGTCCGCGGCCATCAGGATCGGGTAGGTGAAGAGCCCGACCGACGCGGCCTCGGCGCCCTGGCGTGCCGACTTGTCCTTGAACTGGGTCATCCGGCTCGCCTCGCCGAAGCCGGTCAGGGTGTTCAGCACCCAGGCGAGCTCGGCGTGCGCGGGCACGTGCGACTGCACGAACAGCGTCGCCTTGGACGGGTCGATGCCCGACGCGATGTACTGCGCAGCGGTTGCTCGGGTGTTCGCGCGGAGCTCGGCCGGGTCCTGGGGCGAGGTGATCGCGTGCATGTCGACGACGCAGTAGATCGCGTCGTGGTCGTCGAGCAGGGTCCTCCACTGCATGAGCGCCCCGACGTAGTTGCCGAGGTGCAGCGATCCGGCGGACGGCTGGATGCCCGAGAAGATGCGGGTCTTGGTCATGGTGGTGCTCCGGTGCGTCAGGTGAAGCGAGAGAAGAGGGTCAGAGTTCGTAGTCGACGACCACGGGGGCGTGGTCGGACCATCGCTGGTCGTACGCCGCGGCGCGGTCGACCGTGTACTCCGTGACCTTGGCGGCCAGGTCGGGGGTCGCCATCTGGTAGTCGATGCGCCAGCCCGTGTCGTTGTCGAAGGCCTGACCGCGCCACGACCACCACGTGTACGGGCCGTCGACGTCGCCGGCCTGGGCGCGACCCACGTCGACCCATCCGAGCCCGGGGCCCGTGGATCCGTCGGCACCCTCGACCGGTTCGCCGTCGGCGCCGAAGAACCGCGAGAAGTAGGCGCGCTCGCGCGGCAGGAAGCCGGCTCGCTTGACGTTGCCCTTCCAGTTCTTGATGTCGCGCTCGTCGTGCCCGACGTTCAGGTCACCGACGACGACGGCGAGCGGGTTGTGCTCGCGGAGCGCCGGCAGCCGCTCGGTCATGGCGTCCAGGAACTTCCACTTCTCGTCCTGCTTGGGGGTGTCGACCTCGCCCGAGTGCACGTAGGTGGAGACCACCGTGACGGTCGTCCCGCCGATCTCGTAGTCGGCCTCGAGCCAGCGGCCGGCGGAGTCGAAGTCGTCGGCGCCCAGGGCGACGCGGTGGATCTGGGCAGAGTGGCGCGAGGCGATCGCCACGCCGGCCCGGCCCTTCGCGGTCGCCGGGTCGTGCACGATGTCCCACTCGTCGCCGAGCAGCGCCGCCAGGTCGTCGCTCGACGCGCGCACTTCCTGCAGGGCCAGCACGTCGACGTCGCGGGTGGCGAGCCAGTCGCCCATGCCCTTGCGGAAGGCGGCGCGGACGCCGTTCACGTTGACGGATGCGAGGCGCAGGCGTGTCATGCATCACACCTTATCGGCGGGTGCCGACAGCCCTGGACGCCCCCACGGACGCACGGGAGGCACGGTGCCAGCTGGCACCGTGCCTCCCGTCCGCTCTGTGGTCGCGTGCAGGACGCGACCTGCGCGATCAGGCCGCGTCGTGGTCCGTCGAGAGGAAGTCGACCAGGCTGTCCGCGGTGGTCTCGGCGTCGTCACCCGAGACGGTGAGGATGACCTCGTCGCCGTTCTCGATGCCGAGCCCGAGCAGGGCGAGGATGCTGCCGGCGTTCCCGGACTTGTCGCCCTTGGCGATCGTGACCTGGTGCCCCGACGCCGTCACGGTCTGGACGAAGAGGGATGCGGGGCGAGCGTGCAGGCCGGATGCGCTGGCGACGGTCACGGTGCGGGTGGCTTCGGACATCGATGTACTCCTGTCGATGGGTGGTTGGCTCATGCTAGCGAGCGCTGGGTGGACGGGAACGGGGCGCGGTCAGGGTCGGCCGGGCCAGAAGACCTCGGTGCCGGCGGCCTCGACCTCGCGGACCAGGTCGAGGTTGACGGCGGGGTCGGTGATGATCGTGTCGATCGCGGCGAGCGGGGCGACGCGACCGAACTCCTCGCGGCCGAACTTGGTGTGGTCGGCGAGCAGGATGCTCCGTCGGGCGGACTTGATCATCGCGCTCTTCACGGCGGCCTCGGCCATGTTGTGGGTCGTCAGGCCGCGCTCCGGCGTGATGCCGTTGATGCTGATGAAGGCGACGTCGACGCTGACCATGCCGATGAGCTGGTGCGTCCAGGTGCCGACGCCGGCCAGGGAGTCGCTGCGGATGTTGCCGCCGAGCAGGTGCAGGTCGATGCCCGGACGGTTCGCGACGGCGGTGGCGACCGGCAGCGAGTGCGTGACGACGGTCAGCCCGCGGTCGGTCGGCAGCAGCTCGGCCAGGCAGATGGTCGAGGTGCCGGCGTCGATCATGATCGAGCCGTTCTCGGGTAGTTCCGCCAGGGCGGCCTCGGCGATGACCATCTTCTCGGTCTGGTTGATGCCGCCGCGGTCGCCGACGCCGGGGTGCAGGGTGATCCGCTCGACGGGGATCGCGCCGCCGTGCGCGCGACGGACGAGACCGCGGCGTTCCAGACTCGTCAGGTCGCGACGGATGGTCTCGGGCGTGACGGCGAGCAACTCGGCCAGGTCCTTGACGTCCACCCGGCCCTGCGCGCGCGCCTGCTCGACGATGCGCTGGTGGCGTTCTGGTGCGTACATCGGACCTCGTCGTCTCGGGTCGGAACGGAACGGACACGGTCGGGCACGACATGCGCGATGTCGTCCCCTGCGTTCGATCCGCCAGACGCAAACGGGCATCTGTTTCTGCATTTTTATCCCCGGATGTGTTTGTTTGTCAACGCGAAGCGGGGTAGTGTGCTGCTCAGCCGCACGGGCGTGGTCCGTTCCCGTGCCGCGTGCACCGAACGATCCACCCCACCGCAAGCGCGTGTGAGATGAAGGAGTCTCGAATGTCCGAACTGCTCGGCACCGGCGTCGGCCGTGGCGTTGCCCACGGCCCCGTGCTCCGGATGGCTGACCCGCTCGGCGAACCGTCGAAGGACGCCCTGGTGGGTTCGGCGGACGACGCGAAGCAGGCCGTGCACGACGCACTGGCCGCGGTGGCGGACGACCTGAACAAGCGCGGACAACTCGCCGGTGGCGACGCCCAGGCCGTGCTCGAGGCCCAGGCGCTGATGGCGCAGGACCCGACGCTCCTCGACGACGTGCACACGCGCATCGACGGCGGCACCAACGCCGAGCGCGCCGTGTACGAGGCGTTCGCCCAGTTCCGCGACCTGCTCGTCGGCATGGGGGGCTACATGGGGGAGCGCGCGGCCGACCTCGACGACGTCGCCCAGCGCATCATCGCCAAGCTCCGCGGCGTGCACGCCCCCGGTGTCCCCGAGTCGGACACCCCCTTCGTCCTCGTCGCCCGTGACCTCGCCCCGGCGGACACCGCGCTGCTCGACCTCGAGAAGGTCCTGGCACTCGTCACCCGTGACGGCGGTCCGACCTCGCACACCGCGATCCTCGCCCGCGCCAAGGGCATCACCGCCATCGTCGGCGTGACCGGCGCGGACGAGCTCGCCGACGGCGTCCACGTCGTCGTCGACGCCGCCACCGGGACGGTCGTCACCGACCCGTCCGAGTCGCTCGTGGCCGAGGTCGACCAGCGGATCGCGGACCGGCTCGCCGCCGCTGCCGCCCCGCTCACCGCCGGCGCCCTCGCCGACGGCCACGTCGTGCCCCTGCTCGCGAACCTCGGCAGCCCCGCCGACGCCGCCGGCGCCGTTGCTCTCGGTGCGGAGGGCGTGGGGCTCTTCCGCACCGAGTTCCTCTTCCTCGACTCGCCGAAGGCCCCCACGGTCGACGAGCAGACCGAGTCGTACCGCCAGCTCCTCGCGGCGTTCCCCGGCAAGAAGGTCGTCGTGCGCGCGCTCGACGCCGGCGCCGACAAGCCCCTGCCGTTCCTCACCGACAAGGACGAGGAGAACCCGGCCCTCGGACGCCGCGGCCTGCGTGCCCTGCGGAACCACCCCGAGGTCCTGCGCGACCAGCTCACCGCGCTCGCGCAGGCCGACGCCGCGACCGAGGCCGACCTGTGGGTCATGGCCCCGATGGTCGCGGACGCCGAGGAGACCGAGTACTTCGTCACCCTGGCCCGCGAACTCGGTATCCGGACCGCGGGTGTCATGGCCGAGGTGCCGTCGCTCGCGCTGATGGCCGAGCAGGTGTTCCAGAACGCCGACTTCGTGTCGATCGGCACGAACGACCTGACGCAGTACACGATGGCCGCCGACCGCATGCTCGGCACCGTCGCGTCCTACCAGGACCCGTGGCACCCCGCCGTCCTGCGCCTCGTCGCACAGCTCGGCGCCGCCGGCGCCACCGCCGGCAAGGCCGTCGGGATCTGCGGTGAGGCAGCAGCCGACCCGCTGCTCGCCGTCGTCCTGGTCGGTCTCGGCGCCACCACCCTCTCCATGACCCCCGCGGCCCTGGCCGACGTGCGCGCCGAACTCGGTCGTTACACGCTCGAACAGGCCCGCGAGATGGCGACGGCGGCACTCGCCGCGAGCACGGCGGCGGCCGCGAAG
Organism: Curtobacterium sp. MCSS17_011; assembly: GCF_003224275.1. Classification (NCBI taxonomy): domain Bacteria; kingdom Bacillati; phylum Actinomycetota; class Actinomycetes; order Micrococcales; family Microbacteriaceae; genus Curtobacterium; species Curtobacterium sp. MCSS17_011. The sequence continues at coordinate 2,401 of NZ_QKLE01000046.1, read as the reverse complement.
TCCGCCGCCGCGGCCGCGACGCACGCCGCCTGAGCCACCACCCCCCAGCACCACCCTTCCCATCACCACGCAGCAGCTCCACCACACAGAAAGTCACCGCACATGACAACGTCGTCCGTTGCAGCGCCCGACGCACCCGCGAAGTCGCGGGGCGGCGCACGCGTCGCCGTTCAGAAGTTCGGCACGTTCCTCTCCGGCATGGTCATGCCCAACATCGCGATCTTCATCGCGTGGGGCATCATCACGGCCTTCTTCATCGAGACCGGGTGGACGCCAGTGGGCGTCCTCGGCGGGTTCGGTGAGACGGCCGGTGTCGCCAACCCCGGCCTCGTCGGCCCGATCCTGACCTACCTGATCCCGCTCGCGATCGCCATCCAGGGCGGCCGGATGATCTACGACACCCGCGGTGCCGTCGTCGGGTCGATCATGACCATGGGTGTCATCATCGGGGCCTCCGGTACCACGATGATCCTCGGCGCGATGATCTGTGGCCCGCTCGGTGCCTACCTGATCAAGCAGATCGACCGGATCTGGGACGGCAAGATCAAGCCCGGCTTCGAGATGCTCGTGAACAACTACGCGGCCGGCATCCTGGGCTTCGTCCTCGCGATGATCGGGTTCTTCTGGCTCGCGCCGCTGTTCAAGCTCATCGCCGAGGGCCTCGGCTCCGCGGTGGACTTCCTCGTGCAGCACTCGCTCCTGCCGCTCGCCAGCGTCATCATCGAGCCGGCGAAGGTCTTCTTCCTGAACAACGCCATCAACCACGGTGTGCTCGACCAGCTCGGCGCGGCGCAGGTCGCCGAGTCCGGCAAGTCGATCCTGTTCCTGCTCGAGGCGAACCCCGGCCCCGGCCTCGGTCTGCTGCTCGCCTTCACCTTCTTCGGTGTCGGCATCGCCCGATCGACCGCGCCCGGCGCGATCATCATCCAGTTCTTCGGTGGCATCCACGAGATCTACTTCCCGTACGTGCTGCAGAAGCCGATCCTGTTCATCGCCGTCATCCTCGGTGGTGCCACGGGTGTCGCCACGAACGTCGCGTTCCAGTCCGGCCTCGTCGCCCCGGCATCGCCCGGCTCGATCTTCGCGGTGCTCGGTGCGACGGAGCGCAACAGCTTCCTCGGTGTGATCCTGTCGGTCATCCTGTCCGCAGCGGTGTCGTTCGCGGTGTCGTCCTTCTTCCTGCTCGCCAGCCGCAAGCGCGACCTGGCGTCCGGTAACGGTGGCGACATGAGCGCCGCGATGGCGAAGCTCCAGGCCAACAAGGGTCGCGACGTCAACTCGGCGACCTCGGGTCTGCTCGGCAACAACTCCCCGGCCAACGAGGAAGAGGCCGAGGCCTCCCTTGGCGGCGTCGGTTCGGCGAGCACGGCGACGGCGACGAAGGTCCAGAACCTGGTCTTCGCCTGCGACGCCGGCATGGGCTCGAGCGCCATGGGTGCCAGTGTCCTGCGCAACAAGATCAAGAAGGCGGGCATCGAAGGGGTCACGGTCTCCAACAAGGCGATCGCGAACCTGTCCGGTGACGAGGACCTGATCATCACGCAGGAGGAACTGACGGACCGCGCCAAGCAGAAGAACCCGAACGCGCAGCACGTGTCGGTCGGCAACTTCATGAACGCGCCGCAGTACGACCAGGTCGTCGAGCAGCTGAAGAACCAGTAACGCCACAACCAGTAACGAAGTGCAGTATCGGAGGGGACGGGGCTGACCCGTCCCCTCCATCACGTCCTCAACACAAGGAGAACCCCCGATGCCCGTCCTGCAGGAGAGCCAGATCCGCATCCACACCGAGGACACCGCGCCGACCAAGTCGGAAGCGATGAAGGAGGCGGCCGAGATCCTCGAAGCTGCGGGCGCGGTCACGGCCGACTACTACCCGGCGATGCTCGAGCGCGAGAAGAGCGTGTCCACCTACATGGGCAACTTCCTCGCGATCCCGCACGGCACCAACGACGCGAAGGACGCCATCAAGTCCTCCGCCCTGTCGTTCATCCGCTACGCCAGCCCGATCGACTGGGACGGCAACCCCGTGCGCTTCGTCGTCGGCATCGCCGGCGTGAACAACGAGCACCTCGACATCCTGTCGAAGATCGCGATCGTCTTCTCCGACGAGGACGAGGTCCAGAAGCTCACCGACGCCGCCGACACCGCGGCGATCCTGTCGATCCTCGGCGAGGTCAACGAGTGAGCACCAGCACCGCCGTCCACTTCGGCGCCGGCAACATCGGCCGCGGCTTCGTCGGGCTCCTGCTCCACGAGGCCGGGTACGAGGTCGTCTTCGCCGACGTCGCCGCCCCGCTCATCGACGCCCTGGCCGCAGCCGACTCGTACACCGTGCACGAGGTCGGGGCCGGCGCCCAGGACCATGAGGTCACGAACTTCCGCGCACTGAACAGCGCGC
>NZ_QKLE01000045.1:0-10076 GCF_003224275.1 Curtobacterium sp. MCSS17_011 | reverse complement strand
GCGAGTGTGCCCCTCGGGCTCTCGAAGGCGTGGGAGCGCGGTGATCTGCCGGAGGGGGTGCCGGCGTTGCTGTTCGGATTCGGTGGTGGATTCGCGCACGCCGGGCAGGTCGTGACGACACCGGTGCGGTCCTTCTAGGGCGCAGCGGCACGAACGGCCCGGCTCGGCTGCTGAGCCTCCGTACCCGGGCCGCTCTTGGTCGTCGCGCCAGACCCTTCTCGGTTGTCCTGACTAACGCTTCGAGCGGGGGTCGTCCTGGCCCGGCTCGGTCCAGAGTTCCTGGTCCTTGCCCGAGCCGCGCTTCCACGGCAGGGCACGCCGGGTCTTCTCGGCAGCCGGTGTGACCGTCAACACGATCGGGAACTCCGCCGGCGGCATGCCGAACCCCGTCCGCGACGCCTGGATCACCTTGCGCCCCAGGGCGTGGTTCCCCAGACCGCCGACGGCCGCTCCGATGCCGAACGGCAGCGCGCGGCCGAGGACCGATCCGCCCTGCCGGATGGCGAAGCGCTTGATGAACTGGTCACGGACCTGTCCGCCGATGCCGTTGACGACCTGCTTCGGCAGCGAGGACGTCACCATCTCGCCCCAGAACGCCGTCCGAGCCTGCCCGCCGGCGGCCTGGCCGGCGAGCTGCTTGATGAGCTGCGTACCCGGCGCGCCGAGGATCATCGCCATCACCAGGGTGCGAGCGCGCTCCGGGTCGTCCAGCGCGATGCCGTGCACCTCGGTCACCGACTGTGCGAACAGCGCGGTCGTCTCGAGGAACCCGACCGTCTCGGCACCGCTCAGGCCGAGCGCAGCGGCCATCCCGACGCCGGGGATCACCGCACTCGCACCGACCGCGGCACCGCCGGTCGTGACCGCGGCCAGGTACTGCCGCTCGAGGATCTGGATCACCTCGGCGGGGGTCGCGTCGGGCTTGCGACGACGGATCGCGTTGACGTGCGCGACCACGACGGGACGCTGCACACTGATGACCCGGTCGAGCCACTTGGCCCAACCCGTGGGCTGGAGCTGCTGCGTTCGGGGGTCGGAAGAGGTGGGGGAGACCGGTGCGGTCGGCAGGGGCACGATCGACTGGTCCTTCGGGGCTCGGGCCATGGCTTCACCGTACGCCGCGCACGTGAGAGGGTCGCTGGATGGACACCGACCCCGCGCCCCGGGCCCTCGACGATGCCCGTCGTGCGGCCGGGTTCCTGCCCGTCGCAGAGGTCATCGCCCTGGCGCCCGAGGTCCGGGTGCTCGATCCGGCGTCCGTCCTGATCGGGGTGGGCGTGTCGGTCCTGCCCGGCGCGGTGCTCTACCCGTCCACGACACTCGAGACCCGTCACGGTGGGGCGATCACGCTGGCTGCCGGTGCCCGCCTGGGCCCCGGACCCGTGACCGTCGTCGCGTCGGCGGCGACCGTGCACGTCGGCGCGGGAGCCGAACTCGGTCCGGGACCGGTGACCGTCGTCGCGGACGGGTCCGACGTCGTGATCGGTGGTCGGGCTCGCCTGACCGCCGGGTGTCTCGTCGAGGGGCCGGCTCGCATCGGCGCGGGGGCGCAGGTACTCGGGCCGGTGTCCGTGCGGGACGTCGAGCTCGAGGAGGGCGGCGACCACCGCGAACCCGACCCGGACCACCGCGGCGGCGTGGTCAAGGGTGCCGGGCCGGTCCGTGGCGTTCGCGTGGGACTCGGCGAGGTCGTGGTCGGTGGGGCGGTGGACACCGGGGGATCGTCCGCTCGGCCGACGGTCGAGCGTCAGCGCACGTACCACCCGGATGCGCCTCACCGCCCGCGCCAATCGTCGGGCACGCACCCTCAGCACGGGACACCCGCGCGCCGGAGGGCAGCCCGCACCCGGTCGGGCTGCATCAGGTCGGCCCACGAGAGCCGGACGACCGCCCGGACCTCGGGGAACGACCGGATGAAGTCCTCACGACGTTTCTCGCGCCAGTGCGCGTCCGCGGTGGATCGCCCGTCGAGCAGCGCCGGGTCCTCGTACTTCGCGCGGCCGTCGACCTCGACCACGACGCCCTGGTCGGGGAACCAGAAGTCCACGACCGCCGTGGCCGATCCGACCCGGGCGAACACGTGCTGCTGCACCGGCTCCGGCACCCCGAGTTCGCAGAAGCGGACGCGGCACACCGACTCCGCCGGCGACCCCGACAGCGCCGATCCCATCCCCACCGCGATCCCCGCCTTGGTCCGGGCGAAGGCCAGCGATGCGTGTTCCGCGTCCAACGCCTCACGGACGGCGAGCCGACGGGAGAGCACGGCATCGACGACGGGGAGCGCTTCGAGCAAGGAGCGTGTCGCAGCGACGTCGATGGCGGTCCTCGCGGCCGTCGTCGTGGGTGTCGCCTGCTGATCGACGAGGACTGCGGGCGGCCGCCCCTGTGCACCGTGCCGGACGAACCACGCCGTGACGCGGGTGTGCGTCGTGGTCGGATCGGCGAGGTGCACCTTGGGCGGTGCTGCCCCGATCAACGGGAGCCCGAGGACTGCGCACGCAGACTGGTGTGAGACGACATCGGTCGCTCGGAGTCGGTGCGCCGAGGCCCGGACGAGCACGTGGTGCTGCTCACCAGGATGCATCCCGTCGAGTGCATCCGGGCGGACGAGGACGCCGGGGCGGAGGCGTTCGTACCGTCCGCGGCGGACATCGCGCTCGAGCGAGCGGCGTTCGGCGGAGGTCGCACCCGTCGTGCGGATGAGTTCGACGTCGTTCGCTCTGGACATGCCACCAGGCTCGCCGAACCTCGTGGTCCAGCGCACGCCATCGCCCGATCTGTGGAGAGCCGGGCGGCGACGACGACCTGTGCAGGACTGACCAGCTGCAATGCGTGTGCATCTTGCGACGATGCACGCGTCGATCGACTCGTGTCTTGTCGTCACATGCACACGCACCATCTGCATGCACATCTTCCGACGATCCACGCCGGGAACGACTGGTGGAATGTCGCAGAACGGGTGCGAAGCCGCCGCCGCGCCGCGCCCCGCCGCGGCCGCGCCGCACCTACACCCGCGCGAGCTCCGCCCGCAGCGGCAGGTCCTGCTCCTCGAGGATGACCTGCGCGCCCACGGCGGTCCGGGCGTTCACGACGATCGGCGCGAGCAGGTTGACCGTGGTGCCGGACGCCCCGGGGTTCGCCACGACGAGCAGCATCGCGTCGGCGGGGTCGGTCAGCCCGAGCCCGGCGGCCTGCTCGTCGGTGAGTTCCGGCGCGTACGACGGCAGGTGCACCGCGGCGTCGAGCAGGAACAGCCGTGCGTCGTCGCCGACGAGCGTGAACAGCCCTTCGGCGCCGTCGACCGGCGACAGCTCGAAGGCCGCGGCGGGGGCGAGCCCGAACGGCGGGACGGCGAAGGTCAGGGAGATGCTCATCGGAGGTAGTCCATCAGGGTCGGCTGCAGGACCTTCGCGGTGACGGCGAGGGCTGCCTGGTAGTTGGTCTGCTGCACCTGCAGGTCGAGGACGGCCTTCGCGAGGTCGACGTCCTCGATGCCGGCGCGGCGGCTCTCGAGTGAGACGGTCGCGGACTTCAGCGAGTCCTGCGCCGCGAGTGCGGCGGCGTGCCGGACGCCGACGTCGGCCTGGGCGCCGCGGACGGTCCCGAGCGCCGTGTCGACGTCCCCGATGCGAGCGTTCACGTTCACCCCGTTCTGCAGGTCACTGACGATGGAGTCGATCATGCCGAACACCGAGTCGTCGCCGGATCCGAAGACCGCGGTGCCGGAGGTGTCGACGCGGACGGTGGTGCCGTCGCCGACCCGCCGGGACACGTCGGTGCCGGAGGTCGCCCAGCCCGTGGCGGGGTCGTAGGCGACAGCGGCGGTCGACGAGCCCGCGAACACCGAACGGGTGCCGTAGGTGGTGTTGGCACGTGCCTCGAGGTCGGCCTTGAGCGACCGGAACTGCGTGACGAACGCGTCGCGGTCGGTGTCGCTCATGGTGCCCGAGTTCGCGGCCCGCACCGTGAGGTCGCGGACGTTGTTGAGCACCGAGTACACGCCGGACAGCGCACTGTCGGTGGTCGCGAGCCACGCCGCGGCGTCGTTCGCGTTCCGCGAGTACTGCGCGGCTGCGGCCTGCTCCTTGCGCACCTGCATCGACGACGCGGTGCCGACCGGGTCGTCCGAGGGCTTCTGGATCGCACGCAGCGTCGTGGCCTGGTCGGTGAGCTCGGCGACCCTGGCGGCACCGGCTTGCAGCCGGGCCGACGCGGCCGCCATCGACATCTGGGTGGTCACACGGGTGATCACGATCAGCCCCTCCCGACGAGTCCGACGCGGTTGATGATGGTGTCGAGCATCTCGTCGACGGCGGTCAGGACGCGCGCCGCGCCCTGGTACGCGTGCTGGTAGCTCAGCAGGTTGACGTTCTCCTCGTCGAGGTCGACGCCGGCGCTCGACTGCTGCTGGGTGCGCGCGTTGGTGAGCGCGAGTCCGGTCATCGTCGATTCCGACGTCGCCGACCTGGAGGCGGTGCCCACCCCCGCCACGAACGTCGCCCAGACCTGGTCGGCACCGTCCGACGACGCCCCGAGTCGCGCGAGCGCGTCGGCGAACGAGTCGTCGAGTTCCCCCGCCGCGTTCCGCGTCGCCAGGCCGCCGGCGTCCGTGGGGACGACGCCGAGCGCCTGGGCGGCGGGGACGCCGGTGGCCAGGGAGAAGAACGGTGCGCCGGTGGTGCCGGCCGGGGTGGTCCCGGCGGCGTGCAGGGCGTTGACGGTGGTGGCGAGTCGCGTGGCCACGGCGTCGTAGGACGCGGAGGCCTCGGCGAGTGCGCCGCCGGTGCCGGTACCGGACGCCGGTGCGAGGACCGCGAGGGCGCCACCGATCGACCCGCCGCTCAGCCCGACCGCCCCGGCCGTGCCGGTGGTCCAGGTCAGGGTGACCGCGGTTCCGTCGGCGAGACGCTCGCCGCCGCCGAGGGCGACCGCGCGGGCGTCGGTGCCCTGCACGAGCGGGTTGCCGCCGAGGAGCACGTCGACGGTGCCGTCGGCGTTCGTCCGGGTGGTGCCGCCGGCGAGCGTGGCGATCTGCTGCGTGAGCTGGTCGCGCTGGTCGAGCAGCTCGTTGGCGTTGCCGCCCGAGGCGAGCGCCGTGCGGATCCGGCCGTTCAGGTCGGCGACCTGCTCCGCGGCGCCGTTCAGCTGGGCGACCTGCCCGGTCAGGGTGCCGCGCACCGAGGACCACTGCGTGTCGACGGCCTTCGAGCCGGCGGCCAGGGCGGCGACGACGGTGCCTGCGGCCCCGAGCACGGCGCTGGCGGCACCCGGGTCGTCGGGGTGGCTGGCGAGCTCGCTCCAGGACGACCAGAACGCGTCGAGCTTGGCGCTCAGGCCGTCCTTGCCGGGCTCGTGCAACCCGGTCTCGAGGGCGGAGAGTGCCGTGGCGCGGGCATCGGCGTAGGCCGACGAACCGGCGGCGACGCGGACACCGGCGTCGAGCGTCAGGGATGCCAGGCGGGCGATGCCGTCGACCGAGACGCCCTGGCCGGCGAGGGCCGCGGTGCCCCGCATGAACCCGGTCTGGGTCGCGGGGATCGAGTTCTGCGTGACGCGCTGCCGCGTGTAGCCGGCGGTGCCGGCGTTCGCGATGTTCTGGCCGGTGACGTCGATGCCGGCACGGGCGGCGGCGAGGCCGGAGTAGGCGGTCGCGAGGGATCCGAAGGTGCTGACCACGGTGCTACAGCGTCCCCTCGAACAGGCGGGCGCCGTCCTGGCCTGCGCCGGACGTGCCACTGGCGTCGTAGGTGGCGGCGCCGGTGACGGTCCCCGCCAGGGTCTCCTCGGTGGCCTGGGCGGCGGAGCGGAGGAACCGGTCGTTCTCGTCGCGCAGGGCGCCGATCTGGGTGGTCAGTTCGACCATCGCGGTGAGGTGCGACGACAGGATCTCGCCCCACGGCCCGTTCGGTGCCGCGGCGACGACGTCGCGCAGGGGAGCGTCGGCGGGGACGCCCCACTCCTCGGCGACCTCGGCACTCTGCGCGGCGCGCTCGAGACCGGTGCTGCGGAGGCGGTCGAGGACCTGCTCGACCTCGCGGCTGGCGTGCGAGACCCAGCGGGAGCGGCCCGCGGTGAGCAGGAGCTGCTCCTCCTCGAGCTTGAAGGTGAGCAGTTCGAGCAGCTCGCGTTCGCGCCAGAGCACGGCGGACAGGTCGTTCACGCTCATCAGCTCCTCCCGGGTGGTGGTTCGTCGGGGTGGTTCCCGGTCCGTCATCCTGCGGACACGGAGACCTATCGACGCCGCTGCACGGTCCGTAAGGCACGGGGAGGAGCGCGCGGACCGGACATCGGCCCGCGCACACCCCGGCGACCCCAGTTGGGGGACGAGAACGATCGTTCCCAACCCGGAGTCCTCACAAATGCCGACCGTGAAACACCGCGAACACCCCCGCACTGGGGACTGAGCGACCCCCGTTCAGCGCATTGCCAGCCGATACATTCGGAACGCACCCCGGGGGACACCCGGAACCGCTCGGCAACGATGCGGGGTGCACCGCTCGGAGGGACCCGAGCGGGTCTTCGGCGTACGCACCGGCCATCCGAGGCCGGCGTCCGTCGCGCCCACGGACGGGTGAGCCGACACACGTCAGGTCGACCAGGGGAACAGCATGGACCGCACCGAACGCAACGCGATGATCGTGGAGCACCTCCCGCTCGTGGGCTACATCGTGGCCGACGTCCGTTCCCGGGCAACGCACCTGGACCGCGACGACCTCGCCGCCGTCGGATCGCTCGCACTCGTCGCAGCCGCCGAGGCCTTCGACCCCACCCTCGGCGTGCCGTTCGGCGCCTACGCCCGCACCCGGATCGCCGGCGCGCTGGCCGATGACATGCGCTCGGCCGACTGGGCGTCCCGCGGCACCCGCAAGCGGATCCGCGAGACCCTGGCAACGCAGGAGGCCCTGTCCGCACGCCTCGGCCGGAGCGTCGGTGCGCAGGAGATCGCCGACGCGATGGGCGTCGACAAGCAGACCGCCGTCGACGCGATGAGCGATGCCGCCCGCACCGTCGCGCCGCTCGACGAGACCGTGCACGACCTCGTCGCCGCGGACCTGCCGCTCCCCGGGGACGACCTGCTCGAGACCGAGAAGCGCCGGTACCTCCGCGCCGCGGTCGAGGCCCTGCCGGAACGGATGCGCTTCATCGTCGAGGCCGTGTACTTCGGCGACCGCTCGGTCACCGACGTCGCCGCCGAGCTCGGCATCACGCACTCGGCCGTCTCGCAGCAGCGTTCCGAGGCGATGCGCCTGCTCCACGACGGTCTCGCCGCCCACTACGGCGACGGCACCACCGTCGAGCCCGCGAGCCGCACCACCGCGGCCCGCCGCAGCGCCTACCTCGCCCGTGTCGCCACGAACGCCGCCGCCGGTGTCGCCCGTGCCGTGCACGACGCCGCGTCCGGCCCGGCCGCGTCCGGCCCGGCCGTCGCGGCGAGTTGAGACGTCGGCGGAAACTTCTCCGCCGATCTCCTAACGACTCCCGGCAACCGGTCGAGAGTCATCCATGTCAGCCCACGGACGGGCAGGCGTACGACCCACATTCACGGAGGAAACCACCATGGGTATGTCCATCAACACCAACCTCTCGGCACTCAACACGTACCGGAACCTCAACGCGACGCAGAACGACCTGTCGAAGTCCCTCGAGAAGCTCTCGACCGGTCTCCGCATCAACCGTGCTGCCGACGACGCTGCCGGTCTGTCGATCTCCGAGGGGCTGAAGTCCCAGGTCGGTGGCCTCACGGTCGCCGCCCGCAACGCGCAGGACGGCATCTCCGTCGTGCAGACCGCTGAAGGTGGCCTCACCGAGACCCACTCGATCCTCCAGCGCATGCGCGACCTGGCCGTCCAGGCCGGCAACGACTCGAACAACGAGGACTCGCGGAAGGCGATCACGACCGAGGTGGGCCAGCTCCAGGAGGAGCTGCAGCGCATCTCGGACTCGACCAACTTCAACGGGATCAAGCTGCTCGACGGCAAGGCCGCCACCAGCAGCACCGTCGACGGCACCGGCAAGCTGACCTTCCAGGTCGGCGCGGACGGCACCGCCGCCAGCAAGATCGAGGTCGACCTGACCGGCGCCGATGTCAGCGCGGTCTCCACCGCGGTGAAGGACCTCGACCTGGCTTCCGGCGACGCGGCCCGCACGGCGATCGGCACGATCGACGCGCAGATCAAGGCCGTCTCGGAGGCCCGTTCGAACCTCGGTGCGGTCCAGAACCGCTTCGACCACGCCATCAACGTGACGAACGTGGCCAAGGAGAACCTCACCGCTGCCGGTTCGCGCATCACCGACGTCGACATGGCGCAGGAGATGGTCAAGTACACGCGCGACAACATCCTGAGCCAGGCCGGCACCTCGATGCTCGCACAGGCGAACCAGAGCACGCAGGGCGTGCTCTCGCTCCTGCGCTAGCACCCCTGACGCCGCTCACCAGGACCCTTCGGGTGTCCCGGTGGGCGGCGTCGTCCGCATCCGACCGCCACCGCACACCGGCAGGAGCCATCGATGTCGTCCGTCTCCTCGGCGAACAGCCTGGCCATCGACGGCCTCGTCAGCGGGCTGAAGACCACCGACCTCATCAACTCGCTGATGAGCGTCGAGGCCGTCCCGCAGACGCTGCTGAAGTCGAAGCTCGCGAGCACGAACTCGTTCATCTCGTCGCTGCAGACGATCAACTCGCTCGTGCAGACCCTGGCGACCAGGGCCACGGCGGCGCAGAAGACGAGTTCGCTCGACGTCTTCACCGCGACGAGCTCGGCGCCGACGGTCAGCGTCGTCGCCGGGACCACCGCGGCCCAGGGCGCGATCAGCTTCACGGTCGGCGCGACCGCCACCGCCCAGGTCGGCGTGACCGCGGCGATGTCGACCTGGTCGTCCGCCGCCGAGCCGATCACGATCGTCGGGGCGGGTGGCAAGCAGACCACCGTCACGCCGGCGTCCGGGTCGCTCGACGACGCGGTCTCGGCCGTCAACGCATCCGCCGCGGGGGTGACCGCGACCAAGGTGTCGGCCGGCACCGACGCCGACGGCACCAAGCTCTACCGCCTGCAGCTCACGTCGACGTCGACGGGCGCCGCCGGCGCATTCTCGCTGTACCGCGGCAGCGGCGCCGACGTCACCGCCGGCACCGCGACGGACGTGTTCGCGCAGCCCGGGGCGGCCGTCGTCACGTCGGCTCGCGACGCGAGCGTGACGCTCTGGGCCGGCAGCGCGGCGGCGCAGACCGTCACGAGCGCCACGAACACCTTCACCGGACTGCTCCCCGGCGTCGACGTCACGGTCACGAAGCCGTCGACGGACCCGGTGACGATCACGGTCGCGCAGGACACGACGAAGGCGCAGGCCGTGGCCTCCGGTCTCGTCGACGCCCTCAACGCGATCACGAGCTACTACGGCACGAACACCGCCGTGACGAGCACGACGAGTGCGACCACCGGCACGACGACCACGAAGGCCGGGGTGCTCACCGGCGACGCGACGACCCGCGACGTCGTGCAGCGCCTGACGAGCACCATGTCCACGCCGGTCGGCGGGAAGTCGCCGTCGTCCATCGGGATCGTCATCGAGAAGGACGGCACGTTCACGTTCGACCCGGACGCCTTCCAGAAGGCCCTGGCCACCGACCCGCAGGGCACCCAGGCGATGCTCTCCGGGGTGGCCGCGAACGTCGGCGCCGCCGCGACCGCCGCGTCCGACAAGTACAACGGGTCGATCACGACCTCGATCACCGGCCAGCAGTCGATCGCGAAGGACCTCAACACCCAGATCGACAGCTGGTCCGACCGCTTGACCCGCCGTCGGGCGACCCTGCAGGCGCAGTACTCGGCCCTCGAGACGAGCCTCAGCAAACTCCAGTCCCAGTCCAGCTGGCTCACCAGCCAGCTGGCGTCGACGTCGAGCTGACGGGAACACCATGACCTTCGACTTCCAGGCAGCCGCCTTCCGCCAGGCCGCCCAGCCGCGCTCCGTCACCGACCAGCGTCGTGCCCAGTACACGAACGAGGCCGTGCTGTCGGCGACGCCGGCCCAGCTCGTGACGATGCTCTACGATCGGCTGCTGCTCGACCTGCACC
>NZ_QKLE01000044.1:0-11078 GCF_003224275.1 Curtobacterium sp. MCSS17_011 | reverse complement strand
CTCGTACACCGTGCACGAGGTCGGGGCCGGCGCCCAGGACCATGAGGTCACGAACTTCCGCGCACTGAACAGCGCGCAGGACGAGGACGGCGTGGTCGCCGAGATCGCGACCGCAGCGATCGTCACGTGCGCCGTCGGCCCGAACGTCCTGAAGTTCATCGCCCCGGTCATCGCCCGCGCGCTCGTCGCCCGCGACGCGGACGCCGCACCGATCGCCGTCATGGCGTGCGAGAACGCCCTGAACGCCACGGATCGCCTGCGCGAGTTCATCGTCGCCGCCCTGCCCGAGGACGGCCGCGACGCCGCCCTGGCCAAGGCCGTCTTCGCGAACACCGCCGTCGACCGCATCGTGCCCGCGCAGCCCGAAGGCGGCGGACTCGACGTCACCGTGGAGACCTACTTCGAGTGGGCCATCGACCGCACGCCCTTCGGTGGGAACGAGCCCGAGATCCCCGGCGCACACTACGTCGACGGCCTCGCCGCCTCGATCGAGCGCAAGCTCTTCACGGTCAACACCGGGCACGCCACCGTCGCGTACCACGGCTTCGTCGCCGGGGCCGACAAGATCTCGGACGCCATCGCGATCCCCGCCGTGCGCTCGGAGCTCGAGTCCGTGCTCGCCGAGACGAGCGACCTGCTCATCCGCCGGCACGAGCTCGACCCCGAGGTGCACCGTGCGTACGTGCAGGCGATCATCGGCCGGTTCGAGAACCCGCACCTGCCAGACACGGTGACCCGCGTCGGTCGCCAGCCGCTCCGCAAGCTGTCGCGTGACGAGCGGTTCGTCTCGCCCGCCGCCGCGCTGGCCGAGGACGGCACCGAGCCCACCGCGCTGCTCGACGCGATGGCCGCGGCGCTCCGCTTCGACGTCGCGGACGACGAGCAGAGCGTGGAACTGCAGGCGCTCCTGGCATCGGACGCCTCCGACGTCGACGTGGCCACGCAGATCACCGGTCTCGCTGCGGAGCACCCGCTGCACGCCGCGTTCGCCGAGCGGATCCGGTCCGCGCGCGCCTGACGACGTCCGCAAGGACGGCTTGACGACGTCCGCACGGACGGACGGGAGGCCCGTCACCAGCTGGTGACGGGCCTCCCGTCCGTTCCGGGGTCGCGACGCGTACCGTCGCCCGCATGACGAAGCACTGGGTGGCCCCACGGTTCGGCGGCAGTGAAGTCCTGGAGTCCGTCGACACCGAGGTGCCGGCACCCGGCCCCGGCGAGGTCACGATCGCCGTCCGCGCCGCCGGCATGAACCCCGCCGACATGAAGCACACCCGCCAGGGCGACCCCGCGGACCTGCCGATTGCCGTCGGGTACGAGGTCGCCGGCGTCCTGTCCGCCGTCGGTCCGGACACCGAGATCGCCTCCGGCGGGGGAGCGGTCGGCGACGAGGTCCTCGCGTTCCGCATCAGCGGCGGCTGGGCGGAGTCGGTCACGGTCCCCGCGGCCGACGTCTTCGCGAAGCCCGCCTCGCTCGGCTTCCCGGAGGCCGCCAACCTGCTCCTCGCCGGCTCGACCGCCGCGGACATGCTCCGCGTCACCCGCGCCGAGGGGCGCGACACCGTGCTGGTGCACGGCGCCTCGGGCGCGGTCGGCGTCAGCCTGCTCCAGCAGCTGCGGCTGCTCGGCACCCGCGTCATCGGCACCGCGTCGGAGCGTGGTGCGGACGTCGTGCGACGCTTCGGTGGCGAACGGGTCGCGTACGGCGACGGCCTGGAGGCGCGTGTCCGTGATCTCGCACCGTCCGGGATCGACGTGGCACTGGACTGCGTCGGCACCGACGAGGCCGTCGACGTCTCGCTCGCGTTGGTCGCGGACCGGTCACGCATCGTGACGATCGCCGCGCAGGCGCGGGCTGCATCGGACGGCATCGCCGCGGTGGGCGGCGCACAGCCGGCCAGCAAGGCGTTCCGTGACTCGGTGCGGCAGCGGCTCATCGAACTCGCCGGCGCCGGAGCGCTCGAGGTCCCGGTGGCGCGGACCTTCCCGCTGGCCGAGGCGAAGGCGGCGGCGGAACTGCTGGAGTCCGGGCACCCCGGGGGCAAGCTCGCGCTCCTGCCCTGACCGCGGCATCGAGTCGAGTGTCGTCCGCGCGGATGACGCTTGCCGGCTCGGTGGAGTGCCACACTCTGTGTGCACCGACAGCCCGCGCCGGAAGGAACCCACCGATGAGTGACCAGTACCCGCCCCGGGACCCGTACGGGCAGCAGCCGAGGCAGTCCGGACAGCAGCCGTGGAGCCAGCAGCCTCCGGGCCAGTACGCGCAGCACGGTGCGGGTCAGCCGGGTGGAGGGAGGTCCGAGCCGCCGCTCTGGGCGCCCTGGTACGGCATCCCGTTCCCCCAGGCGTTCCTGCGCTTCTGGAAGAAGTACGTGCGGTTCGACGGTCGGGCCAGCCAGTCGGAGTACTGGTTCTGGGCGCTCTGGTACCTCATCGGTTCGGCGGCCGCCGGCATCATCGGCAACGGGTTCAATGTGCTGCCGTTCGTCGACGACGGGTCGGACGGTCTCGGCAGCCTGTGGAGCCTCGCCTGCGCGCTCGGCTTCATCGCGTTGACGGTGCGGCGGCTGCACGACGTGAACCTCAGCGGCCTGCTCGCCCTGTTGTTCGTCATCCCGCCGATCGGCATCCTGTTCTCGCTGATCATCGGCCTGATCTCGTCCAACCCGCAGGGGCAGCAGTACGACCGTCCGCTGCAGCGGTGACGCGTCGGATCGGTCCTGACGGCCGCTCAGGGGTTCTGGTTGACTCGGACGTGAACATCAGCCAACACTCGAGGGGGACCACGTGAGCGACCAGTACCCGCAGGATCCGAACAACCAGCCGAGCGCCCAGTTCGGTGGCGCACCGCAGTACGGCCAGCAGCCGCCGACCGGACCCAACGGTGAACCGCCGCTCTGGGCCCCGTGGTACGGGATCTCGTTCGGCAAGGCCGTCGGACGCTTCTTCAAGAAGTACGCGACGTTCAGTGGTCGCGCCAGCCGCAGCGAGTTCTGGTGGTGGTACCTGGCGAACGGGATCGTGGCCGTCGTCCTCGGCATCCTGTACGGCATCGGCTTCGCGACTTCCGAGCGCTCGACAGTGTCGATGTCGACCGCGACCTCCACCAGCGTCCAGTCGACCGTCACCGAGCCGTCCGCGCTCTTCATCATCGTCGGCATCGTCTCCCTGCTCTGGGCCCTCGCGATCATCGTCCCGACGCTCGCCCTCGGCTGGCGCCGCCTGCACGACGCGAACCTCCCCGGTGCGCTGTGGATCATCGCGCTCTTCGTCGGCATCGTCGGGATCGTCTTCGGGCTGCTGCCGTCGAACCCGCAGGGCGCGCGGTACGACCGCCCCGTCTCGAGCCGATGAGCAACGACGGGACGCCCCAGTGGGGCCAGCCCGGCGGCGATCAGCAGCAGGGACAGCCGGGGTCCGGCGAGCAGCCCGGGTACGGGCAACAGCCGGAGTACGGGCAGCAGCCGGGTGGCTACGGGCAGCAGCCCGGCTACGGACAGCAGCCGGGCTACGGACAGCAGCCGGGCTACGGACAGCAGCCCTACCAGCAGTACGCCCATCCGTACGTCGGTGGGTACCCGCAGCTGGCGCAGCCGATACCGGTCGGCCCGGACGGCGTTCCGCCGCTGTGGGCCCCCTGGTACGGCATCGGGTTCCTCGACGCGTTCCTCCGGTTCTTCAAGAAGTACGCCCGCTTCGACGGCCGCGCCGGTCGCAGCGAGTACTGGTACTGGTTCCTGGCCAACGCCATCGTCACGATCGTGCTCTACGGGGGCTTCATCGCCCTGCTGATCGCCACCAGCCCGTCGACCACCGTGGTCGACGACTACGGGTACTCGCGCGACGTGTCGGGGGCGCCTTCGCCGTTCGCCTTCGTGCTGCTCGGGCTCTTCGTGCTGTGGTGGCTCGCCACCCTCGTGCCGAACCTGGCACTCGCGTGGCGCCGGCTCCACGACGCGAACCTGCCGGGCCCGCTCTGGCTCGTCTCGCTCATCGCGAGCCCCGCAGCCATCGTGTTCGGCTGCCTGCCATCGAGCCCGGCCGGCGCGCAGTACGACCGCCCCGACCTGCGGTAGCGCCACGAACGAGAACAGCCCGCCCCACGCGTCGAGCGCGGGGCGGGCTGTTCCCGTATCGGTGGGCTCAGACGACCCGGAGGCGGACGAGTGCGCCGTCGACGACCAGATCACGCACGGTGGCCGACGGGTCGGCGATCTGGAAGCGCAGGGCCCCGCCCGGCTGCTCGAACCACGGCTGGACGAAGCGGACGTTCACCAGGAACGGCCGGTCGACGACGTAGCGGTGGGTCTCCGGCGACGACGTCACGTGCGGGGGCAGGGACCGATTGGGTAGCGGGGTGTCGAGCGGGTGCAGCAGGTAGCCGTCCGGGCCGCCGACGCGGTCGACCGGGACGCCGGCCGGGATCTGGATGGTCAGCCCCTGCTCGCCGGCCTGCGCGACCTGCTGCGCGAGCTGCGGGTAGGTCGACGCCGCACGGTCGCGGAGCCCCTCGAGCTCGTGGCGGGGGATGTCGCGCGGTTCCGGGAACGGACGGTTCAGGAACCGGCGCAGCATCTCGACCGCGTCGTCCTCGCCCGTGGCCTGCGCGAGACGACGCGCGGTGCCGTAGTCGACGACCTCGAGCGCGTAGCCGGAGGCGTCGGTCTGGACGATGCGGAGCGCCCCCTCGACCGGCGGTTCGTGCAGGGTCTCGCCGGGGAGCTGCACGTACCGGGTCGTGTAGCCGAGCTGGTCGAGGATGGGGCGGGTGTCCGCGAACGTCATGGTCGGGAGCCTATCGGTCGGCGTGGTGCTGGGCCTTGGACGGAGCCGGGACTACGCCCGGCCGCGCATGATCGCCTGCTTGACCTCGGAGATCGCCTTCGTCACCTGGATGCCACGGGGGCACGCGTCGGTGCAGTTGAACGTCGTGCGGCAGCGCCAGACGCCTTCCTTGTCGTTGAGGATGTCGAGACGGACGTTCGCGGCGTCGTCGCGGGAGTCGAAGATGAACCGGTGTGCGTTCACGATCGCGGCGGGACCGAAGTACTGCCCGTCGGTCCAGAACACCGGGCAGGACGACGTGCACGCGGCGCAGAGGATGCACTTCGTGGTGTCGTCGAAGCGGGCGCGGTCGGCGACGGACTGCACGCGCTCCTTGCCGGGCGTCGGGGCCGACGAGGACTGCAGGAACGGCTGCACCTCGCGGTAGCTCTGGAAGAAGGGCTCCATGTCGACGACGAGGTCCTTCTCGAGCGGCAGGCCCTTGATCGCCTCGACGTAGATCGGCTTCGAGACGTCGAGGTCCTTGATCAGGGTCTTGCACGCCAGGCGGTTGCGGCCGTTGATGCGCATCGCGTCGGACCCGCAGACGCCGTGTGCGCACGAACGGCGGAAGGTGAGGGACCCGTCCTGCTCCCACTTGATCTTGTGCAGGGCATCGAGGATGCGGTCGGTCGGCAGCATCATGACGTCGAAGTCCTGCCAGCGCGGCTCGTCGTCGACGTCGGGATCGAAGCGACGGACGATGACCGTGACGGAGAAGGATCCGGGAGGGGCGTCCTGCACGGTGTCGGTGCGGGGTGCGTCGGAGACCAGGGTGTCGGTCATCTCAGTACTTCCTCTCCATCGGCTGGTACCGCGTGATGACGACGGGCTTCCAGTCGAGCGTGATGTGGTCGTCGGCGAGTGACGAGTGCGGGTCGCCCGTCAGGTACGCCATGGTGTGCTGCATGTAGTTCTCGTCGTCGCGCTTCGGGTAGTCGTCGCGCATGTGGCCGCCGCGGCTCTCCTTGCGGTTGCGTGCGGAGTAGACGACGACCTCGGCCAGGTCGAGCAGGAACCCGAGCTCGACGGCCTCGAGCAGGTCGGTGTTGAACCGCTTGCCCTTGTCCTGCACGGAGACCTGCATGAAACGGTTGCGGAGGGTGTGCAGGGTCTCGGTGACGCGGGCGAGCGACTCGTCCGTGCGGAACACCTGCGCGTTCTTGTCCATCTCCTCCTGCAGCTCCTTGCGCAGCGCGGAGACGCGCTCGGTGCCGGTCGAGGCACGGAGCTGGTCGAGCATGCCGCGGACGCCCGCGGCCGGGTCTTCCGGCAGGGGGAGGAACTCGGCGGTCTGGACCCACTCGGCGGCGTTGTTGCCCGAGCGCTTGCCGAACACGTTGATGTCGAGCAGCGAGTTCGTGCCGAGGCGGTTCGAGCCGTGCACGGAGACGCAGGCACACTCGCCAGCGGCGTACAGGCCGGGGACGACGGTGGTGTTGTCGTACAGGACCTCGGCCTTGACGTTCGTCGGGATCCCGCCCATCGCGTAGTGCGCGGTCGGCATCACGGGCACCGGCTCGACGACGGGGTCGACACCGAGGTACGTGCGGGCGAACTCGGTGATGTCCGGCAGCTTCGTCTCGAGGACCTCGGCCCCCAGGTGCGTGCAGTCGAGCAGCACGTAGTCCTTGTTCGGTCCGGCACCCCGGCCCTCGGCCACTTCCTGCACCATGCAGCGCGCGACGATGTCACGGGGTGCGAGGTCCTTGATGGTGGGGGCGTACCGCTCCATGAAGCGCTCACCCGAGGCGTTCCGGAGGATCGCGCCCTCGCCGCGGGCACCTTCGGTCAGCAGGATGCCGAGCCCGGCGAGCCCGGTCGGGTGGAACTGGAAGAACTCCATGTCCTCGAGCGGCAGGCCCTTGCGCCACACTATGCCGACGCCGTCGCCCGTCAGGGTGTGCGCGTTCGAGGTGGTCTTGTACATCTTGCCGAAGCCGCCGGTCGCGAAGATCATCGCCTTGGCGTGGAAGACGTGCAGCTCACCGGTCGCGAGCTCGAACGCGACGACGCCGGCCGGCTGCTGGCGGGTGACGCCGTCGTCACCGACCACGTCGACCATGATGAGGTCGAGCGCGTAGAACTCGTTGTAGAACTCGACGCCGAGCTTCACGCAGTTCTGGAACAGCGTCTGCAGGATCATGTGTCCGGTGCGGTCGGCGGCGTAGCAGGCCCGGCGGACCGGGGACTTGCCGTGGTCGCGCGTGTGCCCACCGAAACGGCGCTGATCGATCTTGCCCTCGGGCGTGCGGTTGAACGGCAGGCCCATGTTCTCGAGGTCGATGACGGCGTCGATGGCCTCCTTCGCGAGGATCTCGGCGGCGTCCTGGTCGACCAGGTAATCGCCGCCCTTGATCGTGTCGAAGGTGTGCCACTCCCACGAGTCCTCTTCGACGTTCGCGAGGGCCGCGGCCATCCCGCCCTGCGCCGCACCGGTGTGCGACCGGGTGGGGTAGAGCTTCGAGATGACGGCCGTCTTCGCCTTCGGGCCGGCTTCGATCGCGGCTCGCATGCCCGCGCCTCCGGCGCCGATGATGACGATGTCGAACTGGTGGTGGTGGACGGTGGTCTCGGTCACAGGGGTCTTTCCGTAGACGGTGGGAACGCGGGCAGCAACGGTGGTGGAGCTACTGCGCCGGGCAGAAGGACGGCAGGTCGGCGGCAGCGGCGCCGGCGGGGCACGGGTCGAAGGTCCAGCAGACGAGGAGCCCGAGGACGATCAGCACGACGCAGGCGGCGAGGATCGCGACGAGGAGCGTCTTGCGGATGCCCGGCTTCGACACGTAGTCGTTGACGATCGTGCGCATGCCGTTCGAGCCGTGGATGAGCGCGAGGACCAGCATGAGCGAGTCCCAGACCTGCCAGAAGGGGTTGGCCCACTTGCCGGCGACGAAGGCGAAGTCGATCTGCTTGACGCCCTCGCCAGCCACCATGTTCACGAAGAGGTGGCCGAAGATCAGCACGACGAGCAGCACGCCCGAGGCGCGCATGTAGATCCAGCCCCACTTCTCCCAGTTGGTGGTGCTGCGGGCGGCTGCGGCCGAGCGGGGAGGTTCGACGATCTGCGTGGTCATCTTCGTGCCCCTCAGTTGAAGTCCGCGACGAGGTTCATGAGCTGGCGTGGCAGGAAGCCCGCGATCGCCACCGCCCACAGGACCATGACGATCCAGAACATGGCCCGCTGGTACTTCGGGCCCTTCGACCAGAAGTCGATCAGGATGATCCGCAGGCCGTTGAACGCGTGGAACACGATGGCCATGACCAGGGCGATCTCGCCGAGGTTCATGATCGGGGTCTTGTACGTGCCGATGACCGCGTTGTACGCCTCTGGTGAGAGCCGCACGAGCGCCGTGTCGAGGATGTGCACGAGCAGGAAGAAGTAGATCGCGACGCCGGTGATGCGGTGGAGGACCCACGACCACATCCCGATCGAACCGCGGTAGAGCGTGCCCTGTGGCGTCCGAGAAGCCCGCGGGGCTTCGATCGAGACGTCGGGCACCGCGGTCGCCGTACCCCCGCCGGTGTGCTCAGCCATGAGCTCGTCCTTCCATAGGACGGGCTCGCCCGATCGGCGAGCCCTTGCCGTTCGTGTTCGTGTGGAACACGACCCATCCTATGCGCGGGCGCTGACCTTCTCGTCCCGACCGGTGCGGAGGCCCCGTCCGACGGGCGGCGCGCCGATCGTGCGGGCCGTGTCGTGGTGGTCGAGGAGCTGGTCGCCGACGGCCTCCCACGTGGTGCCCTCGACCCGGAACCGCCCTGCCGAACCCATCCGCTCGGCCAGGGCGCGGTCGTGGTGCAGCCGCAGGACTGCGTGCCGCAGGGCCTGGGGTGCGTCGGCGTCGTAGAGCTCGCCGTCGAGCCCGGGGGCGACCAGGTCGAGGGGGCCGCCGGACGCCGGTGCGATGACGGGCAACCCGGAGGCGTGCGCCTCCTGCAGGGTCTGCCCGAAGGTCTCGGCCGGACCGGTGTGCACGAACAGGTCGAGCGCCGCGTACGCGTCGGCGAGTGCGTCGCCGCGCAGAGGGCCGGTGAAGGTGACGTCGAGGTGCCGGAGCCGACGTTCGAGCGTCGCCCGCGACGGACCGCCGCCCGCCACGACGACCCGGATGCCGGGGACGCCGCCGAGTTCGGCGAGCCGCTCGACCTCCTTCTCCGGGGCCAGGCGTCCGACGTAGCCGACGATGGTCTCGCCGTTCGGAGCCAGCCTGCGGCGGAGCGCCCGCACGTGCCCGGTCGACCGGCGCGCGGGGTGGAACAGCTCGGTGTCGACGCCGCGACCCCAGCGGGCGACGCGGGGCACGCCCTCGTCGGCGAGCATCGCGGCCGTCGAGCTCGACGGGGCGAGCGTCAGCGAGGCGCCGGCGTGGATGCGTCCGAGGATCTTCCGCACCAACGGGACGGTCGCTGTCAGGCCGTTGCGGCGGGCGAACCCGGCCACGTCGGTCTGGAACACGGCGACGGAGGGGATGCCGAGCCTCCCGGCCGCCGTGATCGCACGCCCACCCAACAGGAACGGACTGGCGGCGTGGAGCACGTCGGCGCCGGAGGCGGCGAGGATCGTGTCGAGCACCGGGTGGGGGAGTGCCACCGGGAACTGGCGGTAGGCGACGGCGGGGATGCGGTGGACGTCGAAGGAGCGGTAGCGCTCGACGGCGCTGCGCGACCGGAACTGCGCGAGGCCGGGGGTGTCCGGGGCGATCACGACTGCGCGGTGACCCCGTCGTTCCAGGTGGTCGAGGACCGCCAGGACGCTGGTGGTCACGCCGTTGAGGGTGGGCAGGAAGCTCTCGGTCACGACGGCGACGGTCCGGGGGGACGTGCCGCGCTCCACGCTGCGTGCGCTCATGGTGCTGCCCATGCTCCGGGCGTGACGTGACCCGGCGGGGCCGACGACGTGAACGGGACGCGCGCGACGGGTGAACAACGCGGCGGCCGACGCTGCGGGAGCCCGCATGCGGGAATCGTGCGGAGACCACCCAGGATCCACCCGGTGGGACCGGTACGGTGAGCGAGTGGCTGACGCTCTCGAAGACTTCTACGCGATCATCCCCGCAGGGGGCATCGGATCGCGCCTGTGGCCGTTGTCGCGTGCGGACGCACCCAAGTTCCTGCACGACCTGACGGGATCCGGCACCTCGCTGCTGCGGCAGACCTGGGACCGCCTGGCGCCGCTCGCCGGCGACCAGCGGATCATGGTCGTCACCGGCCGTGCGCACCGGGTCGCGGTGGAGTCGCAGCTGCCCGGCGTCGAGGACCACAACGTGGTGCTCGAGAGCGAGCCGAAGGACTCCACGGCGGCCATCGGCCTGGCCGCGGCGATCCTGGTGCGCCGCGAGCCCGACGTCGTCATCGGCTCGTTCGCCGCCGACCACGTCATCGGTGACGCCCGCGGCTTCCGTCGTTCGGTGCGCGAGGCCGTCGCCGTCGCCCGCGCCGGCTACGTCACCACCATCGGCATCACCCCGACGGAACCCGCGATCGGCTTCGGGTACATCAACGCCGACACCGTCGCGCTCGACATCGAGGGTGCCCCGACCGCACACGCGGTGAAGTCGTTCGTCGAGAAGCCCGACCTCGACACCGCCCGCTCGTACGTCGAGCAGGGCAACTACCTCTGGAACGCCGGCATGTTCATCGCGCGCGCCGACGTGCTGCTCGCCGAGATCGGCCGGACGAAGCCGGAGCTGCTGGCGGGCATCAACGAACTCGCCGACGCCTGGGACACCTCGGCCCGTGGCGCCGTCGTCGACGCCGTCTGGCCGATGCTCGAGAAGATCGCGATCGACTACACCGTCGCCGAGCCCGCCGCCGCGGCCGGACGCATGGCGGTCGTCCCCGGTGACTTCGACTGGGACGACGTGGGGGACTTCGCCTCCCTCGCCAAGCTGCAGTCCGGCGGTCGGCCGAACAACCTCGCCGTGCTCGGGGACGGCGCCCGCATCCTGGCGGACTCGTCGAGCGGCATCGTGATCTCGCACAGCCAGCGGCTCATCTCGCTCATCGGCGTCGAGGACATCGTCGTCGTGGACACCCCGGACGCGCTGCTCGTCACCACGAGCTCGAACGCGCAGCGCGTGAAGAGCGTGGTGGATGCCCTGAAGATCAGCGGCCGGGGCGACGTCCTGTAGCGCTCCATCGACAAACCCCTCGAACTGGGGGTCTGCGCGCGACCCTGCGTTACGGGCGCGTTTCGGCGGGGTCGCGATCCCGTAACCGATCCGCACGACCCCCGCAACGGGTCCTGTACC
>NZ_QKLE01000043.1:0-13331 GCF_003224275.1 Curtobacterium sp. MCSS17_011 | reverse complement strand
GCTCGACGTGCACCCGCTCGTGCCGGAGCACCCCCGGGCCGTCGTTGTCGCGGGTCAGGTACACCGACCCGACGCAGGTGCCGCCGCGCCGGAAGACCCAGCGCGGCAGCCCCGTGCAGACCACGAGCCCGTCCTCCACCCGGATCCGCCCGGTCGACAGGGGGACGCCCACGGCGAGCCCGACGGCGGTCGCGAACACCCACCCCGCACGGGACACGGGGGAGTCGAGCAGCGGGTTGCGCACGCTCAGGCCGGGCGGCCGTACGTCTCGAGCAGGCGGAGCCAGATCTCGTTCATCGTCGGGTAGGCCGGCACCGCGTGCCACAGGCGGTCGATCGGGACCTCGCCCACGACGGCGACGGTGGCGCCGTGCAGCATCTCGGCGACGTCCTGGCCGACGAACGTGACGCCCACGACGACCCCGCGGTCCTCGTCGACGACCATCTTCGCGCGGCCCGTGTAGCCGTCGGCCTGCAGGGAGGACCCGGCGATCGCACCGAGGTCGTACTCGACCGCACGGACGTTCAGCCCCTGCTCGCGGGCCTTCTCCTCGGTCAGGCCGACGCTCGCGACCTCGGGGTCGGTGAAGGTGACCTGCGGCGAGGCGGCGTGGTCGGCGGTGGCGACGTGTGCGCCCCACGGCTCGGTGTGCAGCGGCGTGCCCTGGTACCGGGCGGCGATCGCCTCGCCGGCCGCACGGGCCTGGTACTTGCCCTGGTGGGTGAGCAGGACGCGGTGGTTGACGTCACCCACGGCGTACAGCCAGTCGGTGCCGTGCACGAGCATGGTGTCGTCGACGTCGAGCCACTCGCCGGGGGTGAAGCCGACGGTCTCGAGCCCGAGGTCACGCGTGTGGGCGGCACGACCGGTGGCCGCGAGCACCTCGCTCGTGATGACCGTGGTGCCGTCGTCGAGCTCGGTCGTGACGAGGCCGTGCTCGTCGCGGTCGACCCGGACCGGGTTGACGCCGGTGCGGACGTCGACACCGAGTTCGCGCAGGGAGTCGGCGACGAGTTCCCCGGCGAAGGGCTCCATGCCGCCGAGCAGACCGTGCCGGGCGACGAGGGTGACCTTCGCGCCGAGGGACGCCCACGCGGTCGCGAGCTCGGAGCCGGAGACGCCGCCGCCGATGACGAGCAGACTCTCGGGGACCTGCTGGGCGCTCGTGCCCTCGCGGGTGCCCCACGGCTTCGCCTCGGCGAGACCGGGCACCGGGGGCAGCGTGTGCAGGGAACCGGTGACGACCGCGACGGCGGCGCGCGCGGTGTGCGTCTCGCCGTCGACGTCGATGGTCTTCGGGTCGGTGATGCGGGCGTGCCCGCGGATCAGGTCGATCCCGGCGGACTCGAGCCACGAGACCTGGCTGTCGTCCTTCCAGTCGGAGGTGAACGAGTTGCGGCGGGCGAGCACGTGGGCGGCGTCGAGCGTGCCGGTCACGGCCTGCTTCGCACCGTCGAGCCGCTTGGCGGCGGCGAGGGCGTGTCCGCTGCGCAGGAGCGCCTTCGAGGGCATGCACGCCCAGTAGGAGCACTCGCCGCCGACGAGCTCGGCCTCCACGATCGCGACCGACAGGTCGCGCTTCCTGGCGTAGTCCGCCACGTTCTCGCCGACAGCGCCGGCTCCGATCACGATGAGGTCGTAGTCCGTCATGCTGCCGAGCCTACGCGGACCGGCAGGGGGGCCGCCGGTCGCGTCGTGCCCGTGGTCAGCCCACCCGGGAGGCGCTGGTCACCGCTCCGACGACGCGCAGGATCACGCCGAGGTCGTCCACCGCCCGGTCCGGGTCGACGGGGGCGAAGCCGGTGAGCGCCGCGCCGACGAGGCGGCGGCCGCGGGTCGCGGCCTGGATGCGCTCGACGAGCGCTGCGCCGTCGAGGCCGAACGGCACGGGTTCGAGGAGTCCGTCGACCTCGGAGGGGTCGAGGACGTCGAGGTCGACGTGCACGAAGACCGATGAGGCGCCGGTCCGCTCGACCGCTGCGGCGAGGGCGTCCGGGGTGGCGGCGTCCACGTCGAGGTGCACGATCCCGGCCTTGTCGAGGGCGGCCCGTTCGGCGTCCTCGACCCCGCGGACCCCGGCGACGACGACCGAGGACGACGGCACCACCGGCAGGCCGGGGAACAGGTCGTCGGGGCGGTCGACCAGCAGGCGCAGGGCGGCGGTCTCGGCGGCGACTGGCTGGGCCCGGTTGAGCGCACGGTACCCGCTGGACCCGGAGATGCGGACGAACGCGGTGTCCGGTGCGAGGGCGGCGGTCGCGCCGAGGACACTGGCGCCGTCGCCGCCGACGACGAGCACCGGTTCGGTGGAGACGGCCGTCTCTTCCGCGACGCGTTCGGCGACGGCGAGCACCGAGGTGTAGCGGGCGACAGCGGTCTCGAGGCGGTCACCCGCTCCGGCCGGGACGTCGACCACGGTCGTGGACGCCCGGGGCAGGTCGGCTGCGATCGCCGACGCACCGTCTCCCAGGCGCATCGCGCGCGACGACGCCGAACCCTGCCACTGACCGACCACGAGGAAGTGCATCGTCTCAGTCTGTCAGCTGGGGTCCGGCGTCGTCAGGGCGTTCGTCAGATGCTCGAGGATCCGCCGGACTTGAGCGCGGCGAGCCGTGCTTCGACCTCGGCGTCCTTGCCGACGTCCTCGAGGCTCTCGAACTGGGCGTCGAGGCTGGACGACTGCAACTCCTGCTGGCCGAGCACCTTCGCCTCTTCGCGGCGGACCTTCTCCTCGAAGCGGCCGAGGTCGCTCGTCGGGTCGAGCACGTCGATGTTGCCGAGCGCGTCGTTGACCCGGGACTGCGCCTCGGCGGTCTTCGAGCGGGCGACGAGGTTGTCCCGCTTCGCGCGGAGCTGCTCGAGCTTCTGCTCCATGCCGGCGAGGCCGGTCTTGAGCTTCTCGACGGCCTCGTTCTGCGACGCCAGGTTCGGCTCGGCGTCCTTGACCTCTTGTTCGGCGGCGATCTGCTTGCCGATCGCGATCTTGGCGAGGTTGTCGAACTTGTCCGCCTCGGCCGACTTGCCCTCGGCGCGGTACTTGTCGGCGGCGGTGGAGGCGTTGGCGGCCTTCTGACCCCACTCGACCGCGGCCTTCTTGTCCTCCTCGTGGTCCTGCTCGAGCAGGCGCACGTTGCCGATGGTCTGCGCGATCGCGGTCTTCGCGTCGGCGATGTTGTTCGTGTAGTCGCGGACGAGCTGGTCCAGCATCTTCTGCGGGTCCTCGGCGTCGTCGATGATCTGGTTGATGTTCGCGCGCACGAGGGTGGAGATGCGTCCGAAGATTGTCTGCTTGGCCATTGCTGTTCCCTTTCGTGGAAGTCCTGTGGAGGGTGGTGCCGGGTCGTGTCTGGTCGTGTCGAGTTCGTGGTGTGCGGCCGGGCGACCGGTCAGAAGCGGCCGCCGCCGGAGAAGCCGCCGCCGCCGCCACCACCGCCGCCTCCGCCGAAGCCGCCACCGCCGCTGAAGCCCCCGCCGCCGCCGAAGCCGCCGCCCCCGAAGGAACCGCCGCCGTAGCTGCCGCCGCGACCGCCGAGCAGGCCGCCGAGGACGATGCCGGTGACGAGCCCGCCGAGCTGGGCGCCGCCACCACCGCCCTGGCCGCCGCCCCAGCCGCCCAGGTCGTCGTTCGCGGCGTCCATGGCGGCGGCGGCGTACTGCTCGGCCGCGCGTGCGGCGTTCAGCGCCTGACCGGGGTTGCTCGGCGCGAGCTCGACCGCGTCGTCGTAGGCGCGCTGCGCTTCGGACAGCCGGGTCCGGGCGGTCGGGCCGATACCGCCGCGGTGCAGGGAGACGTAGTCGCGGGCCTGACTGATCCGGCTGCGGGCGTCACGGAGTGCGGCGTCGAGCGCCTGCGTGGCCCGTCGGCGCTGTTCCTCGGCACCCCGCGCTGCGGCGATGGCCTGGTCGATCTCGGTGTTCGCGCGGGTCAGCGCGTCGACGGCGGCCACCGGGTCCTTCGGGTCGAGCCCCTGGCGGAGCACGGCCTCGGCGCGGGTTACGGCGGCGGCGAGGTCCGGCCCGCCCGAGCGCAGGCTGCGGGCGGCGGCGACGTCGCCCTGGATGTCGATGCGCATCGCCTCGGCGCGGGCGGTGGCCTCGTCGAAGGACTGCTCGGCGGCGAGTGCACCGTCGGTGAGCTGCTGCACCTGGGCGAGCGCGTGCTGGGCGTCACGGACGGCGACGACGGCCTCGCCCTTGTCACCGGCGGCGATGGAGGCGGTGGCGGCGTTCGAGCGTTCGGTGGCGAAGGCGAGCACCTGGTGTGCCTGGTCGACGTTGTTCGCCACGGTCGCGAGGGTGCGTCCGGTGTAGCGGGCGCGGACGCGGTCGAGTGCAGCGGCGGCGGCTCCGACCGAGGCCGGTGCGGCGGCCACGGCCTGGGCGAGCGACGCGGCTGCGTCCTCGATGCCGTCCTCGAGCGACCGGAGCTGGTCGAACGCCTCGGTCTGCTCCTCGATCGCGGCGTGCGCGCGCTCGCAGATCACCATGATCTGGTTCGCCCACTCGGCGCGCTGCTGGGGGGTGTCGGGGATCTCGTCGTCGAGCTGCTGCCGGATCGTGAAGGCCTTGCGGACCTCGCGCTGAGCGGCCTGGACGGCGTCGGCGAAGGGCTTGGCGGCGTCGGCGCCGAACTGCGCGCTCGCGAACCCGACCTCTTGCTCGGCGGTGCGGAGTTCGTCGTCGATGGTGACCAGGGCACCGCCGGCGGTGCGTTCGAGGTCGGCGAGCGAGGCTTCCTGCGCCTTGGTCGCTGCGGCGGTGCGGCGCTTGTTGCGGGTCCGGATGACGATGACCACGACGATGAGCCCGACGACCACGACGAGCAGCAGGATCCACAGCGAGGTGAGGTCGACCGGGGCCTGCGACTGGGTCAGCCCGTCGGCGAAGGCCACGGCGGCGCCGGACCAGTCGCCCTGCTTGAGCTCGGGGAGCAGCGAGTCGTTGACGGCGTTCTCCACGTCGGACGAGGAGATCGCGGTCTCGTTCGTCTGCTGGACGTCGTAGTTGCGCTCGTCGACCGCGACCGAGAGCAGGATGCCGTCGGTGTCGATCTGGTTCTGCTCGAGCACGGCCCGACCCCACTCGGTGTGGTCGGTGGGGTCGGTGAAGGACGGCACGAACACGACGAACAGCTGCGTCTGGGTCTCGGAGTACAGGTCCTGCACGGCCTGCTCGACCTTCGACTGCTGGGATGCGGTCAGCGCGTCGGCCTCGTCGAGGACGTACGCGCCGCCCAGGTCGACGGGCGCCGTGGCGTGGGCGGTCGCTGCCGGAGCCAGGACGATGAGCATCGCGACCAGGGCGGCCGTCACACGGCTCCACAGCCGCGTTGTCCCCCTGTGCCCGCTCGATCCGTCCGTGCCCGATCCGTGCTGGACCGCTCGCATCCGTCCTCCGTCCGTCGCCGGTCGGTACCCCGTGGCACCGCACCGGACCGCGCCACGAGTGCGCTGTCGCCCGGAGTCTATCCAGGCCACGCAGGGACACGGACAGACTCTGGGGGAACGCTCCGGACCGTGCTTCCTGTGGACGTCTTGTCCCCCGTACCGGGGTATGCTGGCGCCACTGTTCGAGGATGAACGGAAGGGGAAGAACGATGGAACGCACCATGAGCACCGAGGTCGTCCCGCTCGAGGACGGCTACCACCGGGTGTCGACTCCGGCGACGGGCGTGATCGGTTTCGTGCGCGAGCACGACGGCCGCTACGAGGTCCTGCGCGGACGTGTTCGCCAGGCGACCCGCTCCGAGGGGCTGTACAGCACCATGAACGTCGCGCTCATCGCGCTGACGCACGCCTGATCCGCCCTGGGCGCGACCACACGACCGACGGGCGCTGCCCTGGTCGGTGGGTCGCGCCTCCAGACCGTCACGGTGACGCTCCGGACGCCGGCCGCTGACCGCGCGGACGACCGGGAGGCCCTCGTCGCCGCCGTCGCGTCGGCGACCGGCGTCGAGTCGGTCGCGGTGCGCGCGGGGCGCGTCTGCCCGCACTGTGCGGGAACCGACCACGGTCGTCCGTGGGCGACCGTCGCGGGCACCACGGTCGGCGTGAGCCTGTCGCGCGCAGCGGGGGTCGTCGCCCTCGCGGTCGGACCGTCGGCGCTCGGCGTCGACGTCGAACGGGTGTCGCGGGTCGCTGCCGCGTCGCTCGACGCGTTCACCCCGGACGAACTCCGTCGAGCCGACGGGGACCCCGCGCTCCTCGCCACCGCGTGGGCGGCCAAGGAGGCCGTGCTGAAACGCGACGGACGCGGACTGCGCGTCGATCCGCTCGCGGTGGAAGTCGACGTGGCCGCCGGCACCGCGCGCTTCGAGGGTGACGGACAACCGCTCACCGTGCTGTACCCCGCGCCGGACGTGGTGCTCGTCGTCGCGGCGGGTGGCCTGTCCGTCGACGTGGTCGGGACGGTCAGCGGGGGAGCGTGAGCACCTCGGCGCCGTCCTCGGTGATCGCGATCGTGTGCTCGGTGTGCGCCGTCCGTGCTCCGGTGGCGCTCCGCAGGGTCCAGCCGTCGGCGTCGGTGACCAGGAGGTCGGTGTCCGCCATGACCCACGGTTCGAGCGCGAGCAGGAGCCCGGGCCGGAGCGTGTAGCCGCGACCGGGGCGCCCGGTGTTCGACACGTGTGGGTCCTGGTGCATGGTCGAGCCGATGCCGTGCCCGCCGAACTCGACGTTCACCGGGTAGCCGGCGGCTTCCAGCACGGTGCCGATCGCGTGGGACAGGTCACCGATGCGCGCACCGGGTCCGGCGGCGGCGATGCCCGCGGCCAGCGCCCGTTCGGTGGCGTCGATGAGCGCCAGGTCCTCGGGGCGCGGGGTGCCGACGACGAAGCTGATCGCGGCGTCCGCGGCGATGCCGTCGAGGGACACCGCGAGGTCGAGGGTGAGCAGGTCCCCGTCGCGCAGCACCTGGTCGTGCGGGAGCCCGTGCAGCACGGCGTCGTTCACGGCCGTGCAGATGTGGTGGCCGAACGGACCGCGGCCGAACGAGGGCGCGTAGTCGACGTAGCAGGAATCGGCGCCAGCGGCCTCGATCATCTGCTTCGCCCACCGGTCGATCTCGAGCAGGTTCGTGCCGACGCGGGTGCGATCGCGCAGGGTCTGCAGGATCGTGCCGACGAGGGCTCCGGTGGCGCGGCCCTTGTCGACCTCGGCGGGGGTCAGGATCTCGATCACACGGATGATCATACCGGTATTACTATGTGGGCATGGTCCGTCTCCCACTCCGCCCCGACGAGGTCGCGCGCGGTCGTCGCCTCGGTGCGCTGCTCCGCCGTGCGCGTGGTCCGCGATCAATCGTGGACACCGCCCTGTCCGCGGGGATCTCGCCGGAGACACTCCGGAAGATCGAGACCGGCCGCATCGCGACGCCGGCGTTCTCGACGATCGCGTCGGTCGCGGGCGTGGTCGGGCTGTCGCTCGACGCAGTGTGGTCCGAGGTCACCTGCGACCCGGCCGACGGCGAGCTCGCGGGCTAGCCGACGCGGCGGCGGCGCCTGCTAGCCGACGCGCGGCGCGGGCAGTGCCGGCACCGACGTCTCGTCGATCCAGGGTCCGGTCACCGCACGGACGTCCGCGACGGAACGGCCGGTGGCGTCCGCGAACGCACCGAGCACGTCGGGCACGGAGACGGATCCGTGCCGGTGCCGCTCGGTGATGCTCCGCAGCCCGGTGAAGAAGGCGTCGTCGCCGGTCGTGCGGCGGACGGCGTGCAGGGCGAGGGCGCCGCGCTTGTAGACGCGGTCGTCGAACATGTCCTTCGCACCCGGGTCGCCGACGACCAGGTCCTCCGGCTGCTCGAGCAGTCCCTGCCGGTACCGCTCGGCCAGCTGGTCGGCGGTGTCGTCGCCGCGGTCCTCCGACCAGAGCCACTCGGCGTAGCAGGCGAACCCCTCGTGCAGCCAGATGTCCTGCCACCGGGTGACCGTCACGGAGTTGCCGAACCACTGGTGGGCGAGCTCGTGCGCGATGAGGCGGTCGGTGCCGTGCTCGCCGTCGACGTGGTTCCGGCCGAACACCGCCAGCCCGTGCGCCTCGAGCGGGATCTCCAGGTCGTCGTCGGTCACCACGACGCCGTACGCCGCGAACGGGTAGGGGCCGAACCGGTCGGTGAACAGCGCGAGCATCTCCGGCACCTGGCCGAAGTCGGTCTTCGCGGCGGCGGCGAGGTCGGCGGGGTGGTGCAGCGTGACGGGTACTCCGCCGGTGCGCAGCTTCGTGGTGCGGTACCGGCCGATCTGCACGGTCGCCAGGTACGTCGCCATCGGCTCGGTGGTGGCGTAGGTCCAGCGGGTGCCGACGCGGTCGCGCTCCTTGGCGAGCAGCTCCCCGTTCGCCAGGACGTCGTACGCCGCCTCGGCCGCGATCTCGATCCGGTACGTAGCCTTGTCGTCGGGGCGGTCGTTGCACGGGAACCACGACGGTGCTCCCGTGGGCTGCGCCGCGACGATGACGCCGTCGGACAGTTCTTCCCAGCCGAGCTGGCCCCACGCGCTCCGGACGGGGTGCGGGGTGCCCCGGTACCGCAGGTGCACGCTGAACACGGTGTCGGTGGCGATGGGGTCGGCCGGGGTGACCGTCACCTTGTGCGTCGCGGTCGAGACCTTCTTGGCCCGGCGCCCGTCGACGTCCACCCGGTCGACCGTGAGCCCGTGCAGGTCGATCACCACCCTGTCGAGCGGCTCGAGGGCGCGCGCGGTGATCGTGGCGGTGCCGTCCAGGCGGTTCGTGGCGACGCGGTAGTCGAGACGGAGCTCGTAGTGCTCGGCGCTCCACCGTCGGTCGCCGCTGTGCGGGGTGTACGGGTCAGCGGCGGGATCGGAGGGCACGGGGACAGTCAACCTCATGGCGCCGGTGGGGCGGTCACCGACGGTGCTGCCGATGTCCACGGAGCGATCGGGTTGCCGGACCAGCGGGAACCCGTCGGCACCTGCTCGCCCCGCATCACGAGCGACGAGGGCCCGACGGTCGCCCCGGCACCGATGCCCGCCGCGGGCAGGACGACGCTGTGGGGCCCGAGCGTCGCACCCGCGTCGAGCCGGACCGTGTCGAGCTGCATCACACGGTCGTGGAACAGGTGCGTCTGCACGACCGTCCCGCGCGCCACCGACGCCCCCGACCCGATGGTGACCAGGTCGGCCTCGGGCAGCCAGTACGTCTCGAGCCAGGTGCCGCGGCCGATCGTCGCACCGAGGCTCCGCAGCCAGACGGCCAGCGCCGGGGTGCCGGTGGCCTGCTCGGCGAACCACGGCCGGGCGACGGTCTCGACGAAGGTGTCCTGTACCTCGTTGCGCCACACGAACGACGACCACAGCGGGTGCTCCCGGGCGGTGATCCGGCCGACGAAGGTCCACTTCGCGATCGTCGACACCACCGCGGCGACGGCACCGGCCGCGATGAGCACCGGACCGGCGAGCAGCACCGTCCACCCGATCCCGACGGCCGACCACAGCGCCAGCAGTGCTCCGGCCACGCCGAGCGCGATGGCGGCGGACACCATCGGGCCGACCAGGCGCAGCAGCTCCCAGCACCCGCGGGCGACCTTGAGTCGCCTGGACGGACGGAACGTGCGCGCCTCGTCGAACTCCGTCGCCGCACGCCGCAGGCGCACCGGGGGCGACCCGAGCCACGACGACCCGCGCTTGGCCTTCTTCGGCACCGCGGACAGCACCGCCACCAGGGCCTCGCGCGGCACCGAGCGTCCGGCGCCCGTCATGCCGCTGTTGCCGAGGAACGCCCGACGGCCGACCTTCGAGCGACCGATCCGCACCCGACCGCCGCCGAGCTCGTACGTCGCCACCATCGTGTCGTCGGCCAGGAACGCCCCCGACGCGATCTGCGTCAACGCCGGGATGAGCAGCACCGTCGAGATCTCGGTGTCCCGACCGACCCGGGCGCCGAGCAGCCGCAGCCACACCGGCGTCACGAGCGAGGCGTACAGCGGGAACAGCAGGGTGCGTGCCGCGTCGAGCACCCGCTCGGTCGACCACACCTGCCAGCCGATCCGGGAGCGCACCGGGTGCCGCCCCTCGTGCAGGCCGATGCCGAGCAGCCGAACCGCGACCACCACGAGCAGCGCGTACACCGCACCGGCGACGACCGTCGCCAGGGGGACCGTCACCAGCGCACGCAGCACCGCGTCGCCCAGGGTCGACGCCCGCCCGACCAGGGCGAGGGCGACCAGCAGCCCGACCGCGACACCGACCACCGGCAACCCGGCCACGGCCAGGGACCCGGCCCCGTACGCGAGCAGCCAACGTCGACGGGTCGCAGGACGGGCCTCCCGGTCGTCACGAGCCGACCCGGTGCGCTCCGCCGGCGCCCCTGCCCAGCGTTCGCCCGCCGGCACCGAGCCGCCGACGGCGGAACCCGCCGTGATCTCGGCACCCGCACCGACGTGCGCCCCGGGCAGCAGCGTCGTCCGGCTCCGCACCACGGCGTCCTCGTCGATGCGGACGTGCCCCAGGTGGAACACGTCGCCGTCGAGCCAGTGCCCGGCCAGGTCGACCTCGGGCTCGATCGAGGCACGCTTGCCGATCGTGAGCATCCCGGTCACCGGCGGCAGCGTGTGCAGGTCGACGTCCCTGCCGATCCGCGCCCCGAGTGCCCGGGCGTAGTAGCTGATCCACGGGGCACCCGCGGTCGAGGGGCCGTCGACCGCCTCGGCGATGCGCTCGGTCAGCCAGACCCGCAGGTGCACCGGACCACCGCGGGGGTACGACCCCGGCCGGACCCCGGCGAGCAGCAGCCGCGCCAAAACCACCGTCAGCGCCATCTTGCCGATCGGCGTCACGAACACCAGGAGCGCGAGCACCAGCACCGGCCAGGGCAGCACCGGCAGGAACGGCAGCGTCGTCGCGTGCAGCACCGCAGCCACCAGGGCCGTCCACGTCAGCACCCGCAGCCCCCGGAGCACCTGCACCGGCAGCCCGAGCAGCGTCATCAGCAGCCCCGTCGACGGGGGCACCGGAGACACCTCGCGCGACGATGTCGCCACCGGGCCGGACTCGTCCAGCGCCGCCGCCAACGCCCCGATCCGCGGGTGGTCGTACACGTCCGCCACCGTCGTCGTCGGGAACCGCTCCCGGATGGCCGACACCAGCTGCGCCGCCGTCAGCGACCCACCGCCGTGCGCGAAGAAGTCGTCGTCGACGCTCGCCACCGGCACCCCGAGGATCGCCGACCACCGCTCGGCGATCCACGCCACCGTGTCCGGCAGCATCGCCGCGTCCGAGGCCCCCGGCAACGGCCACGGCAGGGCCGCACGGTCGACCTTGCCCGACGTCCGCGTCGGCAGCGACTCCACCACGGCCACCAACGGCACCAGCGCCGCCGGCAGCTCCTGCCGCAACCGGGCGTTCGCCGCAGCCACGTCCACCGTCGCCCCGGCCACCGGGGCCACGTACCCGACCAGCACCTGGTTGCCCGCCGGGGTCCGCTGCACCACCGCGGCACCACCCGCCACGTCGTCCAGGGCCTGCAGCGCCGCATCGATCTCCCCGAGCTCGATCCGCCGGCCACCGAGCTTCACCTGGTCGTCCGCACGCCCCTGGAACACCAGCCCCTCGGGCTCGTAGCGCACCAGGTCCCCGCTCCGGTACGCCCGCTCCCACCCGAGCTCCGGGAACGGCGCGTACTTCTCCGCGTCCTTCGCCGGGTCCAGGTACCGCCCCAGCCCGACCCCGCCGATCACCAGCTCGCCGACGCCTCCGGGCGCAACACGGGCCCCCGACGCATCGACGACCGCCAGGTCCCACCCGTCCAACGGCAAGCCGATCCGGATCGGCTGGCTCCCGTCGAGCAGGGACCCGCACGCCACCACCGTCGCCTCGGTCGGCCCGTACGTGTTCCACACCTCACGGTCACGACTCGCGATGCGCGCCGCCAGCTCCGGCGGGCACGCCTCACCACCGAAGATCACCAGCCGCACCTGCTCCAGCGCATCGTCCGGCCACAACGCCGCCAGCGTCGGCACCGTCGACACCACCGTGATCGTGTGCGCGATGAGCCACGGCCCCAGGTCCACCCCCGTCCGCACCAACGACCGGGGCGCCGGCACCAACGCGGCACCGTGCCCCCACGCCAACCACATCTCCTCGCACGACGCGTCGAACCCCACGCTCAGACCCGCCAGCACCCGGTCAGCCGGACCGATCGGCGCCGCCTGCAGGAACATCCGAGCCTCGGCGTCCACGAACGCGGCAGCCGACCGGTGCGTCACCGCCACACCCTTCGGCACACCCGTCGACCCGGATGTGAAGATGATCCACGCGTCGTCGGTCTCACGGGGGAGTCCGGCGCTCGCCGCGGGGTCCGTCACCGGGAGCTCGTTGCCGTCGCGGTCGCGCAGGACACCGCCCGCGCCGATCACCCCGACGACACCGGCCTCGCCGAACACCAGGGTGGCGCGTTCTTCGGGGTCGTCGGCGTCGACCGGTACGTACGCGGCTCCGGCGGCGAGCACGGCGAGGATCGACAGGTACAGGTCACGTCCGCCGGAGGGGATCCGCACCCCGACCCGGTCGCCCCGTCGGACACCGCGGCGGGCGAGGTCGTCGGCCTGGGCGCGCACGAGGTCGAGCAGGGTGGCGTAGTCGACGCTGCCGGCGGGGTCCTCGAGGGCGGTCGCATCGGGATGCGTCGCCGCGGTCGCGGCGAGGACGTCGAACAGGGTCCGTGGGGCGGGTGCGTCGCCGCCGCGGGCGAGTTCGAGCTGCGCGTTCCCGGTGCCGGTGGTCATCGAGGCCTCTTCCCGGTCGCGTGCGGGACGACCGGCCCGTGATCCTAGGGGGTCGAGGTGTCCTGCTCGGGAACGGACGGTGCCCCACCGGTCGGGTCGAGCGCCGCACGTGCCGCGTCGAGCGCCGTCGCGATCCCGACGGAGTCGTCCAGCGAGTGCACCGGGGACTCCGTGCGGCCGTCCGCCACGTACTGCGCGAGCGATGCCGCCTGCCACACGAGTCCCTGACGACCCCGCAGCCCCGTCGGCTCCTCCCAGTGGTCCTCCCCACCCCGGTGGTGCACCGCGAATGACGCCGGGAACACGAAGTGGTCGGTGTACCGGACCGTCGCCCGGCTCCCGGCGATCACCGCCAGCCCCGGCGTCCACGCCGTCATCGACGTGGCCACCACCGACTGCGCGCCACCCTCCGCCGTCGACACGGTGACGGACTGGAGGTCCACCCCGCGATCCGAGACCGCCCCCGTCGTGCTGCTGGTCACCGGGGCGCCGGTGGCGAACCGTGCGAACCAGTGCCCGTACACACCGGCGTCGAGGAGCGCACCCCCACCGGCGGCGGGGTCGAACATCCGGTCCGCCGGGTCCGGGTC
>NZ_QKLE01000042.1:0-14973 GCF_003224275.1 Curtobacterium sp. MCSS17_011 | reverse complement strand
CACCCCCACAGCGGTACCCGTAGCCGACGACAGCGCTAGCGCTGTGCGTCGACGTCCTTGGCGAGCGTCCCCAGGTAGAGCTCGATGACCTTGGGGTCGTCAGCGAGTTCCTTCCCGGTGCCCGAGTACGCGTTCTTCCCCTGGTCGAGCACGTACCCACGATCGCAGATCTGCAGACAGCGTCGCGCGTTCTGCTCCACCATGATGATCGACACACCGGCCTTGTTGATCCGGCGGGTCCGCAGGAACGTCTCGTCCTGGCGCACCGGGGACAGTCCGGCGCTCGGCTCGTCGAGCAGCAGCACCTTCGGGTCCATCATGAGCGCACGAGCCATCGCCACGGACTGCCGCTCCCCGCCCGAGAGCGACCCGGCCCGCTGGTTCCGCCGCTGCGCGAGGACCGGGAACAGGTCGTAGATGACCTCGAGCCGCTCGGCGAACTTCTTCGGCCGCAGGTACAGCCCCATCTGCAGGTTCTCCTCGATCGACAGCGAGGGGAACACGTTGTTCGTCTGCGGCACGAAGCCGACACCGGCCTGCACGAGCTTGTTCGCCTTGAGGTTCGTGATGTCGTCACCCTGCAGGGTCACCGATCCCTCGCGGATGGACACGAGCCCGAACAGCGCCTTGAGGAGCGTCGACTTGCCCGCACCGTTCGGCCCGTGAACGCCGCAGAGCCCGCCCGGTAGGCTGTCCGAGTGAGCGAAGTCGAGATCGGTGCAGGCAAGCGCGGACGTCGGGCGTACGCGTTCGACGACATCGCGGTGGTCCCCTCCAGGCGGACGCGTGACCCGCGCGACGTCAGCGTGCAGTGGTCGATCGACGCGTTCACGTTCGCGTCGCCGATCCTGTCGGCGCCGATGGACTCCGTGTCCTCGCCGGCGACGGTCATCCAGATGGGCAAGCTCGGCATCCTCGGTGTGCTCGACCTCGAAGGTCTGTGGACCCGCTACGAGGACCCGACCCCGTACTACGACGAGATCAAGTCGCTCACCGACGGCAACGTCACG
This sequence comes from Curtobacterium sp. MCSS17_011, assembly GCF_003224275.1. Lineage (NCBI taxonomy): Bacteria > Bacillati > Actinomycetota > Actinomycetes > Micrococcales > Microbacteriaceae > Curtobacterium > Curtobacterium sp. MCSS17_011. Next base: position 13,963 of record NZ_QKLE01000042.1, on the reverse strand, counting down.
AAGCGCATGCAGGAGATCTACTCCGAGCCGATCAAGGCCGAGCTGATCACCGCGCGCCTGGCCGAGATCCGTGCAGCCGGGGTCCCAGTCGCCGGCTCGCTCAGCCCGCAGCGCACCCAGGAGTTCTCGAAGACGGTCGTCGACGCCGGTGTCGACCTGTTCGTCATCCGCGGCACCACCGTCTCGGCCGAGCACGTCTCCCAGACCGAGGAACCCCTCAACCTCAAGAAGTTCATCTACGAGCTCGACGTCCCGGTGATCGTGGGCGGTGCCTCGACGTACACGTCGGCGCTGCACCTCATGCGCACCGGTGCCGCCGGTGTGCTCGTCGGGTTCGGTGGCGGCGCAGCGTCGACCACCCGTGCCGCGCTCGGCATCCACGCCCCGATGGCCACCGCCGTCGCGGACGTCGCCGGTGCCCGTCGTGACTACCTCGACGAGTCGGGCGGCCGCTACGTGCACGTCATCGCCGACGGCGGGCTCGACACCGCGGGCGACATCGTCAAGGCCATCGCCGTGGGCGCCGACGCGGTCATGCTCGGCACCGCACTGGCCCGTGCGACCGAGGCCCCGGGTGGTGGCTACCACTGGGGTGCCGAGGCGCACCACCCCGAGCTGCCCCGCGGCCGCCGGGTCGAGGTGGGCACGATCGCTCCGCTCGAGAACGTCCTGAACGGCCCGACGCCGACCCACGACGGCCGCGCGAACCTCGTCGGTGCCCTGCGCCGTTCGATGGCGACGACCGGATACTCCGACGCCAAGGAGTTCCAGCGAGTAGAAGTGGTCGTGGCGCCGTACCACCAGTGACGGTGGCACCCGGGCACGACTCCGGGTGACGCCACGGCGCCGACCGTGACCCGGAGGCGACGATGGCCAAGTCCAGCACGACGAAGCAGACCAGCACGGCCGGACGTCCACGTGACGTCGCGCCCGGCGTGGGGTTCGACCCCGCGGCGAAGCTCGGACCGGACGAACGTGCGGCCGCGATCAAGACGCTGAAGACCAAGGAACTCGACGTCCTGGTCGTCGGCGGCGGCATCGTCGGTGCGGGCAGTGCGCTCGACGCCGTGACCCGCGGCCTGAGCGTCGGCATCGTCGAGGCCCGCGACTGGGGCTCGGGGACGTCGAGCCGCTCGTCGAAGCTCGTGCACGGTGGCATCCGCTACCTCGAGCAGCTCAACTTCGCACTCGTCCGCGAGGCCCTCATCGAACGCGGCCTGCTGCTCCAGCGCATCGCCCCGCACCTGGTGAAGCCCGTGCGCTTCCTCTACCCGCTCAACCACCGGGTGTGGGAGCGCTTCTACATCGGCATCGGCATGGCGATGTACGACGTGTTCAGCTGGTCCGGCGGCCGTCCTCCCGGCGTCCCGCACCACCGGCACCTCACCCGGAAGCAGGTGCTCAGGAACATGCCCGGGCTGAAGAAGGACGCCTTCGTCGGCGGCATGACGTACTACGACGCCCAGGTCGACGACGCCCGGTACGTCGCCTCGCTCGTGCGCACCGCGGCCTCGTACGGTGCCGAGGCGGCGAGCCGCGTCCGCATCGAGGGGTTCATCAAGGTCGGGGAACGCGTGGTCGGCGCGCAGGCCCACGACATCCAGACCGGCGAACGGTTCGAGATCCGCGCGAAGCAGGTCGTCAACGCCACCGGTGTCTGGACCGACGACACCCAGGCGATGATCGGCACCCGCGGCCAGTTCAAGGTGCGGGCGTCGAAGGGCGTCCACCTCGTGATCCCGCGGGACCGCTTCCAGTCGAACACGGGGATGATCCTGCGCACCGAGAAGAGCGTGCTGTTCGTCATCCCGTGGGGCCGGCACTGGCTCGTCGGCACGACCGACACCGACTGGTACCTCGACAAGGCGCACCCGGCGGCGACCGCGGCGGACATCGACTACATCCTCGAGCACGTCAACAAGGTGCTCGCCGTCCCGCTCACCCGCGAGGACGTCGAGGGCGTCTACGCCGGACTCCGGCCGCTGCTCGCGGGGGAGTCCGACCAGACCTCGCAGCTCAGCCGGGAGCACGTCGTCGCGCACACCGTCCCGGGCCTCGTCGTGGTCGCCGGCGGCAAGTGGACCACCTACCGGGTGATGGGCAAGGACGCCATCGACGAGGCCGTCGCGGCCATGGACGGCAGGATCCCCGAGTCGACGACCGAGGACATCCCGCTCCTCGGTGCCGAGGGCTACCCCGCTGCGTGGAACCGACGCGCCCGCACCGCACGGAGCTTCAACGTGCACAAGGTCCGCATCGAGCACCTGCTCAACCGGTACGGCACCCTCGCGACCGAGGTGCTGCAGCTCGTCGAGCAGGACCCGGCACTCGCCGAGCCGCTGCCGGGGGCCGACGACTACATCGGCGCCGAGGTCGTCTACGCCGCCTCGCACGAGGGTGCCCTGCACCTGGAGGACGTCCTCGCCCGTCGTACCCGCATCTCCATCGAGGCCTGGGACCGCGGCGAGTCAGCAGCGCCCGTCGCCGCGAAGCTCATGGCCGACGTGCTCGGCTGGGACCAGGAGACGACCGAGCACGAGGTCGCGAACTACCTGAAGCGCGTCGCCGCCGAACGGGAGTCGCAGCTGCAGCCCGATGACGAGAGCGCGGACCGTGTGCGGCTCGAGGCCCCGGACATCGCGTTCGGTTTCGACGAGGACGACGTGGTCGTGGGCGGCGGCCGTTCGGACGGCGCCGAGGGCGCGAAGGCGTCCGACGAGCAGGTCGTCGGCGAGAAGACGAGCGAGCCGGAGTAGCGAGGCCAGCAGACGCCGTCGTGTCATCGAAAAGCCGGCGTTCTGCGGATTGAACAAGACGCCGTCGTGTCGTGTTGACGCCGTCTGGTCGTCGAGACGCCGCCGGATCCGGCGGCGTCTCGGTGTCGACGAAGGCGTCTCGACAAGACGACGGCGTCTTGCGGAGTCCACCCGCGCCTCCAGACTGGAAGGACGGAAGACCGGACTGGAGGCCCGTGGTGCGTCGGTCAGGCGGCGCGCGCCCGCAGGGCTGCGCGGCGCACGTGCACCGACTGGCCCACCACGAGCACCACCGGGATCGCGATCAGCGCGACGAGGCTCGTCACGTACAGCACGCCCGACCAGATCGTGTGGTCACCGCCGCCGACCCCGTAGGCGTCCGCGACGTCCATGCCGAGGGCGAACCCACTCCAGAACGACGCCGGACCACCCAGCACGACCACGGTCAGCAGCACCGCGGCGATGACGTGGGTCGGTGCTCGGGTGACGAACAGCAGCACCGACAGCCCGGCCGCGAGCACGACACCGACCGAGGCCAGCGCGATCACGACCACGATGTCGGTCTGCACGTGGAACCCCTGTGCGTCGAGGTGCCGGTGGATCTCGGCCAGGGTCGCACCGGGGACCGCGGCGAGCGGGTCCAGCACCAGTGCGTTCAGCGCCAGCAGTGCCGCGTACAACGCGACGACCAGCACCCCGACGACGGCCACGACGATCCGTGTTCTCCCCATCCACAGAACAGTAGTGCGCGGAATGCGCGGGACCACCGGGTGGTTAGCATGGGGGTACTCGAAGAGGGAGCCATCATGGTCGACGTCCATCGCGTCAAACTCCCCGGAGTCGGCGTGCTGCACAGCTTCTACACCGACGACGGTGGCAAGTGCGGTGTCATCACGCACCGGTCGGGGCACTCCGACCTCATCTCGTTCGCCGACGTCTCCGACGGCGCGGACAAGTCCGAGAAGGTCTCGCTGCGTCTCAGCGAGGACGAAGCGCACACGCTCGCCGAACTCCTCGGCGGCACCCGGATCACCGAGGGCCTCGACAAGCTCGACGAGATCCCGGGGCTGTCCATCGACTGGTTCTCCGTCGACTACGACGACGCCATCGCGGGCAAGCCCCTCGGCGACCTGCACGACTCGGGCTTCATCGGCCTGACCGTCGTCGCCGTGGTGCGTGGCGACAGCGCCAACCCGGCGCCCTCGTCGGACTTCGTCGTCTTCCCCGGAGACACGATCGTCGTCGCCGGTTCCCCCGAGAAGGTCGCCAAGGCGTTCTCCTTCTACCGCAGCGGAGAGCTTGCGGCCGCCTCGGCCGAGGCCCCGCGGAAGAGCTAGCGCATGCACCTGGGTGGTGAGCTGCTCACCATCGGTGTGCTCTTCGTCATCGCCTACGTCCTGGGCCGGCTCGGCAAGACCATCGGTCTGCCCGCCATCCCGATCTACATGGTGGTCGGGCTCGTCGCGAGTCCGAACACGCCGTGGTTCGGGCTGAGCGTCGAGTCCCACACGATCGAGCTCATCGCGACCTTCGGGCTCATCCTGCTCCTGTTCAACCTCGGGCTCGAGTTCGACCAAGAGGAGTTCTACGGCAACGCCGGCAAGCTCCTGGTGTCGGGCGGCACCTACGTCGTCATCAACATGGGCGTCGGGTTCGCCTTCGGGTTCTCGCTCGGCTGGGGCACCCGTGAAGCCCTGATCATCGCGGGCATGACGGCCACGTCGTCGAGTGCCATCGTGACGAAGCTCCTCATCGAGCTCCGGCGCCTGGCGAACGACGAGACCCCGATGATCCTCGGCGTCACCGTGATCGAGGACGTCTTCATCGCCGTCTACCTGGCGATCGTCTCCGTCGTGCTGTCCGGCGACACCAACGTCTGGGCCGTCGTCGGCAAGCTGGCACTCGCGTTCGGGTTCCTCATCGTGATGTTCACGCTCGCGCGCTTCGCGGGCAAGTGGGTCTCGAAGATCTTCGCCACCCGTGACGACGAGCTGTTCACGGTGCTGTTCTTCGGACTCGCGGTCATGTTCGGCGGCATCGGCGACCTGCTCGGCGTGACCGACGCCATCGGTGCCTTCGTCATCGGCCTGCTCTGCGGGGCGACCCGGTACCGCGACCGCATCGAACAGCTCGCCCTGCCGATGCGCGACGTCTTCGCCGCGTTCTTCTTCGTCAACTTCGGGCTCGGCCTCGACCTGTCGACCTTCGGCGAGGTGCTCTGGCCCGTCCTCGGCGCCATCGGCATGACCGTCGTGCTCAACGCGGTCGCCGGCCAGATCGTCGCACGGATGAACGGCTTCAACGCCCAGCAGGGCATCAACACCGCCGTCATCCTGGTGAACCGCGGCGAGTTCGCGTTGATCCTCGCGACGCTCTCGGCTGCCGCCGGGCTGGAGGCGCGGATCACCGCCTTCGCTGGCCTCTACGTCCTCTGCATGGCCGTCCTCGGGCCGCTGCTCGCGGTGAACTCGGACCGGATCGGCCGCCTCGTGGTGCGCCCGGGTCGGCTCATCCGCCTGCGCGGGCGCCTGGGTGGCCGACGTGCCGTCGCCGCAGCAGCCGCCGCCGAGAGTGCCGAAGCGGCCGAGGCCGAGGCGGACGCCATCGCCGCGGCACGGAAGGCCGAGCGGGATCGCCAGTTCGCCGAGGAGTTCGCCCTCGTGGAGGCCGCTGGCAGGGACGAGCGAGAGAATGAGGGGCCCGAGACGACGTCCACACCCGTGACGTCGCCGGTCGAGATCCCCGCCGAGCGCCCCGAACGCCCGGTCCGACAGCGCGATCCGGAGTACTGATACAGATGTGGGCCGTTGCCCGACGACCGAGGTGGATCGCGCTGCTGTTGCTGGCGCTCGTGCTGGCGGCGGTGTTCGCCGGGCTGGGCAAGTGGCAGCTCGAGCGGTCCATCGCCAACGGCAAGCCCCTGCCGGCGACCACCGAGACCCGCCGCACGCTCGAGGCGGTCACCACCCCCGAGCGCCCCGTCAGTGAGAGTCTCGCCGGGCAGAAGGTCACCGTCAGCGGGACCTTCGTCGCGGACGACACCACTGTCCTGACGGGCCGCACCGGGGGTGGGAAGTACCAGACCGTCGGGCACCTGGTGGACTCGGACGGTGGGGCGAGCCTCCCGGTCGTGATCGGGTGGTCCGACCAGCGGGCGGCCGCCGTCGCCGGGGGCGAGCGCCTGGCGGACGGGCAGACGCTCACGATCCAGGGTCGCTACTACCCGGCCGAGTCGCCCGACCAGGACGCCTACAAGGACGCCGAGTACTCCGCCGTCGCCCCCGCCCGGTTCGTGAACACCTGGCAGGCCTTCGACGACCGCATGTACCTCGGGTACGTCGTCGCCGACGGCACCACCGCGAAGGCCGCCGACCTCGGCACCATCGCCGACCGTGCACCGTCGCGCGAGGTCCAGTTCGACTGGCTCAACCTGTTCTACGCGATCGAGTGGGTCGTCTTCGCCGGCTTCGCCGTGTTCCTCTGGTACCGGTTCGTGAAGGACGCCTGGGAGCGCGAGCAGGAAGAGGAGCGCGAGGCAGCGCTCGCCACCGAAGCCGACGCGCTCCGACGGTAGGATTGCCGGCATGGCCCTGACCGTCCGAACCCGTGACATCCCCAAGATCCCGGGGGCGGTGAAGTGGTACCGCGTCTCGGCGTACATCACCGGTGTGCTACTGCTCGCCCTGGTGGTCGAGGTCATCATCAAGTACACGCCGCTGCAGCTCGAGATGCAGCTCGGCAACGGTCCGTTCTTCGTGCCCAACGGCACGGCGGGCGAGACCCCGGGCACGTTCAACCTGTCGATCGCGATCCTCATCGCCCACGGCTGGCTGTACGTGCTCTACCTCTTCACGGACTTCCGTCTGTGGAGCATCATGCGCTGGAGGCCGTCGCGCTTCCTGCTCATCGCCCTCGGGGGCATCATCCCGTTCATGTCCTTCGTGGTCGAACACCGCATGCAGCAGCAGGCCATGGACACCTACCACGAGCTGATCGCTGCCCAGCAGCGTGAGAAGGAGGCCGCTCGGTGAGCGAGACCGAACAGCGTCCCGTCCTCGTCGTCGACTTCGGGGCCCAGTACGCGCAGCTCATCGCGCGTCGGGTCCGTGAAGCGAACGTCTACAGCGAGATCGTGCCGCACTCCATCACCGCGGACGAGATCCGCGCCAAGGACCCGGCCGCCATCGTGCTGTCCGGCGGTCCGTCGTCCGTGTACGAAGAAGGCGCGCCGTCGCTCGACGGTGACATCCTCGACCTCGGCGTCCCCGTGCTCGGCATCTGCTACGGCTTCCAGGCCATGGCGACCGCCCTCGGTGGCGAGGTCGCGAACACCGGTCTGCGCGAGTACGGCGCCACCGACGTGACGCTCGTGCCCGGCACCAGCACCCTGCTCGGCGACCAGCCGGCGGACCAGGTGACGTGGATGTCGCACGGCGACTCCGTGGCCAAGGCACCGGCCGGCTTCGAGGTGCTCGCCTCGAGCGCATCGACGCCCGTCGCGGCGTTCGCGTCCGACGAGCGCAAGCTCTACGGCGTGCAGTGGCACCCCGAGGTGAAGCACTCCGTGTACGGCCAGGCCGTGCTCGAGAACTTCCTGCACCGTGCCGCTGGCCTGCCCGGTGACTGGAACTCCAGCAACGTCATCGAGGAGCAGGTCGCCCGCATCCGCGAGCAGGTCGGCTCCGCACGGGTCATCGCCGGGCTCTCCGGTGGTGTCGACTCCGCCGTCGCCGCAGCCCTGGTGCACAAGGCCGTCGGCGACCAGCTGACCTGCGTCTTCGTCGACCACGGGCTCCTGCGTGCCGACGAGCGCAAGCAGGTGGAAGAGGACTACGTCGCCTCCACCGGTGTCCGGCTCATCACGATCGACGCCGAGCAGCAGTTCCTCGACGCCCTCGCCGGCGTGAGCGACCCCGAGCAGAAGCGCAAGATCATCGGGCGCGAGTTCATCCGCACGTTCGAGGGCGCGGCCGAGGCACTCGTGCTCGAGGCGCAGGCTTCCGACTCCGATGCCGAGGTCAAGTTCCTCGTGCAGGGCACGCTCTACCCCGACGTCGTCGAGTCCGGTGGCGGAGCAGGCACCGCGAACATCAAGTCGCACCACAACGTCGGCGGCCTGCCCGAGGACATGACGTTCGAGCTCGTCGAGCCGCTGCGCACCCTGTTCAAGGACGAGGTCCGCGCGGTCGGTCGCGAGCTCGGGCTGCCCGAGGTCATCGTCGGTCGACAGCCGTTCCCCGGCCCGGGCCTGGGCATCCGCATCGTCGGCGAGGTCACGAAGGAGCGGCTCGAACTGCTCCGCGCGGCCGACAAGATCGCCCGCGAAGAGCTCACGGCGGCCGGCCTCGACCAGGAGATCTGGCAGTGCCCGGTCGTGCTGCTCGCGGACGTCCGCTCGGTGGGTGTGCAGGGCGACGGCCGGACCTACGGGCACCCGATCGTGCTCCGTCCGGTCTCGTCCGAGGACGCCATGACCGCCGACTGGACGCGTCTGCCGTACGACACCCTCGCGAAGATCTCGAACCGCATCACGAACGAGGTGCCCGACGTCAACCGGGTGGTGCTCGACGTCACGTCGAAGCCGCCGGGGACGATCGAGTGGGAGTAGGGCTCCCCTGAGCCACGGAAGGCCCGGCACGCGTCGCGCGTGCCGGGCCTTCGTGCGTCCGGGGGCGGCGCTGCCGAGGTCGTGGGTACTGCCGAGGGCCGTCGAGTGGTCACAACACCCCGCGGGCCCGGTGCCGAGCGACCACGAACTGTCGGCTGGCCCCTGCCTGGACGACACTTCGTGACCAATCGGCGGGCGACCGGCGGGGTGTTGTGACCTCGGGGCCCCGCCGCCGGGCCCCGCCGCTCCTGCCGGCACCACGGCCCGGGAACGACGAAGGGCCCCGGCATCGCCGGGGCCCTTCGCGTGTGCGGTGGTACTAGTTGCGCGAGCTACTCGCGATGATCGCGAGGATGCGCAGAATCTCGAGGTACAGCCAGACGAGCGTCACGATGAGGCCGAACGCCGCGGTCCAGGCGTAGATGCGGGGTGCGCCGCGCTCGACACCGGTCTTGATCTGGTCGAAGTCGAGGATCAACGAGTACGCGGCCATCAGCACGACGAACACGCCGATGAGGACACCGAGCGGGATGCCGAACAGCGTCACGCCCATCAGGCCGAACGCGCTCTGCGTCACGCCGGTCCACATCAGGACCAGGTTGACGAGCGAGAACGCCATGTACCCGACCATCGCGATCAGGAAGAAGCGCGTGGCCTTCGGGGTCGCGCGGACCTTGCCCGAGCGGAACAGGAGCAGGGTGACGAAGAACACACCGAGCGTGCCGAACACGGCCTGCGCGACGATGCCGTCTGCCTGGGGGAACGCGGTCTGGAAGTAGTTCGAGATACCGCCGACGAACAGCCCCTCGAAGAACGCGTACGTCAGGATCAGACCCGGCGACGGCTTCTTCTTGAAGGTGTTGACGAGCGCCAGGACGAACCCGACGAGCGCGCCGACGACCCAGACGACCGGCGGCAGGTTCCAACCGGCCACCGCGCCGACGACGAGCACGCCGAACGCGAGCAGCGTCTTGACGATGGTGTCTTCGTACGACATGCGGTCGGTGTCCACCGGGGACGCAGTCGGACGGTCGTACATGTACTGCAGCTGCTCGGGGGTCATGCCGCCCTGGGCCTGCTGCGGGGTCTGTCCCCAGCCGGCCTGCTGCTGACCAGCACCGCGCCCGCCCCAGGTGTTTGCCCCCTGTGCGTTGAAGGCGGGGGACTGGTCGAAACCGGGCTTGAAGGCCATGGTGTCCTCTTCCTAGGAGATTCGAGTCCTCTCAGCCTAGGGGCGCTCGGTCGCGGAAGGCTGAGGATTCGCGGCGAGCGGACGCGGGCCCGGAAGGCCCCGACGATGGAAGCCTAGGGTCGCCCGCTGCACGCGCGCCCCGAGGACGTCGAGAGTCCGCCGTCGAGCCCGTCGAGCCCGTCGAGCCCGCCGAGTCCGCCCGTCCGGACGGCAGCGCCGGGTACAGCCAGGTGACGAGGGCGACCGAGATCGTCATGAGCAGGAACCACGCCACGATCTTCGTCGGTGCCACCGGCTGCCACGCCGCGAGCTGTGCCGGGTAGCTCCACGCCCCGGCCCAGGTCGCGACGTTCTCCGCAGCCCAGATGAACACCGCGACGAGGCCCATCGCGACGAGCACGGGCATCCGCAGCGTCGCCCGGTGGATCCGCACGTGCATGGTCGTGCGGGCGAAGAAAAGCAGCACGAGCGCGAGCAACACGTACCGGGCGTCGGCGACGAAGTGGTGGCCGAAGAAGTTCAGGTAGATCCCGCCCGCCACGACCGCCAGCAGCCACTGCCGCGGGTACCGGTCGAACCGCAGGTCGAACAGCCGGTACACCCGCACCATGTACGACCCGACCGCGCCGTACATGAACCCCGAGAACAGCGGCACCCCGGCGACGACGAACAGCCCACCCGGCGCGTAGGTCCACGAGCCCATGTGGGTCTTGAACACCTCCATCACCGTGCCGACGACGTGGAACAGCAGGACGACCCGGAGTTCGCGCGCGGTCTCGAGCCCGAACACGAGCATCCCGACCTGCAGCAGCACAGCCGCGATCGTCAGGACGTCGTTCCGCATCGCCGCCGGCACGGTCAGGTGCACCACGGCCATCGTCGCGAGCAGCAGCGCCCCGAACGCGCACGCCCAGGCCTGCTTCGCGCCGAACACCAGGAACTCGGTGACGAACACCCGGACGGGCCGGTGCGGTTGGTGCCCGGCGTCGAGCAGACGGCGTGCTGCCCGGTCGATCCGGGCCTCGACGGCGGTGGAGAGCGAACGGACGGTCATGCGGTGATGCTCAGCGCCGTCCCTGGGAACGACGGCCCCCGGAGCGACGGGTGTGTCCCGCGACACAGGCGCAGCGCTGGTCACCCGCGGCAAGTAGGGTCGCGCCATGACCCTCGTGATCGCCCACCGCGGTGCGTCCGGCTACCGTCCCGAGCACTCGCGGAGCGCGTACGACCTCGCGATCGAACTCGGCGCCGACGCGATCGAACCGGACCTGGTGCCCACGAAGGACGGCGTGCTGGTGCTCCGGCACGAGAACGAGGTCTCGGGCACCACGGACGTCGCCGACCACCCCGAGTTCCGACACCTGCGCACGACGAAGACCGTCGACGGCCAGACCCTGACCGGCTGGTTCACCGAGGACTTCACGTGGGCCGAGCTGCAGACGCTCCGCACCCGCGAGCGGCTGCCGGTGTTGCGGCCGGGATCCGCCGAGCACGACGGTGCGCAGCCCATCGTGCGGCTCGTCGACCTGCTCGCGATCCTCGACGCGGCGTCCCGCCCGGTCGGGCTCGTCGCCGAGGTCAAGCACGCCGCGTACTTCGACCGCGCCGGGTTCCCGATGGGTGCACTCGTCGACGCCGCGCTCGGCGAGGCCGGGTGGCGGCAGGACGAGCGGCTCACGGTGGAGAGCTTCGAGAAGGGCGTGCTGCGCGACCTGCGCGAGCGGGGGACCGGTGGTCGGCTCGTGTACCTCCAGGAGGCCCGTGGCAGCGCCGCGGACGAGGTCGCGTCCCACGGGTCGCTCGCCCCCACCTACGCCGCCGAGCGCTCCGAGGACGCGCTCGCGTCGTTCGCGACCGAGTTCCACGGCATCAGCGTCGACCTCGGCACCCTGATGGCCGGCGTCGACAGCGTCGCACTCGACGACCCGACGCCGGTGCGCAGCGCGATCGTCGACCGCGCTCATGCCGCCGGACTCGCGGTGTACACGTGGACCCTCAGGCCGGAGAACCGGTTCCTGCCGTCGCCGTTGCGTCGCGGTGGTGACGTCGCGGCGTTCGGCGACTGGGAGCGCTGGTTCACGTCCGTGATCCGGACCGGACTCGACGGGGTGTTCGCCGACCACCCCGACCTGGCGGTGCTCGCCCGGTCCGCTGTCGGGGGTCCCGCCTAGACTGTCCCGGACATGACGATCGTGCTCGACCCCTTCGAATCGACGCCCGAGCCGGGCGCCGGTGCCCGCGCGTACGAAGACCCGTTCACCGCGGGTCTGAACCCCCAGCAGAAGGAAGCCGTCGAGTACCGCGGCGAGTCCCTGCTGATCGTGGCCGGTGCCGGTTCCGGCAAGACGAGCGTGCTCACCCGCCGCATCGCGCTGCTGCTCGCCAACCGCGAAGCCTGGCCGTCGCAGATCCTGGCGATCACGTTCACGAACAAGGCCGCGGCCGAGATGCGCGAGCGCGTCCGGGCCCTGGTCGGTGGCGAGGCCGAGGGGATGTGGATCTCCACGTTCCACTCGGCGTGCGTGCGCATCCTGCGGCGCGAAGCCGAGCGGTTCGGGTTCCCGCAGTCGTTCACCATCTACGACTCCGCAGACTCCAAGGCGCTGCTGAAGCGGATCATCAAGGAGCTCGAAGCCGACTCGCTCGGGCTGACCGTCGGTGCCGCGGCATCGAAGATCTCGAAGCTCAAGAACGAGCTGCAGGACATCGACACCTACGCGCGCAACATCAACGTGAACGACCCGCAAGAAGTCATGTTCACCGAGGTGTTCCGGCGCTACACGAACGAACTCCGCCGGGCGAACGCGTTCGACTTCGACGACCTGATCGGCCAGACGGTGTTCCTGTTCCGGGCCTTCCCGGACGTCGCCGCCCTGTACCAGCGCCGCTTCCGCTACATCCTGGTCGACGAGTACCAGGACACGAACCACGCCCAGTACGCCCTGATCCGCGAGCTCACCCGCCCGGTCCCGGTCGAACAGGTCGACAAGCTCGAGGACTCCGGCCAGCACGTCGCCCGGATGCGGGAGACCGACGGGTCGATCGCCCCCGCGTCCCTGACGGTGGTCGGCGACTCCGACCAGTCGATCTACGCGTTCCGCGGGGCGGACATCCGCAACATCGTCGAGTTCGAGCGGGACTTCCCGAACTCCAAGACGATCCTGCTCGAGCAGAACTACCGCTCGACGCAGAACATCCTCGACGCGGCGAACGCCGTCATCGCGAACAACTTCGACCGCCAGGCGAAGAGCCTGTTCACCGACGTCGGCGCCGGCGAGAAGATCGTCGGCTTCACCGGGTACACCGGCCACGACGAGGCGCAGTTCGTCGCCGACGAGATCCAGCGCCTGCGTGAAGACGGCATGGACTACCGCGACATGGCGGTGTTCTACCGGACCAACTCGCAGACCCGTGCGCTGGAGGAGATCTTCGTCCGTGCGGCGATCCCGTACCGGGTGCTCGGCGGCACCAAGTTCTACGAGCGCGCCGAGATCAAGGACGCCATGGCGTACCTGATCACGGTCGCCAACCCGGCCGACCCGATGGCCCTGCGCCGCATCCTCAACGTGCCCAAGCGCGGCATCGGCTCGGTCACCGAGACCACGCTGCAGCGCTACGCCGACGAGCACGAGACCACGATGCGCGACGCCCTGCGGCACGCGGGTGAGCTCGGGTTCGGCCCGAAGGTGCGGAACGCCATCACGGAGTTCGCGGCGCTGCTCGACGCCGTGTCCGAGAAGGCCCCGACGCAGCCGGTGGTCGACACCCTGACGCAGCTGCTCGACGGCTCCGGGCTGCTCGACAACCTGCGGAAGTCGCCCGACGCGCAGGACGCCGCCCGCGCTGACAACATCGACGAGCTCGTCGCCGTCACGCGGGAGTTCCAGAAGAACAACCCCGAGGGCACGCTGTCGGACTTCCTGACCGAGGTCTCGCTGGTCGCCGCGGCGGACGAGCTCGACGACTCGTCGGGCACGGTGTCGCTGATGACGCTGCACACCGCGAAGGGCTTGGAGTACGACGCGGTGTTCCTGACCGGCGTCGAGGAAGACCTGCTGCCGCACCGGATGTCCGCCAACGAACCCGGCGGCCCGTCGGAAGAGCGCCGGCTGTTCTACGTGGGCATCACCCGCGCCAAGAAGGTCCTGTTCCTGTCCCTCGCGATGACCCGTGCCCAGTTCGGCGACGTCAACGTGGCGATGCCCTCGCGCTTCCTGCAGGAGATCCCCGAGGGGCTCATCGAGTGGAAGCAGTCCCCGGGCATGGCGAACAGCCGCGGTGGCACGCAGCCCCGCGCCCTGAACGCCAAGCGCGACGGCGGCTTCGGTGGCGGTGGCGGTGGCGGTGGCTACCGCGGCTGTTCGCCATGCCCGGGGACTGCTTCCACTCGATGAGCCCCTCGGGGAT